>JAJRVX010000194.1:0-5441 GCA_024277095.1 Chloroflexota bacterium
GCCGCCGCCACCACCCACTTCCAGGTCCCCCCTCCCAGCGAAGCGGATTGGGGAGGGGGGACGACAGGGGGGTGGGGTACGTCTGGCCACGTCGTGTGCTGGGGGAAGCCGAGAAGATGCGTATACAGACACGACACTTGCCTCGTCCTTGCAGGCGCCATGTATGCCAATATGGACGTTGGACTTTGAAAAGGCCCTATGCAGGGATGGCCTGCATCGCACCGCGGGGGCGCTGAGGAGGAAAGAAGAGGGGAGATCTCTGCGCCCTCACATCTCCGCGATAGGAGAGCGCGTGTTGAGCACGCAAGCGGATCATCGCCGGAGGTGCTGTGACTCTGAGCCATGCCCCCGTGAGACGTTTTGACACGCTTGCCCGTCTGTGCTAGGATGAAAGTGCTTTCACGAGACTGGCCCTCATGACCTTCCCCACGTGGGATGATATCGCGAGCGAAGATGTCGAATCCGACCATTTATGACGTCGCCCAGCGCGCCGGCGTGAGCATCTCCACGGTCTCGCGGGTGTTGAACCGCCCGGAGCGCGTGAACAAGAAGACCCGAGAGCGCGTGCTGGCGGCGATCGATGAGTTGGGCTTCATCCCCAAAGCCGAAGCGATCGCCCGCGCGCGCAAGAGCACGCGGCGCATCGGCGTATTGGCGCCGTTCTTCACCGCCCCGTCCTTCGTGCTGCGCCTGCGCAATGCATCCTCGACGTCGTTCTTCTCCTTCCCCTCCTTCATGCAGCGCCTGCGTGGTGTCTTCTCGGCACTGGCCGACCTCCCATACGAGCTCGTCATCTATAACGTGGACTCCGTCGCCCGCCGCGATGCGTATCTGTCCACGTTGCCCGTTTCCCGCCGGCTGGACGGGCTCATCGTGATGGCGCTTCCCTTCGATGAGGCGGTGGCGCAACGCCTGCTCAAGCACCGGTTGGAGACGGTGTTGATCGAGGCGCCGCGCGCTGAGTTCTGTAGCGTGGACATCGACAATGTGGCGGGGGGACGGCTGGCTGCGGAGTACCTGGTGCGCAAGGGACATCGGCGCTGCGCGTTTGTGGGCGATGCCGAGGTCACCCCGTACGCGCTGCGGAACAGCGAGATGCGCCTGGAAGGGTACCGTCAGGCCCTGGCGGACGCGGGGATCCCGCTGCCCGATGCGTACATCTCCAGGGCCCCCCACGGACTGGAGCAGGCCCGGCGGCAGGGTCACGCTCTGCTCGATCTCCCTCAGCCGCCGACGGCCGTCTTTGCGGCCAGCGACACGCAGGCCATGGGGGTGCTCAAGGCCGCTCGCGAGCGAGGGGTTCGGGTTCCGGATGACCTCGCCGTCATCGGATTCGACGATCTGGACATCGCCGATTATATCGGCCTGACGACGGTCCGTCAGCCGCTGGAGGAGTCGGGGCGTGTGGCCGTGGAGCTGTTGCTGGCCCGCCTGACCGACCGTTCACGAGAGGTGCAGCACGTTCATTTGCCGCTCACCATCGTGGAGCGGGAGACGGCCTGAGGGCCGTGCCTGAGAAAGCGATGGAAACCACTAAGACACTATTGATCTTCTTCAAAAAGCATAGAGGCGAGGTGTGCCTCGCCTCTACCCGGATAGTCGAATCGTAGGAGCGCACAGCTGTACGCTTCTGCAAAACACCTGTCTGGGAACGCGAGTGTTGCCCGTTCCGGCGCAGGCGATCCCGTTAGAAGAACCCCAGCTCCTCCTTCGCCTCCTCGCTCATCATCTCCGGGGTCCATATCGGCGTCCACACCAGGTTCACACGCACCTCGTCCAGCTCAGGGAACGCCTGGTGGACGTGGTATTCCACATCTCGCATGATCTGGGGGCCGATGGGGCAGCCGGGGCTGGTCAGGGTCATGTCGATGGTGACGACCTTGTTCTCCTCATCCACCTGGATGTCATATACCAGCCCCAGGTCGACGATGTTGATCATGATCTCGGGATCGCGTACGTTCTGCTTCAATACGTTGCGGATCTCCTCGACTGTCGGCATCTTCGGCATCTCTCCTCTCCTCTTACTCGACGGCAACCAGGATCTCGTCTCCCTCGATCCTCACCTCATAGGTTTCGATGGGCTCGAACGCCGGCATGCGCAGCGCCCGGCCCGTGCGGATATCGAAGCGCGCTCCGTGTCGCGGGCATTCGATCTCGTAGCCATCCAATTCCCCCTCGACCAGGGGGCCGCCGTCGTGCGTGCAGATATCCTCGATGGCATAAATGGTGCCATCCGCGTTGAACAGCGCGATGGATCGCCCGTTTATGGTGGTCAGCAGCTTCCCGCCAGGCGGCAGATCGGCCATCTGGGCTACCCTGACGAACTCGGCCATGCTCACTCCTGTTCTGCCGACTCCTCGTCTTCCTCTCCCGGCCATCCGGCCAGGCCCCATACGCCGGCTTTCAGCGCCTTCAGAGGGAGCAGGGCGCACTTCAGGCGCACAGGCCCCACCTCGATCCCGAGCAGATCGAGGATGTCCTCCTTCGTCCAGTGCCTCAGCTCTTCCAGCGTGCGCCCCTTGATCTCCTCCGTCATCATGCTGGCGGAGGCCCGGCTGATGGCGCATCCGTGGCCGACGAAGCGGGCGTCCACGATCCGTCCGTCCTCGATCTTCAGGTCCAGTGTGATCTCGTCGCCGCAGAACGGATTCGAATCATGGTAGGTGATATCGGGATCCTCGAGCCGCCCGTAGTTTCGGGGGTGTCGGTAGTGCTCCAGGATCTCCATGCGGTACAGATCGTCCATCCGATCAGCTCCCTCTGCGAGGATGATGGGCTGGCTCCCGATGGGAGCGTCACAGCGCGAAGATCTCCCTCACGCGCTCCAGCCCTTCGGCCAGGCGATCGACCTCTTGAGGCGTGTTGTAGATGTAGAAGCTGGCGCGCGCGGTGGCCATGATCCCGTAACGCTCGTGCAGGGGCTGCGCGCAGTGATGCCCGGCGCGAATGGCGATCCCCTCCGAGTCCAGGACGGCCGCGATATCGTGCGGATGGATGTCGCCCAGGGTGAACGCAATCACCCCGCCGCGATCCTCCGGCCGCGGCCCCAGGATACGCAGCCCTTCCACGTCCTGCAGACGTTCCATCGCGTAGCGGACCAGCGCGCTTTCATGAGCCTGGACGTTCTCCATCCCCAGGTCGCTGAGGTAGTCCACGGCTGCCCCCAGCCCGATGGCCTCCGCGATGGCGGGCGTGCCCGCCTCGAACTTCCAGGGGATCTCGTTCCACTTGGAGTGATCCAGGTGCACCTCCCGGATCATGTCGCCCCCGCCCATGAAGGGGGGCATCTCCTCCAGCAGGTCTCGGCGGCCGTACAGCACGCCGATCCCGGTGGGGCCGCACATCTTGTGCCCCGAGAAGGCCAGGAAGTCGCAGCCCAGCGCCTGGACGTCCACGGGCATGTGGGGAACGCTCTGCGCGCCGTCCACCAGCGTCAGGGCCCCCGCCGCGTGGGCCGCCTCCACCAGCTCTCGCACGGGGTTGATGGTCCCCAATACGTTGGACATGGCGGTGAACGCGAACAGGCGCGTTCGCTCCGTCAGGAAGCGGTCCAACAGATCCACGCGCAGGTAGCCCCGGTCATCGATGGGGAGGTGGCGCAGCTTGGCCCCGGTGCGCTGGGCGATGATCTGCCACGGCACCAGGTTGGAATGGTGCTCCATCTCGGTCACCAGGATCTCGTCGCCCGGCTTCAGGTTCGCCAGCCCCCAGCTGTAGGCTACCAGGTTGATGGCCTCCGTGGCGTTTCGGGTCCAGACGATCTCCTTGTCGCTGCGGGCGTTGATGAATCGCGCCACGCGCCTGCGCGCCCCCTCGTACCGGCGTGTGGATTCCTCGCTCAGGTGGTGGACGCCGCGGTGCACGTTCGCGTTCAGCTCACGGTAGTATCGATCCATGGCCTCCAGCACCTGGAGCGGCTTCTGCGACGAGGCGGCGTTGTCCAGGTACACCAGCGGTTTGCCATGGATCTTCACGTTGAGGATCGGAAAATCTGCCCGAACGGCTTCTGCATCCAACATGGCAGACGAAGCGATCCGCGTTTCAATTGATCCCACGTTCCGTCACCTTTCCTCAAGTCGCCCAGCCCTCACCGGGCAAGGCTGCAAGAGTATACCCCTTCGCTGGCGAAATGACAAGGAGGTAGCCAGGAGTGTTGCCTCCTGCCGGGTCCCGTAGGCCGGCGCCTTTGCAAGGCGGCTACCTCTGTTCGAACCGGGCGATCGTTCCCCCATCGATCGCCCCGACGGCTCCGATCCCGTTGCTGCATATGCGTTGCGATACCCTGCATGCGTTGTGGATCAACCGTTTCCCTCGCATCGTTTCGGAGCCGTCGTGATCCCAGGCGCTTGCGCGTGTGACGGCGCTGTATGTGCCCTTGGTCGTGGCGTCAGCGCCATGTGTGCCCCGTTCCGAATCCGTTCCGTGATGCTGTCATGTGCATCGGCGGGGGGCCGTCTGGCGCCGTACTTAGGACGCCAGTTTCTCCATGACCGCCCGTTCCATCCGGGTCCGGATGCTCTCAACGGGGATGCGGCTCAGCAACGGCTCGAAGAACCCTTCCACGATGATGCGTTTCGCCTGTTCCCGGCTCAGCCCGCGGCTCATCAGGTAGAACATGTGGTCCGGGTTGAGCTTCCCCGCCGTGGCGCCGTGGGTACATCGCAGATCGTTGGCCTCGATCTCCAGGCCGGGGATGGAGTCCGCCCGCGTGTGATCGCTCAGGAGCAGGTTTTCGTTCTTCTGATAGGCGTTCGTCCTCTGCGCCTCCGGGTGTGCCCAGATCATGCCCCGCCATACGGTGCGGGCCCGGTCCTTCAGCACGTTCTTGTAGAGCAGGTTGCTGGTGCCCTGGGGGGCGATGTGATCCTGGAATGTGTCCAGATCGATGTGCTGTCGGTCGTCGGCGAAGGTGATCCCCAGCATCTCGCCATTGGCGCCCGGCCCCCGCAGCGCCAGGCGGGCGAACGTCTTGGTCAGCCGGCTCCCCATGTTCCCGGCGATCCACAACAGCGAGCTGTCTCGTTCCAGCAGGGCGTGCTGGGTGGAGAAGTTCCACATGTCCTGCGCCCAATCCTGCAGGTTGATGTACGTCAGCCGGCCGCCGGGCTTGACGTAGATCTCCACCACGCCGCTGTGGAGCCCCTGGTCGCCCGAGGCCAGCGAGAGGTAGTCCTCGATGTAGGTGACCTCGGCCCCCTCCTCCACTACGATCAGGGTGTGGGAGAAGTGCCCCGCGCCGGAGGCATCCCGGGCGGCGATGGCCTGCAGGGGCAGATCGATCTGCGTGTTACGTGGGACGTACAGGAAGACCCCGCCCTGCCAGAAGGCGGCGTGCAGCGCGGCGAACTTGTTGCTGTCCACGGGCACGGCTTCCGTCATGAAATACGGTTGCACCAGGTCGGCGTATTCCCGGACGGCGGTGTCCATGTCGGTGAAGATCA
>JAJRVX010000195.1:0-8409 GCA_024277095.1 Chloroflexota bacterium
CCCTCTGCACCTCGGCCGATGTGTTGCTCGCCGTGGGCTGCCGCTTCTCCGACAAGACGGCCTCCTCGTACAAGCCGGGGGCTTCCCTCGCCATCCCGCCCACCCGGCTGATCCACGTGGACCTGGATCCGCACGAGATCGGCAAGAACTACCCGGTAGAGGTCGGGATCATCGGAGACGCCCGCGCCACGCTGCAGGCGCTGGCGGACGCCGTCGCCGAGCGCGGCCCGGCCAGAGACTACACGGACAGCGAATACACCGCAGAGATCCGCTCGCTCCGGGAGGAGTGGCTGACGACGGTGCGAAAGGCACAGGAGGCCGACGTGCGCCCGATCCCCACCGCCCGCGCCCTGAAGGAGCTGCGACGAGTCCTGCCCGAGGATGCGATGGTGCTCACCTCGTCGGGACACTCTCAGGCCGAGGTCTTCCAGTCCATGGCGTTCACCCGGCCGCGCACCTACCTCAGCGCGGGGGGCTTCTCCACGATGGGATGGTCGGTGCCCGCGGCGATGGGGGCCAAGCTGGCCGCTCCCGAGCAGCCCGCCGTCGCCATCGTGGGGGATGGCGATTTCCTGCAGACGGTCCAGGAGCTGGCGACGGCCGTGCAGTATCACATCCCCATCCTGGTGGTCGTCATGAACAACGCCGGGTGGCAGTCCATCACGGACCTGCAGATCGCCGCCTTTGGGCCGGAGAGTGCATTCGCCACCCGGTTCCGTGATCCGAGCGGCGAGCCCACCACGCCCCATCTGGCCGACGTCGCCCGCGCGTTTGGGGTGGAGGCCGTGCGCGTGACCGAGCCCGATGAGCTGGCCGACGCGGCCGCACGCGCGCTGAAGCAGGAGGCGCCCTTCGTGATCGAGGTGATGGTGAACCGCGAGTTCGGCCTGAGCGGCGGCGTCGCGGCCGGCTGGTGGGACGTGCCGGTACCCGCGTATCTGAAGGAGCGCTACGAAACCTACACCCGCGAGCGGGCCCGGGAGCGCGTGTTCGCCCAGAGGAGATGTCAGGGATAGAATGGCGCCCTCCTCCATATCCCGTGGCTTCCCATGAACAATTTCCACACCAGCCACCGGCACTTTCACACGAGAGGACGACGAGACACACCGCTTCTCCTGAAAATGAGGAGGCTCGGAGGGATACGCCCCTCTGAGCCTCCCCAGAGATGCGGGGTCGATAAGATCCAGCTCAGTCGAACCACCTGGTAGCCAGGTCCCCACGGAAAAGACAGCGTCAGGCACGGGCGATCGGCCATGTTCTGTACTCCGTGACACATAGCCAAGGGGATTTCCGGTCATCAAGGAGTTCTGCTATGTCCACTTTCACCCTGAAGAACGAAACGCTCCGCCTGGAGTTCGCGCGCGAAACCGGCGCGCTGGTGGGGGTTACCGCCGTCCAGACCGGCTGGGAGATCTTGAACCGCCCCCATCTTGGGCTCTCTTTCCGATTGCTGCTGCCGCTCTCGGAGGAATTGCGGAATAATCCCGTCTTCGGCGAGAAGCAGAGGACGAAAAGCGTCGAGGTGGCTCCCGACGGTCGCAGTGCGACATTCGTCTGGGAGGGCGTCACGTCCGAGCGTGGCGGCCCTCATGATATCACGCTGACTCTACAAGTGACGCTGACCGAGCGCCAGGCTGTCTTCACCATGACCGTCGAGAATCGTTCGGAGTACACCGTCGAGAACCTCTATCTGCCGTACTTGGGCGATGTGCGGCCTCCGGTGGATGAGGAGTGGTTCAAAGCCTTCTGTTATCAGTATGCCAGCGCTCAGGAGTGGTCGCTCTGGCCCACTTTTCAGAATCTGAGCGGCTACTACGGCGTCGATTATCCCACCCAGTGTGGTTTCGGCGGCGCGCCGATCTCTCCTTATATCCTCCTCCGCGGCGGGAAGCAGGGACTGTATGTGGGCATCACTGCACCGAGTAGCGAACTGGTCGCATGGCATTTGGAGCTACGGCCGGGCTATGGGAACGCCATGGACTCGCGCGTCCCCAAACAGCCCGCGATCAGCGGCAAGGATGTGGCGATCCGCTTCGCCGCCGTGCATGTGCCGTATATTCTGCCCGGGGAGACGCGCACCCTGACGCCGATCGCCATGGAAGCGTATCGGGGCGGATGGCAACAGGGGGTGGACATCTACAAGCGGTGGCGTGATACCTGGCTGCGGCCTCCCCGCATCCCCGATTGGGCGAAGGAGCCGCATGCCTGGCAGCAGATTCATATCAACTCGCCGGAAGATGAGCTGCGCATCCGGTTCAGCGACCTGGTTCAGATCGGCGAGGACTGCGCCCGCCACGGCGTGAAGGCCATCCAACTGGTGGGCTGGACCGAAGGCGGCCAGGATCAGGGCAATCCCGCCCATGATCCCGACCCGCGCCTGGGCACCTTTGAGGAGCTTAAAGAGGCCATCGCGAAGATCCAGGCGATGGGCGTGAAGGTGATCCTGTTCTCCAAGTTCACCTGGGCGGATCGGGCAACGGAGCGTTTCCGCAAGGACCTGGTCCGGCTGGCCGTGAAGGACCCGTACGGCGATTACTACCACTATCACGGGTACCAGTATCAGACCGTTACGCAGCTCCTGGACATCAACACGAGGCGTCTGATCCCCATGTGCTTCCTCAGCGAGGAATATCTCCGGGTTTGCGAGGAGGAGTTCAAGAAGGCGGTGGAGTTAGGCGCCGATGGCATCCTCTTTGATGAATGCCTGCATCACTCCCCGGCGCTGCTTTGCTTCGATACGAACCACGGTCACCGTTATGGCGCCCCGGTATATGCCAACGATCGTGAGTTGATCCGCCGATTCCATCGTATCGTTGAGCCGGTCAGGCAAGATTTCCTGTTCGCCGGGGAGGCCTGTTACGACTGGGAGCTGGAGGTCTATCACCTTTCATACCATCGCAGTTGGGACAAGGAGCACATCCCGCTGTCTCGCTACATGGCGCCGGACGCTCCCCTGATGACGGCGGTGACCGGCTTCAACGACCGGAACATGATCAACCAATGTCTGATGTATCGCTACATCATCAGCTACGAGCCGTATAACTTCAAGGGACGTCTCGATGATTTCCCGCTCACGATGGACTATGGCAAGAAGATGGATGCCTTGCGCGCCGAACTACGCGATTATTTCTGGGATGGGGAGTTCCGCGATCAGGTGGGCGCCACGGTGACGACGGCTGATGGCAAACCTCACCATCCATATGCCGTGTTCCTCAACCGTAAGAACGGCAAGCGCGGTGTGGTCATCTGCAACTATGATGAGGAGAAAACCATCACCGTGCAGGTGACACTGGATGGCAATGAGCGATTGAACCGTTACCGTCTGGTAGATGATCCCACTTGGCGCTCCACTGAGCGGGGAATCACCCTCCCGCCTTGCTCGGCGGCGGTGGTGATCGAGTGACTCGAAGGCCCCTGAGCCCGGTCTGCGCCTCTAAAAGATGTCCGAAGGACAGACCACACAGTCTGGATTTCGCCGCCCGCGCGCTGTTGACATCGAGCAGCACCCGCCTTATACTGAGCCACGCGCGTCGCCATAACATGAGCCGGAGAGGACGCACGCTCAGTTGTCCTCTTCCGGTTTCTATATCATGACGACTACGGTTCCTATTCGCTCCCTACCGGTTATGTGAAGAGCGCAGTTCGCCTGTCGGCAAGGAGCACCACCTACCATAGGATAGATTAAGAAATCCGAGAGATCATCCCATGACGGTACCACAAGAGAACATCATACCCGTTCCAACGAAGCTGACCGAGGATGGACGGATGTGGGCGGCCCGGCTACACGGACCACGGGACATGCGAGTTGAGCGAGTGCCGCTACCGCCCGAGCCGGGCCCGGGCGAGGCGCTGTTGCAGGTCACGGTGACCACCATCTGCGGGTCGGACTTGCACACTTACCTGGACGCGCGCATCGGGGACACGGACCTGCAATCCCCCCTGATCCTGGGGCATGAGTTCGCCGGCGTGGTGATCGCGGTGGGACCGGACGCCCGTGACGGCAACGACGAGCCCCTGCAACCCGGGCAGCGGGTCGCCGTGGACCCCTCCATGCCCTGCGGCCACTGCGAGTTCTGCAAAAAGGGGCACCCCAACCTGTGTACCCGCCTGCGCTTTTGCGGCCTGTGGCCGGACGATGGATCGTTGTGCGAATACATGGTGATGCCCGCGCATAGCTGCTTCCCAGTGCCGGACACGATCAACGACACCGAGGCCGCCCTGTTAGAGCCGCTGGGCATCGCCATCCACGCGGTGGACCTGGCCAAGCTGAAGGTAGAGGAGAGCGTGGCCATCCTGGGAGCCGGCCCCATCGGGCTCATGATCCTGGAGATGGCCCGAATCGCCGGGGCGCACCCCATCTTCGTGACGGAGCGATTGCCATGGCGGGTGGAGCTGGCCCGTCGCTACGGGGCCGATGCGGTGGTGAACATCCAGGAGGCCGATCCCGTGCAGGCGATCATGGAGGCCACCGACGGTCGCGGGGTGGATGTCGTCTTTGAAGCGGCGTGGGGCAGCGAGACGGTGGCGGAAGCGGCGGAGATCGCCTGCCTCGGCGGGAGGGTCATCCTGGTGGGCATCCCCAGCGAGGACGTGATGACCATGCGCGCCTCGGCTGCGCGGCGCAAGGGGCTGACCATCAAGATGTGCCGCCGTATGAAGCACACCTACCCGCGGGCCATCCGGCTGGCTGAGCAGCGCAAGGTCGACCTGATGAGCCTGATCACCCACCGCTTTCCTCTATCCCAGGTCGCCGAGGCCTATGAGCTGAACGCCGAATACCGGGACGGCGTCGTGAAAGTGGCGGTGGAGGTCACGTAACGATGAAGGTAGCGGTCACCGGAGGAAGCGGCCGCATTGGGGGCTTCATCATCAAGGAGCTGCTGGCGCACGGCCACGAGATCGTGAACCTGGACGTGACACCGCCTTCCGAGCCGAGCGGCCGCTTCGTTCGCACCGATCTGGAGGATCTGGGCCAGACCTATGGCGGGTTATCCGGGATGGACGCGGTGATCCACCTGGCGGCCATCCCTCACCCCCTAAGCGACCCGCCAGAGGTGGTGTTCCGTAACAACGTGATGAGCACGTACAACGTGCTGGAGGCCGCCAGCGCGTTGGGCATCTCGCGTGTGGTGTTGACCTCCAGCGACTCCGCCGTGGGGTTTCCCTTCGCCCGCCACGCCATGGCGCCCGAGTACGTCCCCATGGATGAGGACCACCCGCTGTGGCCCCAAGACCCCTATGGCCTCTCCAAGCAGGTGGGCGAGGTGATCGCGGACAGCTTCGTTCGCCGCACGCCCGCGATGACGGTGATCACGCTACGCCCCTCGTTTGTGGTTTTCCCTGAGATGTACGCGCGCTTTCCACAGGAGTGGCAGGATCCCGCCCGCGGCGGCTTTAACCTGTGGGCCTACACCGACGTGCGCGACCTGGCCACCGCCTTCCGGCTGGCCCTGACGGCGCCTCTCACCGGCCATCACCGATTCTTCATCGCCGCGCCCAACTCGCGCATCAAGGACGTGCCCACGGCCGATCTGGTTCGGCGCTATTTCCCGGACACCAAGCGCATCGAGCTGACGGGGACACAATCGGCGCTGGATTGCCGCCGAGCCGAACGGCTCCTAGGCTGGCGGGCCCAACATACCTGGGAGATGTACGTCTAATCGGAATCATCACCATGCCCCCGCGGGCCGCCATGAGGTCATGAGGTGATGAAAGCGAGCGCGAGACCGCGGGGGGTACGGCCAAGAGGCCGGCTCCGACAAGCCCATCCCTCGTTCTTCGTCTATCGTCGCATCTTCAGACAGGAGGCAGACCATGGGTACCCGCAAGTACGTGATCGGCATCGACTTCGGCACGGAATCCGGGCGGGCGTTGCTGGTGGACGTGGCCGACGGCAGCGAGATCGCCACGGCCGTCCACCCCTATGCCAACGGCGTCATCGATGAGAAGCTCCCCGGGACGGATATCCGCCTGGAGCCGGACTGGGCGCTACAAGATCCCAACGATTACATCGAGGTACTCAAACAGGCGGTGCCGGCCGTCCTCCAGGAGAGCGGCGTGGACCCGGAGGACGTCATCGGCCTGGGCATCGACTTCACAGCGTGCACCATGCTCCCCACCAAGGCTGACGGCACCCCGCTGTGCTTCCTGCCCGAGTGGCGTGACCATCCCCACGCCTGGGTCAAGCTCTGGAAACACCACGCGGCCCAGCCGGAGGCCAACAAGCTGAACGAGATCGCCCGGGAGCTGGGATACAAGTTCCTGGATCGCTATGGCGGCAAGATCAGCTCCGAGTGGTTCTTCCCCAAGGCGTGGCAGATCCTGGACGAGGCGCCAGAGGTCTACGAGGCCGCCGATCGGCTGATCGAGGCCGCGGACTGGATCGTGTGGCAGCTCACCGGCGCCGAGAAGCGGAATCTGTGCACCGCGGGTTACAAGGCCATCTGGTCCAAGCGAGAGGGGTTCCCACCGAACGAGTTCTTCAAGGCGCTGGATCCCCGCATGGAGCACATCGTCGACGAGAAGATGTCCCGCACGATCTACCCGCTGGGAGCGAAGGCCGGAGGGCTGACCAAGCAGGCCGCCCAGTGGACGGGGTTGAAGCCGGGCACCGCGGTGGCCATCGCCAACGTGGATGCCCACGTCTCCGTCCCCGCGGCCACCGTCACGGAGCCTGGCCGAATGGTCATCATCATGGGGACCTCCAACTGCCACATGGTGCTGGGCACCGAGGAGCGCTTCGTCCCCGGGATGTGCGGCGTGGTGGAGGACGGCATCATCCCCGGATACTTCGGCTTTGAGGCCGGGCAGTCGTGCGTGGGCGATCACTTCGCCTGGTTCGTGGAGAACTGCGTGCCGGCCGCATATGAGGAGGAGGCCAAAGCTCGCGGGCTGAACCTCCATCAACTGCTGGAGGAGAAGGCCGCGCGCCTGAAGCCGGGGGAGAGCGGGCTGCTGGCCCTGGACTGGTGGAACGGGAACCGCAGCGTCCTGGTCGACGCGGAGCTCACCGGCCTGCTGATCGGCGCCACGCTGGCCACCAAGCCGGAGGAGATCTACCGGGCGCTGATCGAGGCCACGGCCTACGGCACGCGGGTCATCATCGAGACGCTCGGCGAGTACGGCGTGACGGTGGACGAGATCGTCGCCACGGGCGGGCTGCCGGATCGCAACAAGCTGCTCATGCAGATCTACGCCGACGTCACCGGCCGGACGATCCGGGTCGCGGAGACACGCCAGGCAGGCGCGCTGGGCTCGGCCATGCACGGCGCCGTCGCGGCGGGGAAGGAGGCCGGCGGCTACGAGACGATCGCCGAGGCCGCCAAGCACATGGCCCGGCTGGGGGACGCCGTCTACCACCCGATCCCCGAGCACACGGCCATCTACGACCGCCTCTACGCCGAGTACATCACCTTGCACGACTACTTCGGGCGTGGCGCCAACGACGTGATGAAGCGGCTGAAAGCGCTCCGGGCGGAGATCCTGGCAGGATAGAAGAACGGAGATTGGAGAATCGCCAATCCCCAATCTTCATCTCAAGGAGGCTCCTGCATTGCTTGAATCCCTGCGCGAGGAACTGTGGCGGCTGCACCTGGAGCTCCCGAAGAACCACCTGGTGACCTGGACCAGCGGCAACGTGAGCGCCCGTGATCCCGAGACCGGCTACGTGGTCATCAAGCCCTCGGGGGTGCGCTACGAGGAGCTGCGGCCGGAGCACATGGTCGTCGTGGATCTGACGGGGAACGTCATCGAGGGGAAGCTCAAGCAGTCGTCTGACACGGCCAGCCACCTTTACATCTACCGCCACCGACCGGACGTCAACGGCGTCGTGCACACGCACTCCCCCTACGCCACCGCCTTCGCCGCGCTGGGGCGCCCGATCCCCGTCTACCTGACGGCCATCGCCGACGAGTTCGGCGGCCCGATCCCATGCGGCGGGTTCGCGCTCATCGGCGGCGAGGAGATCGGCCGGGTGGTGGTGGAATCCATCGGCGACTCGCCCGCCGTGCTCTTGAAGAACCACGGCGTCTTCACCGTCGGCCCCAGCGCGAAGGCCGCGGTGAAGGCGGCGGTGATGGTGGAGGACGTGGCGCGCACGGTGTGGATCGCGCTGCAGATCGGACAGCCGGACGAGATCCCGCCGGAGGACGTGGCGAAGCTGCGGCAACGATACGCCACGGAGTACGGGCAGCCATAGAGCGCATGACGAAAGACCCAGGACGGACGACCAGGGGGAGTAAGCCCTCGGCCGTTCGTCCTTCGTCTATCGTCTTCGCTCATATTGGAGTAAACGACACAAAGGGCACCGCACGTTATATATAAAGGGAGGGAAAGATTGTTCAGTGCAGGAGGTGAGGAATGCGTCCTTTGTGTCGTGACCCTAGACGAGAGCGACAGAGTTTCCATCAG
>JAJRVX010000196.1:0-6600 GCA_024277095.1 Chloroflexota bacterium
ATGGAGCTGATCCGGATGCGACTGGGTGAGCCAGACGAATCCGGCCGCCGGCGCCCTATCCCCATCGAGGGATCCGAGTTCACCGTGCCCATCGACACCGTGATCCTGGCTCTGGGGTACTGGCCCGACTCCCTGTGGGAGAAGATCGGCAAGAAGCTGGGATTGAAGACCCATAACTGGGGGCTCCTGAGCGTCGATCCGGAGACGGGGGCGACCTCTCTCCCTGGCGTCTTCGCCGGCGGGGATGCCGTCAACGGGCCAGACCTCGTGGTGACCGCGATGGCCGCCGCTCGCCGGGCAGCGATCGCCATCGACCAGTATCTGGAGCAGCCGACGATCTCCCAAACCTCGGCCGAGCAGCAGCCCGCCTGAGGAGATCCCGGCAAGGCCGACGCGAGCGTCCTGGCAGCCCTCATGCGGCCAGGCCGTTCGGCAACCAGCCGTTCATTTGAGCAACACAGACGCCGGAGGGGCTTCCCTCCGGCGTTCTCTTTGCCCACACATACTCAGTCGGCGCGATGGACTACGCGCCCTCCTCCGGCTTGAACTTCACCAGGATGGTCCACGTGCCACGCTGCACCACCTCATCTCGTTGATTGAGGATAGCCACCTTGAAGGTCACATAGCCGCCCCCCAGCCGGCGCATAGGTCGGGTCTCCTGCACGGTGGCCCGCACGCGAATGGTATCGCCGATGCGGATCGGAGCGCGGAACTGCCATTCGCCGATCTTCATAAAGGCGATGACCGTGTCCTCCATGAACCCCAAACGCACGGCCAAACCGGAGGCCACGGCAAGCCCCAACAGGCCGTGGGCGATGCGCTCGCCAAACGGCGTGGAGCGTGCATATTCGGCGTCCGTATGGATCTGATTCCAATCCCCACTGAGGGCAGCAAAAGCCACGATGTCGGCCTCCGTGATGGTGCGGCCGACGCTGGTCACCTCATCACCGACGGTGAACTCCTCAAAGTACAGCCCCCGCCGTGGGGCCAGGCGAGATACTTCGCTCATATTCCACCCCTTTCGCACGATGAATGGATGATTCGATCACGCCATGATGACCTCGCCAGAACGGCGGACGGGAAAGAGCTCCCTACGCTTGCAGGTATTCCCGGATCAACTTCATGAAGCAATCCAGAGCGATCTCCGTGTCCGGCAGCTCGGGATGCCAGGTCTTCTCCCATTCCAGACACCAGCTGCCCTGGTAACCGCTCGCGATGAGCAGCCGTACGATCTCCCGGATGGGCACATCCCCCTCGCCGGGCAGGCATAGCTCGTGGCCGCCCGCGCCGCGCTCGGGGCGCAAATGCCCGTCCTTGAGATGAACATGCCACACCCACCCGCGCAGATGCTGACAGGTCCGCTCGGGGGACTCGCCGAAGCGGAAGGGATGCATCACATCCCATAACGCCCCCACGGCCGGATGGTTCGTCCGACGGAGGATATCGGCGGTCACAGCTCCCAGAGCGAAGGCATCGTGGGTCTCCAAAACGATCCTCACCCCGGCCTGAGCCGCGTACTCCCCAGCCTGCCGCAGCGCGTCCGCCATGGCATCGAACAGGGCCTCACGATCCACGTCCTCCGGATACTGCCCGCCATAGGTGCGGATCACGGGCGCGCCGATATCGGCCGCCAGATCCACGTACCGCCTCATGGTATCCACCTGTTCCTGCAACACCTCCGGGGCCGTCTGGGCGAATCGGGTGTAGGCGGTGATCCCCACGATCTGCAAGCCCGCATCCTCAAAGCGATGTCGCACATCCCGGCGCTCGATCGGCGTAAACTCCGGCGAGATATGCTCACGATCGGCCCCCCGCAGCTCGACACCATCGTACCCATACTTTTGGGCGGCGCGAATCACCTCTTGAAGGGTCCAGCCCGGGCAGGCCAGCGTGCTGAAACTGATGGACATGTTCCCCCTCCACGATCCTTGAAACGAGAGCTTCGTCCGCCGGATTATAGCAAGCGCCCGTGGATCGGCCAAGCACCACAACAAAGAGCCGGGAGACGGTGCCCCCCGGCCCTCTTCTGATCGTGAATCGCTACTCCCAGGCGCTCAGATCATCGAGCGCCCGCTTCTCCTCCTCATCGAGCCTCACCCCCACAGCCCCCAGGATCTCGTTCAGCTGCTCCACCGAGTTCGCGCCGACGATGGGCGAGGTGATGACGGGATCGGACAGCAACCAGGCCAGCGCCATCTGGGTCACGCTCTTCCCATGCTCCTTCCCCAACGACTCCAGCTTCTCGATGACGGTGAAATTTCGATCGGAGAAGTAGCGCTCCTTGATCCCCTGGGCGCGCGGCGTATCCGGAAGCGGCTGTCCCTTGCGATACTTGCCGGTCAGGAAGCCACCGGCCAAGGGCGAATACGGGATCACGCCGATCCCATACGTCCGGCACACATCTCGCAGCTCCCGCTCGAACTCGGCGCGATGAACCAGATTGTAGTGAGGCTGCAGGGAATCGTAACGAGCCAGCCCCCACTTATCGCTCGTCCACAGCGCCTCCATCAGCCGCCAGGCCGGATAATTGGAGCAGCCCACGTAGCGGACCTTGCCCTGGTGCACCAGGTCGTCCAGGGCACGCAGAGTCTCGTCGATGGGCGTGTCCGGATCGAACCAATGGGTCTGATACAGATCGATGTAATCCGTCTGGAGGCGTCGCAGGGAGTCCTCCACGGCCTTCAGGATGTGCTGACGGCTCAGCCCCTCGCCGTTGGGTCCCTCCCACATCCGGCCGCGCACCTTCGTGGCCAGGACGATCTCGTGTCGATTCCCACGCGCCCTCATCCACTCACCGATGATCGTCTCCGAGACGCCGCCCGGGTTCCCCTCCACCCAGCGGGAGTAGACATCGGCGGTGTCCAGGAAGTTCCCTCCCGCCTCCACGAACGCGTCCATGATCTGGAACGCCTGCTCCTTCGTAGCCGTCCACCCCCATTGCATGGTGCCCAGGCACAGCTCGGAGACCTTCAATCCCGTTCGTCCTAACCTGCGGTACTCCATGATCCCTCCTTACCCAGTCCTGTTCGTCAGCGCTTATGCCACACCTCTCCGATCCGCACACACCGCCTCAACGGCCCCACCGGAGGCCGTCCCGATCCGCTTCATCATCAGTATCATCAGTCGGCCCCCCACCCTGGCGGCGGAGGGCCGACCGGTTTCCTCTCATCACCATCACGCGTTCGCTACTGCACGCAGGATGAGCCTCACGTGCGATAGTGCGCATTGATGTCGACATATCCATGGCTGAGGTCACAGGTCCACACCGTGGCGTGTCCATCCCCCAGCCCAAGCTCCACCCGGATATCGATCTCCGATTGGGCGAACCGCGCGGCCGCCTCCTCTTCCTCATACGCCGTCGGCTGTCCCTGATCCACGATCTGCAGCCAATCCAGCCCCGCGTTCTGGGAAGCGATGAACAGTCCCGCTCGCGATGGATCCACCTCCGCGCCGGAGTATCCGACCGCGCACAGGATGCGCCCCCAGTTGGCGTCGCCGCCGTACAGAGCCGTCTTCACCAACGGAGAGTTCGCGATAGCCTTGGCCACCCGGCGGGCATCCGCATCGTCGGCCGCCCCGTTCACCGTGATGGCCACGAATTTCGTCGCGCCCTCGCCATCCCGGGCGATCTGTTGAGCCAGATCCACGCACACGGCCCTCAGCGCCTCCTCAAACGCGACGAACTCCGGAGAGGAGACCTCATGGATCGGATCGTTGCCCGCCAGCCCGTTGGCCAGGACGACCACCGTATCGTTGGTGCTGGTGTCCCCATCCACCGTCACCGCGTTGAAGCTCACGTCCACGGCACGGCGCAACGCGACATCCAGCGCATCGGCGGTGATGGCCGCATCCGTGCACACCAGGGCCAGCATGGTCGCCATGTTCGGGTGGATCATCCCCGCGCCCTTGCACATGCCCGCCACGGTCACCGTGGCCCCTTTGATCTCGGCGGTCACGCCGGCGGTCTTGGGCCGGGTGTCCGTGGTCATAATGGCTCGGGCCGCATCCTGCCCACCGGATCGACGCAGCTCGGGCACCGCGTCCTGGATGCCGCGCTGCACCTTGTCCATGGGCAGCTGGGTGCCGATCACGCCCGTGGACATCACCAGGCAGCTGTGCGCCTCCAGGCCCATGGTACGCTCCGCCATCTCCGCCATGCGCCGGGCATTGGCCATGCCCTCCGTGCCCGTGCAGGCGTTGGCGCAGCCGCTGTTGATCACCACCGCCTGGATCCCCGATGGGTTGAACCCGATGACGGTGCGATCGTACAGGACGGGCGCGGCCGCGAAGCGGTTTTGCGTGAAGACGGCCGCCGCCGTGCAGGGCACCTCCGACACCACCAAGGCCAGATCCAGATCAGGAGGGGGTTTGATCCCGGCCGCCACGCCGGCGGCCAGGAACCCGGGAACAGAGGTCACGGACGGCGTATCGATCGGCTGCATGTCCCTCCCCCACGAGATCAGTCACGCTTGAACTGGCTATAGTCCGGCGCCCGCCACGCGCTGCGGCCGGTCCCCTCGATATCCACCAGCGCTCGCACCTTCATCGGCAGCCCGAACAGCTTGATGAACCCCTCGGCGTCCTTCTGGTTATAGACGTCATCCTCCCCGAAAGTGGCATAATCCTCCCGGTAGAGGCTCATCGGCGCCTTGCGGCCCACCAGGATCACATTGCCCTTATACAGCTTCAGCCGCGCCGTGCCGGTCACGTTCTGCTGTGTGACCCGCACGAAGGCATCCAACGCCTCCCGCAGCGGCGTGAACCACTGGCCGTTGTAGACCAGGTCCGCGTACTTGAGCGCGACCTGCTGCTTGTAGTGCAGGGTATCCCGATCCAGACAGAGCTGCTCCAACGCCTGGTGGGCCTCCACCAGGATCGTGCCGCCGGGCGTCTCATACACGCCGTGGGACTTGATCCCCACCAGCCGGTTCTCCACCAGATCCACGCGGCCGATCCCATGCTTGGCTCCCAGCTCGTTGAGCGTCGTCACGATCTCGATCGGCCCCATCGCGACGCCGTTGACGTGGGTGGGTATCCCCCGCTGGAACTCGATGGTGACATACTCGGGCTCATCAGGAGCCTCCTCCGGCGACGCCGTAAGCTGATACATCTCCTCCTCCGGCTCCTGCCATGGGTCCTCCAGCATCCCCCCCTCATGACTCAGGTGCCAGATGTTCCAGTCACGCGAGTAGATGGACCGCTCGGTCGCCGTCACCGGCACGTTGTGCTTGGCCGCGTACTCCAGGGCGTCCTCCCGGCTGCGGATGTCCCACTCCCGCCAGGGAGCGATCACCTGCAGCCGCGGGTTCAACGCCTGATAGGTCAGCTCAAAGCGCACCTGGTCGTTGCCCTTTCCGGTGCATCCGTGGGCCACCGCGTCGGCCCCCTCCAACTCGGCGATCTCCACCTGGCGCTTGGCGATGAGCGGACGCGCCATCGAGGTGCCCAGCAGGTATTTCCGCTCGTAGATGGCGCCCGCCTGGATGGTCGGGAACACGTAATCGGTCAGGAACTCCAGGCGGAGGTCCTCCACGTAACACTTGCTGGCGCCGGAGGCGATGGCCTTCTCCTCCACCCCCGACAGGTCCTCTCCCTGGCCGATGTTCGCGCAGAAGCAGATGACCTCGCAATCGTAGTTCTCGCGCAACCAGGGGACGATGACCGAGGTATCCAGCCCTCCAGAGTAGGCGAGGACCACCTTTTGGACTTTCTTCTTCTCATCAGACATGGGGACTCTCCCTCCAGCTTCCGAACTTTGCAAAGGAAATCTTCAAGATCAATGGGCGAACAGGAAACGCCGGCCCCATCGAACGAGACTGGCACCTTCGCCCTTCGTCTACGTTACCACCGGATGCGAACACGGATCCCCCTGCCCACAACTAGGCGTTCCTGAAGGTCACCACTCGCGAGGAGACGAAGGCATGGGATGAGGGGGTCGCGATGACAGATCACAGGGTATCCAGATCAGAGCTGGGGATGACATCTTGGCGGGCGTACGCCCGCCTGCGCGGCCGCGCCGCACCTCGCCCGCCCGTAACTCCATAAGGCAGCCCCCAATCCCACACGGCGAGGGGGTGCTCCCTCCAACGGCGAGCGTGCGACGATCGATGAGGAACGGGGATAACGATCGACAGTTGAGAATCGAAATGGAACACCTGTCTCACCTACACTCCGGTCGGGAGCGGTCAACTCTCCACCGCCCCGTACACCCAAGCATACGGCCACCCAGGGCAGATGTCAAGTCCGCCAAAGGAGAGTCGGCAGCGGCGGCTCCCACGCCGCCACAAACGGGGCATAGGGCTCCACTTACTCGGAGCAGGCATGACGCCCCCCACGCCCAAACGTGTCCTTTGACCTTTCACCAGGGGGGCCAACATCACGACTTTCTCACCCATAGCATTATACCACAAGCCCGGTTGACCTCGGCCTCCCTGCGATCGAAGAAGCCCTACCCCCCTTCCTCAGGGCCTTTTCAAAGTCCAGCGTTCATATCGGCATACATGACACCTGCAGGGACGAGGATTGGTCCGCTCCTCAAGATTGGCCTTTCGAGTGGCGAAAGGCGCTGCTTTCCGCCACCCGCACCAAGACACGAAGCCG
>JAJRVX010000197.1:0-49293 GCA_024277095.1 Chloroflexota bacterium
AGAGTGATCGCGGAGGGGACCACGCGTGGGGATCAGACGGTGAGCGGCGCCTGGCCTGCGTGGGTGGACCTGTCGCAGCCGCACACCTTCCGGGCGGAGATCAAGGAGGGCTCTCGCTGGTATGGGGAGTCCGGCAAGACCCCCATCTGCAAGTTGCGCCATCGCACGCGCAACGCGGCCACCGTCGATGGCGCGGTGGACGAGTGGGCGCAGATCGCCCCGAGCGCATCTGATGAGGCCTGGGTGACCATCCGCCTGGCGACGCCCTCTCCGCCCTCGTGTGAGGATCTCTCCCTCCACAGCCTGCGCTTTAAGGAGAGGGATCCGAGCCAGATCCTCGCCACCATTCGCAACGCCAGTTCCGTGCCGGCTCGGTTGGACCGGGTGACGTTCTACTGGCCCAGCCATCCCGTCTATCCTCGCATGCGGGTGGACTGGCTCAAGCTGAACAATAAGGTCATCTGGGATGGGAGCAGCCGGAAGCATCCGCTCGAGGTGGAGCTGCATAGCTCGGCGCGGAAGCGCACTGTGGCGCCCGGCGAGGAGGCGAAATGGGTCGCGGATATCGACTACGGCCCCAAGCGGATGGACCAGGCCTTCCGCATCGAGCAGTTCGGCCTGGAGATCGCTGTGAACCTGAGCGGCATCCAGTGTAAGCTGGAGCTCCCGCCGGAGCCGCAACCTCCGGCCTCCTGCGAGGACTTCACCGTGACCGATCTGCGCTTCGATCCGGATCACGGAGATACCTTGCTGGCCACCGTGCGCAATGAGACCGGGGTGCCGATCCTGCTCAATCGCATCGTCTTCGACTGGCCGAAGCTCGAGGGCTATCCTAAGATGCAGCTTGACTGGTTCAAGCTGCGGGGGAAGAAGATCTGGAACGGCAACAGCAAGAAGCATCCGACGGATGTGAAGCTCGTCGGCTCGCGAGCCAAGCGTGCGCTCGAGCCGGGCGAGGAGGCCACATGGGCGGTGAACATCGATCACGGCCCCAGGCCGCTGGCCAGCTCCCTCCGCATCGAGCAGTTCGGCGTCACCATGTATGCGCAGGTGGGGGATTCCCAGTGCGTGGCGTCTGTCGAGCCCACCGCCTCGCCGACGCCGGAACCTACCTCGACGCCAGAGCCGACAGACACACCGGAGCCGACGGACACGCCAGAGCCTACATCAACTCCGGAGCCGACGGACACGCCGGAGCCCACATCGACCCCGGAGCCTACATCGACTCCAGAGTTGACGCCGACGCCGACATCGACGCCTGCGGTGGGTGGACCGCCGGTGGATGGGAACCCAGACGATGTGTCAGGAGGTAGTCAGATCTGCCTCTATCAGGCCGGCGATCCCACCCATCAGCTGGCTCGCATTCAGTACATGCAGGTCGTTGCCAGCGATGGGACGCCACAGCTTCACGTGGCCCTCATCCTCGACAAATCCTTTGTGGACAACACGTATGGGGCCAATTCGCTGGGGTACTACGACAAGCGAGGGCGTCCTAAGCAGCACAAATTCCGACACCTGGTAGGCAGCGACCATGCGCAGCTTTACTTCGAGGACGCCAACGGCCGGCGCGTGCTTGAGGTCAAAGTCGACTACATCAGCCGCTCCGATGCCTTCCCGTCGGGATACGGTTCGCTGGGGGTGCTCGGAGGGGATGGCGGGGTGATCCTGGGAGATCCCGCGTGGGTCCTGGCCACCGGCACATCTCTCAGCTATAACTTCAACGAGTTGGGATATGTGCTGACGCAGGACTCGCCGGCTACGGACGCGAACTATACGCCGAACCCCGCGTACCCGGATTGGATCTACGACGTGGTGTACGAGATGCGCATCGACATGGCGGCCTTTGGGCAGGCCGGGCTGGGGAACATCGGCATCGATCACGTGCACGCCTCACCCAGCAAGGCGGGGGTGAATTCTCTGCCTGTCGTGCCCGGCCCCTGCGTTCCATAGGACTTGCTCATGGTCGGGTTGGCCATATGCGGCAAGAGGGGGGAGCCACGGCTCCCCCCTTTGGC
Source organism: Chloroflexota bacterium (assembly GCA_024277095.1). Classification (GTDB taxonomy): domain Bacteria; phylum Chloroflexota; class Anaerolineae; order DUEN01; family DUEN01; genus DUEN01. The sequence continues at coordinate 2,016 of JAJRVX010000197.1, forward strand.
CATTCCCCGGTGGCCATCACCCACCATAGCGCCGCTTTACCTCGTCGGTTTGGGCCCATATGTGATCGGAGGGCCCTCCTTCCGCTCCTCGATCACGCCCCGCAGAGGGTCCAGCAGCACCATCTGCCCATCCTTCAGGTGGTCCAGCGCGTCGCCAACGCCGATCACGGCTGGTACACCCAGCTCCGTGGCCAGCAGCGCCCCGTGACATTCCAGATTCCCCTCCGCCAGGATCAGGCCCGCGGCCCGGCGCAGCAACTCGATGAAGGTCCGATCCGTGCGGTGGGTGGCGATGATCTCGTTGGGTTCTACCCGGGTATCGGGGGGAAGCGGTGGCTCCAGCCGCCGAATATGCCCGATCACGGAGTGGCTGCCGATCCCCTGACCACGCGCCAGCACCCGGGCGATCTCCTGCACCTTCATGAGATCGGTGGTGCCCGGAGCGCTGCCCGCCGATCCGGCCGTGACGACCACGGTGTCCCCCTCGTTGACATACCCGTGCTCTCGGGCTGCCCGCACCGCGTCCGCGATCATGGCGTCCGTGCTCCTGGCGCGCATGGAGAACAACGGCTCCACGCCCCAGTACAACGTCAGCTGGCGTTGCGCGATGAGGCTGGGAGTGACCGCGACGATGGTGCAGGGTGGGCGGAATCGGGATAGGAGCCGGGCCGTGTAGCCGCTTGCCGTGGGGGCGATGATGGCTGCGGCCTTCAGATTGATGGCCGTGTCCACGCTGGCGTGGGCTACCGCCTCGGCGACCACGCGCGGCCAGCGAGGCGCCCGGTTCACGGGGCGGAGGGCCTGTTCCGCCGCCTCCGCGATGCGGGCCATCGTCCGCACCGCCTCGATGGGGTATTTGCCGATGGCCGTCTCGCCGGACAGCATGATGGCGTCCGTGCCGTCCAGGATGGCGTTGGCCACATCGGAGGCCTCCGCCCGCGTGGGGCGTGGGTTACGGATCATGGAGTCCAGCATCTGGGTGGCCGTGATGACGGGCACGCCTGCCTGATTGCACTTGGCGATGATCTCCTTCTGGATCATGGGCACGGCCTCGGGCGAGGTCTCGATGCCCAGATCGCCGCGGGCTATCATGATCCCGTCCGCCGCCTCGATGATGGCGTCGATGTTCTGCACGGCCTCCGGCTTCTCGATCTTGGCGATCACGGGGATGGGGCGCGCCAGGTCGCTGAGAGCGACGATCATTTCCTTCAGAGCGCATACCTCATCGGCCGTGCGCACGAAGGACAGGGCGATCCAGTCTGCCTGATGGGCTACCGCGAATTTCAGGTCTTCCTTGTCCTTCTCCGTGATAGCCGTGATGTCCAGCGGGACGTTGGGCAGGTTCATCCCTTTGTGGGATGTGAGCACGCCGCCGGTGATCACCTCGCATCTCACCTCATCTGTGTCGATCTCACGCACGCGCAGCTCCAGGAGCCCGTCGTCGATGAGGATGCGGTCGTCGGGATGCACGGATCGCGGCAGCTCGGTGAATTGGACGGGGATGCGGCCGGGCTGTCCTATCTCCGAGGCGGTGGTGAGCACCACCGTGGTGCCCGGCTCCAGCCGGATGCCTCCGGGGGGCAGTTCGCCCACGCGCAGCCGGGGGCCCTGTAGATCGACCAGGATGCCCACCGGGTGGCCGATCTTTTCCGCCGCGGCCCGGATACGGTGGATGTCCTCCTCATGGGCGGCCTGGTCTCCGTGCGAGAAGTTGAGCCGGGCCACGTCCATACCCGCTTCGATCAGCCGGACCAGGGTCTCTGGGGCTCGGCTGGCCGGGCCGATGGTGCACACGATCTTCGTTCGCAGCATAAACCTCCTCGTTGGACGAAAGGCGGAGGACGGCAGATGAAAGACTCGCCTTCGTCTGCCGTCCTTTCCGCCTTCCGCCTATCGGTCAAGCTCAGCCGCCCGCTGGCGCTTCCGCGGAGGCGGGTCGGCTATAGCGAATGTTAGACTGTCGTATGCTACGGATAGGATAACAGATCGAGGTTAGCGATAAACCGATAGTCGCGCTGATTTTTGGAAGCGAGAGGATAGTTCCAACTCAATGCAGTGGCAGCGATAAATGCATCTGCAATAAGCAATCCGTGACTCAAGCGATACCGCTGTAGTAATTCGACCGCTTTGTCAGAGATAGCCTCGTTGATCTTGAGAATCCGGAAATGCCTGAGAAACCGTTCCAGAGCCCGCAATTCTGCCTTATTACTACATCCAACGATAAGCTCCATCTGCGTGACGACACTCACGGCAAGCCGTGAGCTACGCTCAAGCTCTTGGAGATAGTCAACGGCCTCGCTGAGACCACGGCCGGCATCGATGAGGATATCCGTGTCAACAACAGTGAGCCCTGCCACGGTCTCAGCCCCACTCACGTGCTCGTACAGTACGGACCCATGCACTGCTATCCGTCATATCTGTGCGATCACACCATATGCCGATAAAGGGTTCGTCCTTTAAAGCTGGTAGACTATCTATATCCTCAGGCGGCTCTTGGGCATAGCGAAGACGCAGAAAAGCAATGAAATCTGCCACCAACTGTTGCGCCATCGGTGGAAGAGCGGTTAGATCGCGCAGAATCTGTTCTCGGTTCATCGGACCACCTCGATGATAACCCGATTAGAGACATAGCTTCCTACCCGAGATTATACCACTTCGCTGCCAGTGCGTCTAGGATGTGGAGGCAGCGGCCTGATGTCTCTTGTAATGAACCTCCGGCAGCTCGCGCAGTCGCTCCGCGGCGGCCTCTGGCGTCAGGTCACGCTGAGGATTGGCCAGCATCTCGTATCCCACCATGAACTTGCGCACCGTGGCCGATCGCAGCAGCGGCGGGTAGTAGTGGGCATGCAGATGCCACTCCGGGTGATCCCGGCCGTCGGTCGGCTGTTGATGGAATCCCATGCTATAGGGGAAGGAGACCTCGAACAGGTTGTCATAGCGAGTGGTCAGCCGGCGGATGATGTTGGCCAGCCCGTCGCGCTCCTCGTCGGACAATTCCGCCAGGGAGGGCACATGTCGCCGGGCGATCAGCAGCATCTCGAACGGCCAGTTGGCCCAGAAGGGCACCAGGGCCACGAAATGCTCGTTGGCGCACACGATCCGCTCGTTCAGCCTCTCCTCCAGAGTGACGTAGTCGCACAGCAGACAGCCCCCGCGCTCCTCTCGGTAGGTGTCCAGTGAGATCTGCTCCTTGCTGGGCTCCACCGGCATCGTCTCGTTGGCCCAGATCTGCCCGTGTGGATGGGGGTTGCTGCATCCCATCATGGCGCCTTTGTTCTCGAAGATCTGGACGTAGTGGATCCACGGGTTGGCGCCCAGGCTCAGGTACTCCTCCGTCCAGACGTCCACCACCCGCCGGATGTCCGGCTCCTCCATCTCCGGCAGGGTCAGGTCGTGCCGGGGAGAGAAGCAGATGACGCGGCAGGTACCCCGCTCGCTGCGGGCGATCAGCAGCCCCGACTCGTTCACCTCGCCCGGAGGCACGTCCGGCAGCAGGGCGGCGAAGTCGTTGGTGAAGACGAAGGTGCTGGTGTATTGCGGGTTGCGTACGCCCCCCGCCCGGGTGTTCCCGGGACACAGGTAGCAGTTAGGATCGTACGCGGGCCGCTCGTCGGGTGGTGGCTTCTCCACCTGACCCTGCCAGGGTCGTTTGGTGCGGTGCGGCGAAACCAGGATCCACTCCCGTGTCAGCGGGTTGAATCGTCGATGAGGATCGTCGTTCCTATTGAAGGCACGCATGGGGCTCTCGTCCTTGCATCCGGATGTGAATCCATTTCCTGTAGGGGCGGGTCTCAGACCGGGCGGGTCTCAGACCTGCCCCTACTACATCATCCCGTTGTCAAAGCGGCGATGATCTCGGCGCGGGCGGCCGCGTAGTCGGCCGGATCCAGCGAATACAACGCCTCCGGTGGCGTGTGATCGACGTCGGCGAAGTCGGTCAGATCTTGGGCGCGCATCACGCGAGCGAAGGCTCGATCCAGCGCCTCGGCGACCGTGGGATCTTCAGACGCCCGCTCCCGGGCCATCGCGATCAGCTCGAAGTCCTGAATGCCGGCCAGCAACGTCTCGGTGCGCAGGGTGCGCACCGGCCTGCCGTCGTGTCCGGGGTAGACGAAGAACATGTCGCCCGTGCGCCATCGCGGGAAGCGGAAGCCGGGGCGTCTCCACGGATCCGCGGGCCAGCAGGTGAACGCCCAGCGCAGGAACCCGTCCAGCTTTTGCCAGGCGGTGAACCAGCCCTGCACGCGCCCCTCGATGGAAGGGGACGTGACGAAGTTGTTCGGCCGTTCGGGCACGCAGCAGACGTACCAGCAGAATCGGTCGCCGCGCTCCTGGACGATCTGCTGCCGCCGTCGGCTGGCCTCGGCCTGCGCGCCCATGCCGTGCAGCACGGGTACCCAGTCGGCCACGTCGTCCAGGAATTCGTCCATGAACTCCATGTGGTAGAAGGGGATCTTGATCCTGGCGCCCGGCAGAACCTGGTGCAGGAAGTCCACCCGCTGACGGAACAGCGCGGCGTCGCTGGGCTCGTCGGCGGTGAAGCGGGTGATCTCCCACCAGCCGCGGGCCTTTAGATGATCCCCCAGGGCGCTCAGATACTGGCGCAGCTCATCCTGGTGGCGCAGCCAGGTGATGCGGCCGCTGCCCTCGTCGTAGCAGGCCAGCCGGATGTTGTCCGGGTGATCGACCAGGGGACGGCCGAACTCGTCGCCCCACGCGGCCAGCAGCCCCAACACCTCGATCTCCCGGTCGATCCCCAGGCGCATGTACGTCTCCACGTAGCGATCCAGGCACGAGAAGTCGAAGCGCAGCGAGCCGTCCGGGCGGCGGTAGATCCCCACGATGTTGTACTCGTGCAGGTTCGAGGGGTAATCCGTGTCATGGCGGCAGTTCTGCCCCGCCCACGGGCTGTCGGAAGCGATGATGGTGATCGCCTTCTGGCCCAGGCGGGCCAGCTCGGCGGCGTAGCGCTCGATCAGCTCCCAGTGCGCCTCGGACCAGAGCGGCACGTGATGGCCGCGGGCGATCCCGGTGGGGTGTTGCCAGAGATCCAGGTGATGGTGAAAGTCTCGCGGCTCGGGCAACGCCAGCGGGACGAGGTCCAACGTCACCTCCGCCTGTCCCACCGCCTCTTCATCTTCGAAGTCCTCCGCTCGCAGCAGGGTGATGGGGAGGTTGTATCGACCGGCGGGCGCGTCGGCCGGGAGGCGAAAGCTGAGCCAGAGCGCCTGGGGCATCCCCGCGAGCACCTCGATGCTCTCCTGGTGCAGGAGTGGATCGGCGATCAGGAGCTTCCCGGTGTCCGCCGGGACCAGGCCCACCCAGTTGAAGGTGACCGCATCCGGCCACGTGGTCCCATCCGGGCCGGCGAGCGGCCCCACAGCCACGCGCAGCCGCGGTGTAGGCGTCCAGTGCAGCAGCGCGGCATCGCCCCAGGTGGCGAGCACCGTCCCCTCCGGCTGGATGACGAGCTGACAGGCTACGGTCTCGTTGCGCAGCGCCTGCAGGGAGAAGGCATGGCGATCCCAGGCCAACTGCGTGGGGGCGTCGGAACGGTATTTGTAGGTGTCATAGGTAAGCGTATAGCGAATTGTCACAATGCCTCCTTAAGTTAACCATCAGCTCCTGCTTCATAATAGCACGCCTTCCTGCTCAATGATGGATCGTGGAGAAGATGGTACTTCCTCATCCCATGACCAGGCTAACCTCAATCCCCGGGTCGATGTCCAGAAGAAGGGAGACCACGCGATAGTACTCGCGCGGATCGAGGCCCCACGCGGCCAGATCCACGTCGGAATGCATGTCGAAAGGGCCACCGCGAGCCAGGGAGCCGAATAATACCACCTTGGTGGCGCCAAATTCATCCTTTAACATCTCCGCCGCCTTGCGGGCGACGGCCATGGCGCGCACACGTCGTTCGGCGAGAGCTCGTTGCCTCTGAGCCCACCGCCGCCGGGCCCCCTCACGATATTCAGCCCATTTCTCCGCTGTGATCTCGCTCATGATCTCATATCCTCGCACGTGAGGTAGGGGCGGGGTAGGGGCAGGTCTCAGACCTGCCCCTACCTACGTGCTGGTTGAGCCGCGCAGGCGCTGTTGGAGCTCGTTGAGCAGAACCAGCGCCTGCACGGGCGTCAGGTTGGCGATGTCCGCCTGGTATAGCTCCCGCAATGCGGCGACGATCACCTCGATCGGGATGGTGGCGCCGAGGGAATGAGGCAACGAGGTGATGAGTTCGTCCGAGGGAATGACCGTCGGCTTGTAGTCGGGAGAAGCCTCCCGCATAGCATAATCCTCCAGCCGACTCCTCTCCCCTCTTTCATCTACCTTCCCGATTTCCAATTCCTGATCGCCTTGTTGCCCCGTCGCCTCGTCGCCCTCTAACGTCGCCAATACCTCCGCGGCCCGCTGAACGACGCGTTCGGGCAGCCCCGCCAGCTTGGCGACGTGGATCCCAAAGGAGCGCTCCGCGCCGCCGGGCACCACCCGCCGCAGGAACACGATCCCCTCTCCCTGCTCGGCCACGGCCATCGAGTAGTTGCGCACGGCGGGCAGGTGATCGGCCAGCGCCGTCAGCTCGTGGTAATGGGTGGCGAAAAGACAGCGGGCGCCCAGCGTGTTGTGAATGTCCTCCACCACGGCCCAGGCCAGGCTCATACCGTCGTAGGTGGACGTGCCGCGCCCCACCTCGTCCAGGATGATGAGCGAGCGCGGGGTGGCGTGCCGCAGGATGGCCGCCGTCTCGGCCATCTCCACCAGGAACGTCGATCGGCCCTGGGCGATGTCGTCGGTCGCGCCCACGCGGGCGAAGATGCGGTCCACGACGCCGATGTGGGCACTTTGCGCGGGGACGAAGGATCCGATCTGGGCCATCAGGACGATGAGGGCGGCCTGTCGGATGTAGACCGACTTACCGCTCATATTGGGGCCGGTGAGGATGATCACCCGTTGCGTCTCGTCCAGATGCAGGTCGTTGGGCACAAAGCGCTCGCCATCCGGGAGCAGGTGCTCGACGACCGGATGGCGTCCCTCATGGATGTCGATGACGTCCCCGTCGTCCACAGTGGGTTTGACATAATTGCTGCGCGCGGCGGCCTCGGCCAGCGCGGCCAGCACATCCAGCTCGGCCAGGATGCGGGCGGAGTGGATCAGCCGGGCCGTGTGCGTCGCCACCTCCCCGCGCACCTGGATGAACAGGTCGTATTCCCGGTCTTTGATCCGGTCGCGGGTCAGCAGGATGTCCGCCTCGCGGGCCTTGAGCGTGGGCGTGACGAAGCGCTCGGCGTGAGTGATGGTCGCCTTGCGCTCGTATTCGGGGGGGACCTCGTTGGCGCGGCTGCGCGGCACCTCGATGAAGAAGCCGAAGATGTCATTATACCGGATGCGCAGGGTCTTGATGCCGGTGCGCTCTCGTTCCTGTGCCTCCAGCTCCGCCAGCCAGGCCTCGCCCTCCTCCGCATGCCGACGCAGCGCGTCCAGATCGGAGTCGAAGCCATCGCGGATGAGGCCGCCATCGCGGACCAGGATAGGCGGCCTGTCCACGATCGCCTTGCCGATCAGCTGGGCGACGTCCTGAAGCTCGTCCAGTTGATCCCGAAGGGCACGCAGTCGTGTCGCCTCCGCCCGTTCCAGGTGGCGACGGATGGTCGGGATACGCTCCAGGGCCCGGCGCAGCGCCACCAGATCCCGCGCGTTGGCGGACCCGAAGCCGACGCGGCCGGCCAGGCGTTCCACATCGTACAGGCCGTCCAGGGCGGCGCGCAGGTCGTGACGCAGCAGGGCGTCGTTCACCAACGCCTCCACCGCGTCCAGCCTCTCCCGGATGCGGTTCACGTCTAATAGCGGCTGGGTGATCCATCGGCGCAGCAGACGGGCGCCCATGGCGGTGAGCGTGTGATCGAGCACGCTGAAGAGGGAGCCGCGCGAGGAGCCGTCTCGCAGGTTGAGCGTGAGCTCCAAGTTGCGGCGGGTCACCGCGTCCAGGGTCATGTGCTCGCCGGGGCGGTAGGTGCGCAGCTCGGCGATATGGGCCAGCCCGGTGCCGCCCGAAAGCGCGCCGGTGACGGGGACATCTCCCAACTGGCTGTCGCGCAGGTAGGCCAGGATGGCGCCCGCGGCCGCCTGGGCCAGCGGCAGGTCGTCGCAGCCGTATCCCTCCAGCGAGGCGACGCCGAAGTGGTCGAGCAGGGTCTGGCGGCCGGCGGCCGGCGTGCATCGCTCGTCGGCCAGGGGGGAGAGCCGGGCGGGGCCCAGGGCTTGCAGCCGGGCGGTGAATGCCTCGTCGGACGCCAATGTGGCGGGCAGGACGATCTCGGCCGGCGCTAGGCGGGCCAGCTCCTCCTGGAGCGCCCCGAAGGCGTCATCGCCATCCAATTGCGTGGTGACGAACTCCCCCGTCGAGAGGTCCAGCGCCGCCAGCCCGTAGCTCTCCCGGCCGCGATCATCCCGGATCACCGCGGCCAGGTAGTTGTTGGCCTTCTCCTGTAACAGCACGTCCTCGACCACGGTGCCGGGCGTGATGACCCGCACGACGTCTCGTCGCACCAGCCGTTTGACCCGGCGGGCGTCTTCGAGCTGCTCCACCAGGGCGATCTTGTAGCCGCGCTCGATCAGCCGGGCGATGTAGCCGGTCACCGAGTGGTGGGGCACGCCGCACATGGGCAGGCGGACTTCCTTGGAGAAAGATCGAGATGTGAGGACCAGGTCCAGCTCGCGGGCGGCGATTCTGGCGTCCTCGTCGAACATCTCGTAGAAGTCGCCCAGCCGGAACATAACCAGGGCGTCCGGGAAGCGCGCCTTGATCTCCCGGTATTGGCGGAGCATGGGCGTGACTTTGGCCATCGTACCTGCCTGTTTCGCTCGGAGAATGCGAAGGGATGATAACACCGGGCGGGGAGATGGTCAACGTGAGGAACCAGCCGATAGCGGGAAGCAGACAGCCGGTAGCGATCGGGGTGTGTCCCCATTCGCGCGTTTACTTGACATTTCCACATCTCATGAGTACCCCCTTATAGGGAGCGGGTGTAGTCCGTTGGCTCTTATCCCGGTGTCTTTTAGCAGGAGGGATAGTGATGATAAGACAGTTTAAGATTATCGTTGAGAAACATCCTGACGGTTATGTCGCTTATCCACTTGGATTAAAGGGAGTTGTTGTGAGCGAGGGGGACACGTATGAAGAGGCATTGGCTGATGTGAAATCCGCTATCGCTTTTCACATTGAGACCTTTGGGCCGGATGTGTTGGAGAGTGAATCCGCCGTTATCACCGGCGGATAAGGGGGCCCCGTTGCGTACGATCCTAACCCGGGCGGGGATCTCTCGAGAGGAGTTATTGAGGGCTTATGAGAAAGAAGAAGCCGGGTTTTTGATATATCGCTGTTGGCTGCCTGCTACCGGCTACCTGCTGTCGGCTATCCGCTATCGGGTGGCCCAGAGCATGCCGCGCTGCACGATGGTTCGGGCTTCGGGCACGTCGAAGTCGCTGGCTACGTGGCCCAGAGAGCAGTAGAAGACCTTCCCCTGCCCCCAGCGTCGCTTCCACGCTACCGGCATGACGACCCCTTCAATCCACGGCAGGATATCCCCTCGGAAGGTCGTCGTCGCCAGCACCTCGTTGGAAGGGTCTACATGCATGTAGTACTGCTCGGAGCGCATCTGGAAGTCCTGTAATCCGGCCACGATGGGATCATCCGGCCTGGTGATGTTCACCTCGTAGTCGATGACGCCGCCCGGGTGAGCGACCCACTGCCCGCCGACCATGAACTGGTAGTCCGGGTTGTTTCGGAACGAGTCTCCCGCGCCGCCGTGCCAGCCGGCGAACCCCACCCCGCTGGCGACGGCGTTCAAAAGCCCCTGCTCCTGCTCCCGGGTGATCGTGCCCATCGTCCAGACCTGCACGATCAGATCCAGCGATTTCATCTTGGCTTCGTCGAGGTACACGTCCAACGTGTCGGCGATCTCCACCTCGTATCCCTGGCCTCGCAGCCAGGGCGCGAAGATGTCCACACATTGCTTGGGCTCGTGTCCCTCCCATCCTCCCCAGACGAACAGGGCTGACTTCATCTTCTCGTCTCCTCTGTGGTGCGTGTCTCGGACGCCTGTCTTCACGTGACCAGTTCCGCGGGCAGGTGATCGATCCGATTGATGTAGCGGATGTCCAGATGCCCGTCCTTCCAGAAGTCAATGCGGGTGATCGCCGTGTTGTGATGATGGTAGAAAACGTGGCGGCCGGGCAGTTGGTTGAACAGCGCTTTGAGCAATGCATCGATGAAGCCGCCGTGAGAGATCATGACGATGCGCTCGTCGTCAGCGGCCCGCGCGTGGAGCGCGTGGGCGACCCGGATCGCCCGCGCCTGGCAGGCCGGCCAATCTTCTCGGCCGCCTTTCCACCACCCCTCCCCGGTCAGCGCTTCCGGCAGCACGTAGTGGGGAAAGTCCGCCAGGATCTCGTCTCGGGTCATCCCGGGATATCCCACGATGCCGCCGTCCTCCCCGTGATCCAGATAGATGCCGCCGCGCTCGTGGATCTCGATCCAGACCTCAGGGGTGAGGCCGAGGGCGTCCCCGATGGGGCGGGCCGTCTGCAGCGCGCGACGCATGGGGCTGCAATATAGCTTCGTGATGGGGAGGCTCACGGGCGAACCGGGGTGATCGGGCACGGTTTCCGTGAGATAGCGAGCGAGGAACTCGGCTTGTCTGACTCCGACTTCCGTGAGGGGCGGATCGCAGCTTCGCTCCCTCAGATCGGCCATCGCGTTGTTGGTCGATTGACCGTGGCGGATGATGTAAAGCTCCATTGGCTCTCGGTCTGTTCTCCTGCGGGTGTGATTTGTAAGATCGAGGATCACCACCGGACGATGATCCTCGATCCTATGTGACGAGCCCGTTAGTCCAGTTCCAATTGGATGGTCAGAGCCTGGCCGACGGTAAGCTCCAGCGGTTCCGAGAAGGCGATCACGATGGTCCCATCCTCCTGGGTAAATGAGATGGGAATTGCATGATCCTCCTTCATGGCCGTTACCGATTGTACCACATGTTGCGTGTGCAGGCACAGGATTTTGATCATCAATGAGCCATGGACCAATTGAAGGGTATCCGTCTGAACGTCCTCGCGGATACTTTGTGTGAACGTGCCCCACCCGTCGCGGGCGACGAAGGGCGCCCGGAAGTCCTCCGGCGTGATGATGGGGGCGAACCCGATCTCGGCTGCGCCCGCGTCGTATCGATATCCCGACGCGGCCTCCAGCAGCGCCCACGACGCCATGGCCCGCACATAATGGTCCCCGCACTCGATGTCGTTCCACGGGTTCTGCTTGCGACCATCGTAGCGGGCGCGCGCCGCCTCCACGATGCGCAGCGCCTCCTCGACCTCCCCTTCGTACAGTAGCAGCCCCGCCACCTCGTACTCGATCCCGGTCCACACCTCGTCCGAGTAGAGGGTCGGGACCTCCGGCCGGCCGCCCTTGGGCCAGGTGCAGTTCAGCAAACCCTGATCGTCCTCGGTGACGAAGACGCGAGGTCGTTGCACGTGGTCACGGAAATGCTCCCGGAAGTTATATCGAAAGATGGAGAGGGCTGCCCGCCGCGCATGTTCCGGGTCCAGCACGTGACCCAGCCCCAGGATGTGTGCCCACCATTGCCCCAACAGCTGATCCGAATGGCAGCCGAGGCCCCAGTTCTGCTCCGGATACCTCTCCAGGTCCACGTCCTGGATGTAGTACTCACCGTTCCACAGCTGGCCATCCAAAGCCTCCCGACCGCGCTCATAGACCGCGCGGCACTCGACGGCCAGGTCCTCCTCCCCCTGCAGTCGGGCCATGGCCTCCACCGCCCGCAGCGCGGCCAGGTAGAGCGTGCCGATGAACGTGTTAGCGCCGTAGATGGAGATGTCGTACGTGTTGGGCTGCTCGCCCTCGATGACGCCGCTCCGGTCCGGATCGTGCTGAGTCCAGACGTAGTGCAGCGCCCGCTTCACGGAGGGCCAGACATGCGCCAGCCAGTCTGCATCGCCGCACGCTCGATACTCGCGATATGTCTTCAAGATGGCCCCCAGCAGTCCGTCCAGGGCCGGGTGGGCCGGGCCGCCGATCTCGCGGTCCCAGACGCGCGGCAGGTACGTGGGGAGCAACACCCGGTGCGGCAGATAGCCCGATGGATGTTGCTGGATATCCCACTCCGTCTCGCGCATGGTGCGCTCCAGCGCTGGGAACAGCCGGGCCAACGCCATCTCGTAGTTCCAGACGTGAGTGCAGTTCAGCGGGCAGCAGCCGCCGATGGGCTCGTGATGGGATGTGGAGGCGCCGTGGCATCCCTCGAACCCGAAGAAGCGGCCGTCCTCCGCCCAGAAGCAGGTCGGAGAGCGGATAATGCTCATCTGAGAGGTGACCGCGTCGATGAGCGCGTAGGGGAGCGTCGTGTCGTAAAACGTGTCTCGGGCCGATCGCGTCTGTTCGACCAATCGATCCCGGTTATCCCGGGCGTATTCCGCCACGTCTAACGCCGACCGGAACCAGTTGTTGTACTGGTTGCCCAGCCAGAACTTGCTCTTCTCATCGTCGAAATCGAAGAACTGGCGCTGGGACCAGTTGACGTAACGATTGGGGAAATACCACGTGATGAGGAACGTCACGGTGCGGGATTCGCCGGGGGTGAGCGAGAAAGGTACGGCCAGCGCGCCGTTCCAGGTGCGGCCGATCGCGCTGGGCGTGCTGCCGGCCGCGTTGCTCAGCCGGCCGTCGGAGCTGAAGTCGGCCCACAGGGCGTCCAGGTCATCCCACTGGGTCAGGTAGGTCGCATCTGGGGTCAGCGCCGCCAGCTCCATGCTGCCGTAGCCGTCGTCGTCCTCGGGCAGGCGGTTCGTCTGCATGTAGATGGCGGTCATGTCGCGTAGCTGGACCAGCGTATTGAAGTTGCCGCCGTAGAGGAAGCATTCGTTGTCGAAGATCGGCGCGACCCCGTCCCAGCCGACCGCGTTCTGGAGCGTGGCGGCCACGGAGGCCAGCATCACGTCGTCGGTCGGATTCGTCACGGTGATATGGAAGAGGATGGCGGGGAGGCCGGAATCCTTCGCGTTCAGCGGGATGAAGGGGTTGAACGCCTCCATGGTCACTTCGAGCGGCAGCGCCGGATCGTGATATCTCAGCTCGGCGATGGGATATTCGCCGATGAACTCGGTGGCTTCGACGCCCGGGAGTTGTTGCAACAGCTTCCGATGTGCCGGGGGCACCAGATGATCGTTGGACGTTGGCGGCGGCGCTGGCTCTTCGACGTCGTATAGCGCGTCGGATTGCAGCACGCGGGCGGTCGGCTCCTCGGGCGGGCGAGCCCGTCGCGCCCATACGGCGAAGAAGGAGTGGGGGACACACGCCAGGTGATTCACCTGATTGTGGATCTGCCATTGGCGCAGGGAGCCGTCGCCGCACAGGGCGATGGTGCCGGTGCCGATGCCGCCCAGCGGCATGGCGATGGCGCGCAGGGATTCGCCTCGATAGATCTTGCGTTGACGCGAGACGGATATGGCCATAGGGGTTCCTCCTCGTTATGGGGATGGATCACGTTTCGTAGGGTAGCGGCGATTCATGAATTGTCGCTATGGAAGCTAGGCCGATGCGTACGGTCAGGAATTGGCCTGCCGAGACCTGGGTCGGCCGCGAGAGGGTGATCTCGACGGATCTCCCCTCCTGCACGGCCTCGATTGCGACCGGCTGACAGGCTGCCTCCACCCCCGCTGTGCTTACCCTCTCCCCTTGGGGGATCTCATACCGCATGGCTTGCACGGGGAGCCTGCCTGCCAGGACCTCCCATCTCACGACCTGCTCGGCCCTCCGGATCGTCTGGGCGACGGTTCCCCAGCCGAACGGGGTCGTCCAGATGGATCGGAAGGATTCCGGCTTCCAACGTGGCGCGAGTTCCAACGATCCCAACACGGCGGAGTAGTGGAACCCGCCAAGTGCCAATAGGGCTGACCAACTCGCCATGGCGCGGGCGTAGTGATGGCCGCACTCCTGCTCGTTCCAGGGGTTACGTCGGTGGCCGTCGAATCGCGCCCGTATGGCGTCGATCACGGCGAGACCCTCTTCGACCAGCCCCTCGTAGATCATGTGCGCCGCGGCCTGGTACTCGAAGCCGGTCATCACCTCGCTGAAGTACGGGAACGGCACCCTGGGGCGGTCGCCGTGGGGCCAGGTGCAGATTAGCAGGGCGCCCTCGTCCGCGAGCGCGAAGGTGCGCATGACGTTCCAGTGATCGTAGAGATCGCGGCGGAAATTGTATCGGAACAGGGACTGCAGTGCGGCCTTCACGTTCTCCGGCTTCAGCAGGTACCCTAAGCCCACGACATGAGCCATATACTGCCCCACTAGCTGATCGATGAGACAGCCGTTGCCCAATTGGAAGTCCGGGTCGGTCAGGTCCGTCTCCCCCATGCCGACGCGTAGCTCCGGGCGCGTCTCGTCCAGGCTGGCGGGTGTCCGAATCTGCTGGGCGTAGTACTCGCCGTTGAAAAGATGTTCATCGATCCACGCGCTGCCCCGCTCGAAGAGCCGGCGAGACCTCTGGGCGAACTCAATATCCCCAACCGCTTTGGCCATCTCCTCCGCCGCTCGCAGAGCGCCTAGATACCAGATCCCCGTCAGCGGATTGGGGCCGAAGAACTCGACGTCATAGGTGTTGTGCTGGACGCCCTCCATGACGCCGTCCTGATCGGCGTCCCATCCACCCGGCAGCCAGCAATACTGAATCAACGACTTGATGGTCGGCCAGTGGCGGGACAGGAAATCGACGTCCCCGCTGAGCTGCCATTCACGATAGCACTTCATCACCACGCCCATCTGTCCGTCCGCGGCCGCGTGGGCCCAGGGCTCCCCGCCCAGGGGCAGGCGCAGACGGAAGCAGTTCATCCCGCTCTCCAATGTCCCGTGCTCAAGCTCCAGCTCGCGCATGTTGCGGGCCAGCTCAGGGAAGACGAAGGCGGTCGCCTGTTCGTAGTTCCACACGTGGGTGCATGAGCCGAAGCAGCATCCCTCGCCGTCGCAGCATCCCTCGAACCCGAAGAAGTTCCCGTCCGCCGTGCGGAAGCAGGTCTGGGTGCGCAAAGTGGAGAGGTTGTTGAGCGCCGCCTCCTTGACCGATTGGGGCAGGTCGGTGGAGACGAACGCGCGCACGAAGCGCAGGCTCTCCTCTTCCAGTTGCGGGAGTTGCGGCGTCACCTGCAGGGCCACATCCCAGGCATCGGCGTAGCGCTTGGCGTACTCGTTCCCGATCCAGCCGCCGTTCTCATCCAACGTGTTCCATCCGCAGCCGGCCGCCGTGCGGTGGGGGAAGTGCCAGCACAGCAGGAAGGTGATCGCTGCCCGGCTCTTGGGCTCCACCCAAGTGGTCACCCCCAGCGAGCCGATCTGCCCCTCTCCTTTCGGGCTGGGGGGAACGTCCTCCGGGTCATCGAAGCGACCGTCCGTGCTGAAATCGTCCCAGAAGGTGAGCAGGTGGCGGTTCCAGTGGGTGGGGCCCCAGGTGCGTCGCCACGACGCCTCCTCGGCCAGCACGACGAGCGCCATGGTCCCGTCCTGGGGCGTACGCGGCGGCACATGTTCGGAACGCATGAGTAACCCACAGAGCGGGGTGCCGTCGTCGGCCGTTCCCCGGCGTATCTCGTTGGCGTTGCCGCCCAGCAGGCTGCCCAACGCCCCGGGCGCGACCGTCGGGCCGGTTTCGCAGGAGCAATCCTCCATGCCGATGAAATTCAGCAGGCTGCCTGCCACGTTGGCCTGCACGGGGTGGTCGCTTGGGTTCACCAGCACGTATCGAAGCACGGCGACGGGCAGGCTCGAGCGATCGGCATCCAGCGGGATCAACGGGTTGAAGGCCTCGAGGTAGATGGTCAGGGGGACGCTCGGGTCGCTGAGCGTGTATCGAGCGAAGGGATAGGCAGCGTCTAGAGCCACATGGCGCATCCGGGGCAGCCCCGCCGTGGTATTCCCGACGCCGAAGCTGCCGCTGTATGGCGGCTGGAGCATTCCTTCGAGCACTCGCGTCACCGCGGGGCCTCCTTCCGCCTGGGCGCGCAGCGCGAAGAACGTGTAAGGCGGCGTGAGGCCCTTGGCCGGGCGGTTGAAGATCTCGAAATCGCGTAGCTCGGCGCGTCCTCCCAGCGAGATCGTCCCCGTGCCTATGCCGCCCAGGGGGAAGGCGATTTCCCTGAGGGTCTCTCCTTCGTAATGGGTCAGTACCGGCCAGATCGTGGAGGGATCGGACATTGTGGTTTCCTCGCCACATAGGTATGGAGCCTATTGGTCTCCTGTCTCCTCATCGGCCTGTGCCATCTCCTCATCCACGACCATCCGGCAATTGTTGACGATGAAGATGCCCCATACGGCCGGGAGGATGAAGAGAAGCCCTGGGCTGATGTAGAAGACGGCGAAGGCGAACAGGACGCCCATCGCGAGCAGGCCAAGCGAGTTGTGGATGTGACGGCTTGCCAGGATCAACGCGCTGCGAAGGGCCGTGTATAGGTCCGCGTCATATAACGCGATCACAGGAAAGGCGTAGAGGTAGAGCGTCGCGAGAATGAGCAGGGCGGAGGCATCCGCAGCCAGCCCCAGCCAGGCTACAAGCGGCACCTGGGGGTGTGAGAGGATGGGAAGTGTTAACAGCATGGCGAGCAGTGGAAGGCAGCCCAGGAGCCCCAACCCGACGCTGCGAGCCCAGAAGCGCGGCCAGGCCCTGAACATGATGCGAATGCTCGACCTGGTCCGGAGCACCATTTCCGCCTCCTGTGCCAGGAGAGCGGTCCAGCCCGGGGCTGTGATCGCCACGCCGATAATTAGAGCTGGCATCCACAGGCCGAGGGTCGCGAGGAAGAATGCCGGCGCCCAGCAGATGGAGAACAGCAGGCTGGCGAGCAACATGGAGGGGAGGTTCTCCCATAGCTGCTGAACCGTCAGCCGGACGTAGGTATGCCGGCTCAGGTGCTGCGGACCCTCCGGTCTCATCGGCGTGTCGATGGGCTCCCTTTCTCACGTTTCATGCTTTCAGCCCGGTGAGCGCGATCCCCCTGATGACGAAGCGTTGGGCCAGCAGGAAGAACAGTAACACCGGGAAGATGGACATCATGATGCCGGCCAATACGTGGGCGCGATTGCCCATGCCCATGTACCCTTGCAGGGTCACGAGGGCCAAAGGGAAGGTTAGTTTGTCCCAGGATCTGAGGAAGAGCAAGGGGCCATAGAAATTGTTCCATGATCCGAGAAAGGTGAAAATCCCCAAGGCTGAGAGCCCCGGCCCGACGAGAGGCAGCATGATTCGCCAGAAGATCCTGAAGAACCCAGCGCCATCGATCTTGGCCGCGTCCATGAGATCCTCGGGTAGCGTCAGGAAGAATTGACGCAGTAAAAACACGCCGAACGCGCTGGTCATGCTGGGCAGGATGAGCGCCCAGTGGGTATCCATAAGATGCAGGGATCGGATGAGGATGAAGACGGGCACCGTGGTGACCTGTGCCGGCACCATCATGGAGGCCAGGAACAGGAAGAAGAGGGTATCTCGCCCGGGGAAGCGCAGACGGGCGAAGGCGAACGCTGCCAGTGCGCACGTGAAAAGCTGACTCCCCGTGACGATCAGGGCGATCTTGAGGCTGTTCCAGAAGAAAAGTGGGAAATTGATCTTCTCCGACCGGATGACGGCAAGGTAGTTGTCCCATCGCCACGCGGTGGGCAGGAAATCCGGTGGCAGCTCGAACGACTCACCGGGATTGCGCAGCGAGGTGGAAAACATCCACATGATCGGCGCGATCTCGATGATGGCCATGGCGATGAGCAATGCCCAGATGATCGTCTCGCCGGCGTAGAAGCCAGCACGCTGGAGCGCGAATTTTCGGAGATACGTTTTGGGGTCTGTCGCACGTGCGGTAGCCATTGGCAGTCCCTGTCATCTCTATTGAAGTCGTGTACACATCCTACTCATAGTGGACCCATTTCCGGCTTATCCAGAGCTGGAACAGCGTCAGCGCTACCAAGACGACGAGCAGTGAGAGCGCCACTGCCGACGCGTATCCCATCTCGTACCGCTTAAAGGCCATCTCGTAGATGTACATGGCGATGGTGCGCGAGGCGTCGCCCGGGCCTCCTTCGGTCAACACGTAGGCGTTGTCGAAGATCTGAAAGGCGCCGATCAGAGAGATGACGATGCAGAAGAAAGCGGTGGGGGTGATCAGCGGTAATGTGACGTAACGGGTAAGCTGCAAACGATTTGCCCCGTCGATCTTTGCTGCCTCATAAAGGACGTCCGGGATCCCCTGCAGGCCAGCGAGATAGAGTACCATGAGGTAGCCGCAACTCTTCCAGACATCATAGAGGATAACGGAGGGGATGGCCCATCTCATGCTGCTGAGCCAGGGAACGGGTTCCAGCCCGACCTGCTGGAGCAGGTAATTGAGGATACCGCGGTCTTGCGTCAGGATGAACCGCCAGACGACGGCCAGGGAGGCGGTCGTGGTCAGAACGGGGAAGAAGAACGCCGTGCGAAGAAGGTATCTGAGTACTCCCGGCATCTTGCGGTTAACGCCCATGGCCAACAACAGGCCCAAAACGTTATTCAGCGTCGTCGCACCGATCGTGATGTAGAGGCTGTTCCGGTAGGTGATGAACATGCGTTTATCATGCAGCAGGCGTGAGAGGTTCTCCAGGCCGACCCATTGAGGTGGTGCCAGAAGGGAGTAGTCTGTGAACACCAGCGCGACCGAGGCGAGGATCGGCACGATTAGGAATGCCATCAGTAAGAATACAGCGGGAAGGATGAAGAGATATCCGGAGATCGCTTCGTGAACCCATGTCCGCATTGTGTGGTCCGCAGGAGATCGCATAGCGGTTGTAATTCTCCGAATGCGATCCATGCTCGTCTGGGCCATATCTCCTCCACCGTGGATAGGCGTCATCCGAGGACATTATACACCCCAAGAAGGGAATGCCCACTACGACGGTGAACCGATTTGCCTGCCCTACCTGGGTGCATGGGGCTTGAGGTGGCGATGAGCCCGTGCCAAACATGAGCTCGCCTGGTAATCGGCGAAAACTCCTGGGGGATCGCGTGGGGATCCCCCAGGAGCAAGGATGCGCCGACTAGCTCGGAACGCTCGATCCGTCATCTGGCCGGGGTTTTCATCCGACCCGGAACGGCTCGTCGCCCATCTTCTCCTTGAGTTTGTCCATCTCCGCCTGGAGTTCCTCGTGTGCCGCCTGCACTGCCTCTTCAACGCTGACCTCACCGTTCCAGATGCCCTGGTAGTGGCGGTTGAGCAACGGCTCGATAATGTTGAAGTTGGGGGGTGAGACCACGGTGTCGGCGTAGTCCAGCGATTCGTAGAAGATCGCCGTGTTCGGTGGCCCATACTCTCGGAACTCGGGCGTCTCAGCGACGGAGCGGAGCGTGGGGATGTTGCCGCCGAGCTTCACCATGTCCATGGAGGCCTCACGGCCTGACAGGAGCGTCAGAATATCCCATGCCTCGTCGGGGGTCTTGCACGCGTTGGTCATCCCCCAACCGTCCGTGCCGGCGACGGTCCGCAGTGGGCCGGACTTGTGGGGCTGGTACTGGAGGTCGTATGTCTCGAAGCCCGCGTTGAGGGAACCGCCGATGCACCAACGGCCGCAGGTCCGCATGGCCAGATGCCCGGAATGGAACTGTCCCCACTCGTCCCACCCGGCCGGGTTGGGAGCCACCTTGTGCTTCAAGATCAGGTCGGCCAGGAACTGGAGCGTCTCGGCGACCTTCGGGTCGAGCATGTTCGAATCGCGCCAGTCGTCAGTCAGAGGGCTGGTATCGTTGACAAAATACCAGGCACACATCCCGAACATGCCCCCGCCCCAGAAGGAGTAGGCGTACAGGTCCTCAGCCGTGCCCTTGACATCGGCGATCTTCACGCAGGTTTCCAGGAAGTCATCCCACGTCCAATCGGGGGAGGGGGGATCCACGCCCTTCTCCTCGAAGATGGCGGTGTTGTAATACATGACCATGTTGTTCCACGAGAAGGGGAATTCCATTTGTTTCCCCTTCCATTGCAACATCTCACGCAGCAGTTCGTGGGTGTCGTTCATGAGCATGTCCTGGGCCTCGGGATCGGCGTCGAAGAATGGATCGAGCGGCCGCAGGACTTTGGTGGTGGATAGCAGGGGGATTCCCTCGACGGCGATCATCACCAGATCGAGCTGCTCGCCGCCGGCGATGCGCGTGATGATGAGGTCCGCATATCCGGACCATCCCCCTGGCATGTCGGTCTGATCCACTCTCAGATCGATGTTCGGGTATCGTTCCTTTGCCCGTTTCAAGGATCCGTCCCAGGTTTGCACGCCCATCTGGGAAGTGGCAACGATGGTCACGGGCTCTGCGGCAGCTTTAGTCGGCTTCTCCTCCTGGACTTGTGGGGCGGCTTGGGGCATTCCTGTACATGCCGCAACCAGGGCGCCTGTGAGCGTCGCCGCGGAGAGGCGGAGCATCTCTCGGCGACTCACCTTATGACTTGTGAAGGGAGAATCTCGCCTTGCCATTTCTTCTCCTCCTGACTTGTGACTTATGAGTGATCCAGCAGACCGAGCCTCCGAGTCACATGGACAAAAATGACCGGCTATCGCCGGCAGTCTCCTCAAGCCTCCCGATCCGTGAGAAGAACTGCAGGCTGAGATCCCGGTCGTTGACCTCAGTGGGTTTGACGGGAGTGGCCCGAGGTGGATGCAGAACACGATTGCCAGCTGACTTGTGCTCATTGTATAATGTAATACAGATTTCTGACTCGATGGGTGACATTGGGCCTGAATTAGGACAGAAAAGGGACATGCTGCCCCGAGAGCAATTCCTGAAACATCTGCGTGGCGCCTTAAATCATCTGTACGATGATCCAGGCTATCTGCGCCGTTCTCCTTTGGCTACCTTGCTGGGCGTGGCCGATCGATTCGACGCGCCGGCGGCCTTGCGACGCGTCCTGATCGAGGCGATTGAGTCCCTTGAGCCTGCGGGGGATGAGCTGTCGCAGTCCCCTGCCTGGCAGATCTATGGTGCTCTCTATTACCGGTATGTGCAGCAGTTAAGCCGACAACAGGTTGCAGATCAACTGGGCATCAGCGTCCGCCAGCTGAGCCGCTGGCAACGTGCGGCTCTGGAGACCCTGGCCGATACGCTCTGGGAGCAGTTCGACCTGGAGGCCAAGTTCTTTGAGAATGCGGGGAGCTCTTTCGAGCAAGAACCGGTGGCTATACCTACCGTGGACGAGGAGCTGGCCTGGTTGAAGGAGGTCCCGCCGGAAGCTCCGGTGGATCTTCGCCAGACTCTGCTGGCAGTGCTGGATCGGATCCAGCCACTGGCCACGCAATATGGAGTTCGCCTGGAGATCATGCCTCTAGGAGATCTTCCCTATCTTGCCGTACATCAGCTGGCTCTAAAGCAGGTCCTTTTGAATCTGATCAGTGTGGCCATCCATCAAGCTCCAGGCGGTACGATCGTCGTCTCAGGTAGGCGGTTGCGCCAGGAGGTCGAGATCGAGATCCGGTGCGCTGAAGCCCATCCCGGGGATACGCCGGTTGTCGATGATGATCAGGCCAGCGTGGAGATGGCTTACTACCTAGTGGACATGTGTAGGGGTAAGCTGAACCTGTCGATTGACGGGGGGAAGTTTGATGCCAAGCTCACGATCCCTGCTTTAGAACAGCTGCCCGTGCTGGTTATCGATGATAATGTAGACACCTTGAGACTATTACAACGATACACCTCAAATACCCGATACCGTCTTATCAGTACGGATGATCCTGATCAGGTCCTGGATCTGGTTGAGAGGTTTTCCCCTCGTATTATCGTGTTAGATGTGATGATGCCTCGGGTGGATGGCTGGGAATTGCTGGCTTTGCTGAAGCAGCATCCGCTTACTCGCCATATCCCCATCATCGTGTGCACGATCCTTCCTCAAGAGGAACTGGCCGACTCCCTTGGTGCCGATGGCTATGTGCGTAAGCCGGTTAAGCGGCAGGCCTTCCTGGTTGCTCTTGACCGGCTGGCTGAATGGTTGGAGCCAGTATCTCGCTGATGACCTGGATGCAATCCAGGAGGATAGGGCCTGAAAGCCCGCCGTTACGTGTCACGGTCAACCTCTCGCTCACCACGGGACCACCGGTCGGATCTTTGCATGAAACCACGATGACCGGGATCTCTCGTATTGTGGGATCCAGGCCCTTCTCGTGAAGCACCCGGAACCCATCCTTTCCTGGCATGATCAGGTCAAGCAGCATGGCGTCAGGTCGCCGCTGGCGTAGCAGATTGAGCGCTTGCTGTCCGTTCTTGGCCTGCAAGATCCGGTAACCGCGTCGAGTTGCAGATAGCATACGTGTAAGAAGTTGTAGCTGTCCCGGCTCATCATCTACAAGCAGTATGGTCTCCACCTCCCCGCCTAGATCCTCCAGCGCGGAGAGCAGCTTCTCTCGGGTGATCGGCTTCAATAGGTAGCGCGTGACACCTAACTGCCTGGCAGCCTCATCCTCTCCGGGTGCCCAACAGGTCATCACCGGCGTTCCGTACGGCAGGTCTGCCAGCCGATCCATCATGGCCGATGCATCTTCCAGCGGGGAGAGGTTGGCGATGAGCGCTTGAGCCGGCGAGCGCTTCAACTCGTGTATCGCTTCTTCAGGGCTCTGGACAGAGACGATCTCGACGTTATCGCTATAACGGCGAAACAGCCGTTGCAGCATCTTCCCTTTCTCTAGAAGAACGAATCGAGGGTTCACCACCGGTGCAGGGGCTTCCGACCGCCTGGTGCGGACCCGGTACTCATACCTGCTATATGGGCTGAACCATCGTTTTATGTCGTGGGCAGCATGAGCCGTGGGGGTAGGAGGCTCTATAGGTAGGCTGAAGGTGATTGTTGTGCCGACCCCATTCCCGTTTGCCCCAAGCTGGCTCTGCGAGCGGGCAACGGGCGAAGGGCTCTCCACCCATATCTTTCCCCCGTGCATCTCTACGAACCGCTTGCTGATGCTCAACCCCAGGCCACTACCGCCATAACGGCGGCGTATGGAGCTGTCTGCCTGCTGAAAAGGCTCGAAAAGCCGTTCTCGATCTGCCAGGGGGATGCCAGGGCCGGTGTCGATCACGCTGATCATCATGTGGCCTTCCTCGCGCCAGATCTTTACCCAGGCCCCGCCCCGTTCGGTGAAACGGCCAGCGTTGCTCAGCAGATTGATCACCACCTGGCGGATACGCGTCCGGTCGCAAAAGATCACGGGCAAGTCAGGGGGAAGCTCCACTTCCAAGGAGAGCCCCTTCGACTTAAACAGAGGTTCTACAACCCGAGTGGCCTCTTCGATGATCTCATAGGGGGAGGTCCATTCCTTGCTCAGCGCCATACGTCTGGCTTCGATCTGGCTGAGATCAAGTACGTCGTCCACCAGTTTGGCCAGATGTTGGCTATTGCGTTGGATGACAGCGATATCGGCGAGAAGAGCGGGGGGCAGTTTATCGCCGTACACTTGGGGCGACTCGGTGATCATCTCGCTGAAGCCGATGATCATGTTCAGCGGCGTGCGTAACTCATGGCTCACGTTGGCCACGAATTCCTCTTTCGCCCGGCGTGCCTCTTCAGCGACTCGGTACATCACCCGCAATCGATCCGACAACCTGGCCAGTTCCCCATTCGCCTGGATCAGGTCTTCCTGGACTTGTCGGAGCTTCGCTTGTCGATCACGGGCTTCTTCCATTTTCTGTCGGGCTTGTTCAAAGCTGAAGAGAGACCACTGCGTTACGGTGAGCAGCGTTTGGGTCGCGGCCCCGCCGAGCAGCCCGGCGAAGATCCCACCCACGATGACCGAGGCGGCGTATCCGTTGGATATCGGGATCCATCCTAAGCCGGGGCCAAGCCCCAGCACCAATCCGATCGCCAGGCCCTCGGCGAGCAAGCCAGCCGTCCAGCCCAGGGTGACCGAGGCCATGAGCGGCAACAGTGCGTATAGGAATACCACCTCGGATTGTCGGAATAGGTAGACGATGAGCGTGATGGCTGTCGCGATCCCGAGGTGCCAGATTGCTTGAGCGGCGAGGTAGCATCTCTCAAGTAGCCAGAGGGACAGAATGCTGGTCAGGATGATGACCCCGGTGACGGGGATGAAAGCGAAGCCCAGATGCCTTCCTACATCATCCGCGATCAGGAACTGCCAGATCAAACAGGCGCCGCCGGTGACGAGAATGATGTTGCGCGATGTGGATCGCAACAGATCGGTTACCGAGGAGACGAAGTTAGGATCAGATTTCAGCGAGATGCGTAGTGCGTGCCACATAAGAGCCTCCTCTCTAGCATCCCGAAGCCATCAGGCACGCGAGACAACAAAGCGCCGGCGAATCTCGTCCGGATCCTTATTGATCTTCGCCCAGATAAAGCAGCTTGTGAATTCTAGCATCTAAGAGGTGATGGGTGGGGTGGCGCATGCATTGTCCTACTTTCCCGGGAGGAATGATAAGGCTACTTGCTTCTTCCGCCGCGCGAAGATCGTGAAAGCTCCAACTCCATTTAGTCGTTTGGGTAGCGAAAGGCATCGCCTTTCGCTACCCGTGATTGAGCAAGTCCCCAGAAGAGATCATGCGATCCCGCCGGAGGCCAGCTCGTACTTGCCCTGGATGCCTTTGACCTCCACCTGGGCGGCTCCTCGCTGGAAGTAGCTGCCGAAGGCACGGGCCAGACGGCGCGCCTCCTCCGGATACTCGTCGATCAGGTTCCTCAGCTCGCGCGGGTCCTCAGCCAGGTTGTACAACTCGTCCGGCTCTCCCTCCGGCCGCCGGATGTAGCTCCACGTCTTGTCACGGATGCACCGATCGGGCGCCTCGTGATAGCCGGTGATGATGACATCGCGGTGCTCGTCCGTATCACCGCGCAGCACCGGCAGGAAACTGCGCCCGTGCATGGCCGCTGTGTTGTGCGCCAGGCCCAGCAGATCCAGAATTGTGGGTAGCATGTCGTGGAACTGGACGATGGCCTGGGTGCGGCGGGCGCCCTCGCCGCCGGGCAGCCGGACCATGAACGGCACCTTGAGTAGCTCGCTGTACATGCGGTCGCCGCCCTTGAGGAACTTGCCATGGTCGGCCAGGGGATGCCCGTGATCCGCCAGCAGGACGATCACGGAATCATCGTAATAGCCCAACTCCTTCAACGCCTCGAACAGTCGGCCCAGACAGTGATCCACGAACGCGGCCTCGCCAGCGTATAGCCCCTGGATATATCGGATCTCCTCGGGGGTGGCCCACTCCTCCGCTGGCCCGCCCATAGGCATGATGAGCCGCTTGCCGTTGTAGTTAGGATCCGTGTAGGTGTCGAAGCGAGCCGGTGGATCCCACGGCTCGTGCGGGTCGAAGGAGTCGATCCAGAGGAAGACGCGCTTGTGGACCCGATTATGCTTCAGCCACTCGATGGCCTCGTCCACCACCTTGGCGGGGAACCAATCCTCCTCCCGGGTGAAGTCGTCGGTGTTGGCGAGGAATTGAGCGATTCGGCCGCGCCACACCTCGTCGTAATGCTCGTTGACGTAATCATCCAGATTGCGGCGCGGCGGGTGCGAGGTCCACGGGTCGTACTCCTGTCCTCGGACCCAGCGATACATGTGAAAGCCGCGATGGAAGTTCATGCCCGGCGCCCGATAATGATAGCAGTCGGAGATGAGGCCGCACACGTATCCCTCGGCCCGCAGGATCTCAGCGATGGAGAGGTCCTCCCTGATCAGAGGCTGCCAGGGGCGGAAGGGCAGCGTGGCCTGCCCGGTGAAGAGCTGCGTGCGCACCGGGATAGTAGGCAGCGCCTCCGGATAGGCGTTGTCGAAGACGATGCACTCCCGGGCGAACGCGTCCAGGTTGGGCGTCCGGCAGGCCGGAATGCCCTCGAAGACGGGCTGTCCGCCGTTGTAGAAGCTGATGTGATCCTGTCGGAAGCTGTCCAGCATGATGCCGATGACGTTCATGGCTTGCCCTCCTATCGGTTATTTTCAGCGTTCTCCTGGCGTGTCAAGAATGATGCCAGTTCCACATGGTCGGCCCCAGCGACCGTCGGGACGCGCGGCGCGCCCGGCTGCCCCGGATCGTAAATGCCCGCGAGCACCCGATACGTGCCCTGGGGCAACGTCTCCGGCAGAAAGATGGCGTAGCTTACTGCCGGCTTCCCCACATCGGCCGCACGCAGCGGCGGGTCGATCTGCGCGACGGGGATCGGGGGACCCTCCGCGGGCACGAGATGGATGAACAGCTTCTCCGTGCCCGCCAGCGCATCGCCCCGGCCCTCCCACCTCAGATGGATCGCCAGCACCCCACCGGGGACCAGCATTTGCGGCTCGACCGCGGCGGCTCGCAGTGTCAGCCCGTTCACGAAGATGGCGTCGAGCCGCCGCATCCGCCCGGGGTCCGGCCGAACGTAAAGCTGCAGCGGCCACACCCCCACCGGCTGCTCGAGAACCCGGGTATATACCCTGGCCAGGGCCGCCTGGGCGATCCCCGCGTCATCCCACAAGGGGCTGGGCTGGACCGGAAGGATCACCCAGCCCACTCCTTGGGCGACCAGCTCCGCCACCTCCCGATCGGCGCCGTCCGCGTCGTACGCGGCGGGCGGCAGGACGACATGCTCTACCGGCCCTCTGTAATAGTACCACAGCGTCGGATCGGGGAAGTTCTGCGCGATACGCACCCGGTCCGTAGGCATCCCCATCGTCCAGCGCTGGATGGTCTCGGCCAGCGCCCGCCAGCCGATGGTCTTGCTGTACGCCGGATCGGTGTAGTAGTGGCTCAGCGAGCCCAGCGCGCCGAAGATCACGACGGCCAGGAGGAGCAGGCCCGCGGCCCGACCGACCGCTCGCAACGCTTGCGCCTGCCCAAATGAGGGCATACAGGTAGACACGGCCGCCGCTATAAGCAGGTAGAAGGGAGGCGTCGCGGCGATCAGGTAGCGCTCGTTGAAGATCGGGCGGCTCTGTGCGCTGATCCAGGTGATCCCCAGCGGGACGGCGAGGTAGAGGGTCAGCAGCCAGGCCGCACCCCGCTTGGCTCCGCCGGCCTGTATCAGACGAAGGGCGCCGCCCAGCGCCAGAACCCCGCCGAGCAGGGCGTAGAGGGGACGTTGTCCCGCCGGCGTCGTCTCTCCGACGGCGAAGGCGCTGAAGGATCGCCAGAGCGCCTGAACGAGCCCGGGCGAGTCGCCGTTCCCGCCGTAGTGTGCGATCGTATCTCGCGCCAGCCAGAGCCATGGCGCGTATAGGACGGCGATGGCCAGTTGCGCCGTCGCCCAGCGGGGGATCTCGCCGCGATGTTGGGGGCTGAGCCATGCCCGGCCGAACATGAAGATGTTCTGCGCCACGAGCACGAAGCCCCCGAAGTAGTGTACCTGCAGGGCCGACCAACTGACCAGCGCGTACGCGAGCCAGAGGGATCGCCGCGGCCGCGCGGTCATCTCCATCGCCAGCCATGTGCTGGCGGCCGTCAACGCCAGGCTCATGGTGTACATCCGGGCGTCCTGGCTGTGCCAGATGGCATATGGGCTGATCGCGAGCAGGAGGGCGCCGAGCCCCGCCGTCCCTCGGGGAAGCCCCAGGCGCCGGCCGAGCCGATACACGATCCCCACCGCCAGGGTGCCGAACCAGGCGCTGGTGAACCGAAGGGCGAACTCGCTGTGCCCGGCCAGGGAGAGCCATCCCTTCTCGATGAGGTAGCTGCCCACCGGGTGAGGCTCCCCCAGCGCCAGCGTAGCCCGGAAGATGTCGGGCACGGTGCGCAGGCTGAAGAAGTAGCCGAACGCCTCGTCGCCTCGCAGCTCCTGAGCGCCCAGCCGAAAGACCCGCAGGGCGAACGCCAGCAGGATCACGGCGAGGATGGGGAGCCGGGGCCCGACGCGCCTCATCTTCTCCGCCCCCATCGCCAACGCCAGATGCTGACGACGCACAACAGGGCCAGCGAGAGCCCACTGATGAGCAGCCCAAGCCGGACGCTATCCGGCTGATACGCGAGTTCGATCTCCCACTCGCCAGCGGGCACCGGGACCCCCAGAAACGTCAGATCCGCGCGAGACACGGGGAGCGCCTGGGCGCCCTCATCGCGTCGAAGGGCCCGCCAGCCGGGCATCCAGTTCTCGCTCACGATCAGCAGCCCCTCGCGGTCGCTTCGCCCCCGCACGAGGAGCCGATACGGCGCGATGCGCTCCAGATGGATGGCGCTTTCCCCGGCCGGTGATCCTGCCTCGGCGTTCCCAGGCGTCGTCCTGTCTCGGGCCTCTGGGGGAAGCACGGCCGTCGTCTCCAGGTCGAATTGGTGATCGGCCAGCAGGCGTTTGGCCTCCTCATCGTCCGCGAAGACCACGCCGTAGGTCACCCAGGCGCGCGGGTTGGGCTCCTCCAGCCGATGCAGATACGTCGTGTCGGTCGCCTGGGGGAACTCCGCCAGCAGGGTGCTGGGTTCGAACAGCTCCCGTCGCCAGGTCAACACATGCTCCACCCCGGTCAGGCGCCACATGCGATCCAGGGGGAAGTCCTCAAAGAGCATGGCATAGCGGGCCAGGCGCAGCGGGCTGCTCCCCCACACGTCTTCCACGCGGGCGACCATGCCGTAGTCCTCGTAGACCCGATACTCATTGTACACCCGCCCGGGTAGGCCCAGGTTCGCCGTGGCTCGCTCTGCCACCGCGGCCTGCACGGCTTCGGCCTCCGGCGGCAGGCTCGCCCAGGTCACTGGTCCGCCCTCCGCCAGGTTCGTGGTGAAGTTGGCCAGGAAGAGATCGCCCACGACCAGGAGCGTGAGGATGGGCACCCGCCAACGTGCCGCCCGCTCCGCCGCGATCGTCAGGCTCGACGCCAGGGCGAGCGCGCACGCGGTTCCGGCGATGACCAGGAACTCGCGAGGGCTGACGGCGGTATGTCCGGTGCGCTGCCAGCCCAGCCCGAAGACGGTGACGCCGATCACGACGGCGCCTGCGAAGGCCCAGGCGGCCATTCGTCGCGTGCGCGCGGGGAGGCGGCCGAGGGAGGCGGCGCCGTATCCGGCCAGGACGCTCAGCCCGAAGGCAACGCCGTAGGCCGCCCGCTCCTGTCCGCGGAAGAGACGGCCGCCGGGCGCCCATCGGTAAAACAGGGGGTACAGAAATCCGTTGCCCCCGTAGGAGAGGAGCAGGAAGAACAGGGCGACGCCGGCGAAGAAGAGGATACCCCAGCGGGCGGGTAGAAAGCCGGAGGACGTCTCCCGTCCGTCACTGGAGAGGACGTGGGCCAGCGCCATGAGGGCCAGGCCGAGCGCGGCGACGCTCACGTAGAGCGGCGAGAACCAGGTGAGCACGCCGGGGAGCAGCAGTTGCCACGTGTCTCGCAGGGGGAATCCGCCGCTGAGATAGGCGTAATCCGCGTGGGCGCGCGTGCTGAGCCGGGCGAACTCGATGCCGGGCCGTAGCTGGGCCGCGCTGAGCCCCAGAGCGAGAAGGTAAAAGCCCGCCACACCCAACACGCGATGGACGATCCCTCGCAGGCCGTGGCGGATCGTCCAGATCAGAAGAAGGACGACCCAGGTGCCGACGATGTAGCTCTGGAACAGGAACGTCTGCGCGTGGCCAGCCAGGAGAGCGGTCGTGTACGCCAGCGCGGCCCCGGCCCACCATCGCCACTGGGTGGGTCGGCTCATCCCTCGCAGCAGGAGCCACAGAATCAGCGGCAGCCAAATCGCCGTGCGCAGGATGGCCAGCTGCAGCGGTGGATAGCCGGTGAGATAGCCGGAGAGGGCGAACGCGCAGCCGGCGAGGAAGGCCGCGCCTCGATGCCCCGTCAGGTCGCGCGCCAGCAGATAGGTGAAGAAGCTCGCCAGCGCGAGGTGAAGGGCGGCCTCCGCCTCCAGGAAGTACAGGCGCGCCCCGGGCGTTCCCCAGGGAAGGGTAAGCAGGAGGATCAGATCGCCCGGCGGATAGAAAACGGCCGCCTGGATGTCGGCCAGGAAGGGATGGCCGGAGTAAGTGTAGGGGTTCCAGATCGGCAGGCGGCCGGCCAGCAGCTCCTCACGCAGGAAGAGGCTGAAGGGGAGGAAGTGATGGGTGAAGTCGCCGTCCGGGAATCGGCGCAGGCCCAACAGCAGCGGTGCGTAGAAGATCGCAGCCAGCAAGATGTAGCCCGCGAGGGCGAGACCGTCGGCTCTCCTGCGCCGGCGAGGGCCTTGAAGCCATCGACGTGCGACCTCGCTTGCCTTCACAGGGTAGCCCTCCGCGGATGCCCGGGGCCCCGTCTGGGCGTCAATCCCGGACGAGCGCCATCACCTGGTCGAACAGAACGCCGTTGGTGGCGATGGCCTCCCGGCCGTAGATGGTTGGGACGCCCTTCCAATCGGTGAACGTCCCCCCCGCCTCCTCCAGGATGACCTGGAGCGGTCCGGAGTCCCACACCTCCATGGCTGGATCGACCATGATCTCCGCCCGTCCGGTGGCCACCAGCGCGTAGCCGTAGGCATCGCCCCAGGTGCGTTGGATATAGGTGGCGTCGATCAGTCGTTGCCAGGCCTCGGCCTTTCCATAGATGGGAAAGGTGTTCAGGTCGCTGGCCAGCAGGGTGGCGTCCTTCAGATCGCTGACCGTGGAGACGCGGGCGCGGCGTCCGTCCCAGTAGCACCCCTCCCCCCGGGCGGCGTAGACCGTCTCCCCCAATGCGGGGAAGTGAGCCACGCCGATCAGCGGTGCCTGGCCGTCGGTCAGCGCGATGAGCACGGCGTATAACGGCACCCCATGCACGAACGACTTGGTGCCATCGATGGGGTCGAGGATCCAGGTCAGGCCGGAGGGGGTCTCCTGAGAGCCGAACTCCTCGCCGATGATCCCATGGTCCGGCCAGTAGCGCTCGATCAGCTCCCGCAGCTTCTGCTCGGCCTGTCGATCCGCGATGGTGACGGGGGTGTTGTCCGCCTTGCGCTCGGCTGCGACGCCGGCCTGGAAGTAACCCAGCGTGATGCGGCCGGCCTGCCAGGCGGCATCCAGGGCGAACTCCAACAGGGAACGCAGCGGTGGTGTGTGCATAGGCCTACCCCAAGACGTGGTGTGGAATCGGCGGGAGTATAGCACCGTTCGAGAGACGAGGCAATCGATCGTCCTCTCGAAATGATTTCTCTTTTCCCTCCCTCTGCGCCCTCGGCATCTCCGTGGTGAGATATCTGTCGTATACTCCCTTTCCGGTTGCGGGTGCTTCGGGTAAAATAGCCTGTAGGAGCGTGGAACCGTGCTCGAATTAACCGGCGTGATCGAACGCATCACCTATCATAACGAGGAAAGCGGATACACGGTCGCCCGACTCGCCCCTGAGGGCAAGGACTACACCGTTACCGTGGTCGGCAACATGCTGGGGGTGCACGTGGGTGAGTCCGTGCGGATGACCGGACAATGGATCCTGCATCCCCAGTACGGCCGGCAATTCAAGGCCGAGTCCGTGCGGACGGTCCTCCCGGCCACCGTCGAGGGGATCCGCAAGTACCTGGGCTCTGGGCTCATCAAGGGGATCGGCCCCGTCACGGCGGAGCGGATCGTCCGGCACTTCGGGCTGGAAACGCTGGACGTGATCGAGGAGGCCCCCGAGCGGCTCCTGGAGGTGCCAGGGGTCGGCCCAAAGCGCGTGGCGATGATCCAGCGCGCCTGGGAGGAGCAGCGCCAGATCAAGGAGGTCATGCTGTTCCTGCAAGCCAACGGGGTCAGCACCTCGCTGGCGGTGAAGATCTATAAGACGTATGGGGATTCAGCCATCGCGGTGGTGCGCAACGATCCCTATCGGCTGGCCCGGGACATCCACGGCATCGGCTTCATCACCGCGGATAAGATCGCCCGCAACCTGGGGATCGCCCCGGATGATCCGGGACGGGCGGCGGCGGGCGTCGCCTATGTCCTCAGCCAGAAGGCGGATGAGGGACATGTCTACGTGCCGCGCCAGGAGCTCGTCGCGGAGGCGGCTCGCCTGCTGGAGATCGACGAGGAGAAAGTGAACCAGGCGATCGAGGCGCTGGCCCTGGACGAGCAGGTGCACATCGAGTCCCTGCGGGATCTCCACACCCCCGTCCGGGGTGATCCGGACGCACGCTCCCCGCAGGTGGTGCGGGAACCCGGGCCGGTCTGGGAGCCGGATGAACAGGCGGTGTATCTGACGCCCTTCTACTACGGCGAGATCGGCGTGGTGGGGCGGCTGAAGCGGCTGATCGAGGCGCCGGTGGAGCGGTTGTCTCCCTTCCTCTCCTTCGATTGGGCCGCCGCGTTCGAGGCCATCCAGCGCCAGACGGGGCTGGCGTTGGCGCCCGCACAGCGAGAGGCCGTGCAGACCGCCCTGACCCAGCGGGTCGCGGTGCTCACGGGGGGGCCGGGCACGGGCAAGACCACCACGGTGCAGACGGTCATCCGGATGCTGGAGATGACGGAGCGGTCTTACGTGCTGGCGTCGCCCACGGGGCGGGCGGCCAAGCGTTTGACTGAGGCCACCGGCCGCGAGGCGAAGACGGTGCATCGCCTGCTGGGGTTCAAGCCGGGTGATGGGATGTCGTTCCAGCATGATGAGGAGAACCCGCTGGACGTGGACATGGTGATCGTGGATGAGGCGTCCATGCTGGACCTCCTGCTCACCAACCATCTGCTCAAGGCCATCCCGCCCGGCGCGCATCTGCTCCTGGTCGGTGACGTGGACCAGCTTCCATCGGTGGGGGCGGGGAACGTGCTGCGAGACATCATCGCCTCCGGCGTCGTGGCCGTGGTGCGGCTGGAGACGATCTTCCGCCAGGAGGAGGGCAGCTATATCATCGTCAACGCCCATCGCATCAACCAGGGACAGATGCCGATCCTGGACAATCGCAAGGCCAGAGACTTCTTCCTGTTCCGGACGGACGATCCGGAGCGGGCGGCCGAGCTGGTGGTGGAGCTGGTGCAGACGCGCATCCCTCGCCGGTTCGGCCTGTCCCCCTCCGATATCCAGGTGCTGAGCCCTATGCATCGGGGGGAGGCGGGCGTGGGCAATCTGAACGCGCTCTTGCAGGAGGCGATCAACCCGCCGTCCGAGCGCAAGCCGGAGCGCCGGGTAGGCGGCCGCGTCTTCCGCCTGGGCGATCGCGTGATGCAGATGCGCAACAACTACGACAAAGATGTCTATAATGGTGATCTGGGGTATGTCGTCGCCGTAGATCTGGAGGATCAGACGCTGGTGGTCGATTTCGACGGCCGCCGCGTGACCTATGACTTCCTGGAGTTGGACGAGCTGGTGCACGCATACGCCATCTCGGTGCACAAGGCGCAGGGCTCGGAGTTCCCGGCGGTGGTCGTGCCCGTGCTGACGCAACATTACGTCATGCTCCAACGCAACCTGCTGTACACGGCCGTCACGCGGGCGCGACAGCTGGTCGTCCTGGTGGGGACGCCGCGCGCCATTGCCATCGCGGTCCGAAACGATCGCGTGGCCCAGCGATACAGCGCTCTGGCGGAACGGCTCAGGGGGTGAGGAGCGTCGCGTGTGGCGTATTGTGTATTACGTATTACGTATTACGTATTGCGTATTACGTATTGCGTATTGCGTGTTGCGTGTTGCGTAATGCGTGACACGTAATATGTAACACGCAATATGTAACACGCAATACGACTATGGAACATTTAAACGGAAGGTGCCAAAGTGATGTCATCCAAGACTTCTCGTATCGTCGTCGTCGGATCGTCGAATACAGACATGGTCGTCCAGACGGACCGGCTGCCGCTGCCGGGGGAAACCGTCCTGGGCGGCGATCTGATCATCGCTCCGGGCGGCAAGGGGGCCAATCAGGCGGTGGCTGCAGCCCGACTTGGCGCTGGTGTCGCCTTCGTGGCTCGCATCGGCCGGGATATGTTCGGCCAGGAGGCATTGGGCAACTTCCAGCGTGAGGGGTTGGATACCCGCTATGTGATTCAGGATCCGGACGCTCCCTCCGGTGTGGCGTTGATCGTCGTCGGCCCGGATGGGCAGAATATCATCGCCGTGGCGCCCGGGGCCAATCGGCGGCTATCTCCGGCTGATGTGGAGGCGGCCTCGCCCGCCTTCGCCGAGGCCCGCTCCGTCCTGCTCCAGCTGGAGATCCCGCTGGAGACCGTCATGGCGGCGGCCAAGGCCGGCCGGTCGGCGGGGGCTATGGTCATCCTGAATCCCGCCCCGGCTCCCTCCTCTCCCCTCCCGGATGAGCTCTTCGCTCATGTGGATATCCTGACCCCAAACGAGACGGAGGCTGCGGTCCTGACCGGCCGTGGGACCCCAGAGGAGGCGGCTCTTGCCCTGTTGCAAAAGGGCATCCGCACGGTGATCGTGACCCTGGGCGAGGCGGGCGCTCTGGTGGTGACCGGCCCGGATCAGGTGCGGCGGGTGCCCGGGTTCCGCGTGGAGGCCGTAGATGCGACAGCCGCTGGAGACGCGTTCAATGGCGCTCTGGCTGTGGCGTTGGCTCGCGGGGATTCGCTGGACGCGGCCGTGCGTTATGCCCACGCGGTGGCAGCCCTCTCCGTCACCCGGCTGGGCGCGCAGCCTTCCCTGCCGACGGCCAACGAGGTGGAGGCTTTCCTGACAGCGCACAATGCTTAGGCCGGGGAAGTTCCCCTCCTAGATCGCCATCCGCATATCAGGAATAGTACGCCAGGGGTGGCGACGATCGCTGAGAGAACGTAAGGGATCGCGGAACGGGGGAAATCGCGGGTGATTGGGATGCGGATGATGAGTAACAGGATCGTCGCCAGTAGAAAGGCGACAGCGATCGCTCCGCCCGCTAGCTCCCAACGCCGGGCGAGGCCCAGTCCCAAAATGCTCAGGGACATAAAAATCGGCGGAAGGGCCTCTGCCGGTGGATAGCCTCCCACCGCATATGGGTCTGAGGCGCCAAGAGTTACCCAGTTCCACGCATAGCCGATGAGCATAAGTAGTACATAAGCTATGATCGGAATGCTCCAGACGCGCGCGATCCGTCGCATTCGCGTCGTGGCACGATCGCGATCTTCGTCTTGTGCCATGGTTTGCTCTCCTTGTGATAAGGACAGGCGGGATGATCAGGGGATTTGGGTGTTCACGTGGAGTGACCGGCGTCCTTGACCCCTCTAAGAGTGCGTGGATATCCATGACCATGCATCAGAGTCTGTTGGGAGCACCGTCATTATAGCACGAAAAGCGTGAATGGGCTTGTCGTTCTCATCGAGGCACCGTTGTGAGAGTGAGGAAAGCCGAATAATGACTTCTCGACGTGTTCGTGTTCGAGAATTGGGTGTTGCTGTTGGGGCGTTGCCCCCTGGCCGTTGGAACGCCATCACGGATGTGTCCGGCGTGCGGGTGGGCCATGTGACGTTGATCGAGGGGGAAGCCGGCCCGCTGCAGCCCGGCCGCGGCCCCGTCCGCACCGGCGTCACCGCCATCATACCTCACGATGGTGACCTCTTCCTGGAGCGGGTTCACGGCGTCACCTACTGCATCAACGGCTATGGGGAGGTGACCAACGTGGACCAGGTGGCGGAGCTGGGGGTGATCGAGGGGCCGATCCTGCTCACGAACACGTTCAGTGTGCCGACGGTCGAGGATGCCGTGATGCGATGGCTGGAGCGGCGCAACCCGGACATCGGCGTGCGCATGGGCGGCGTCAGCCCGGTGGTGGCGGAGTGCAACGATGGCTGGCTGAACGATATTCGCGGCCGTCATGTGCGTCCCGAGCATGTGTTCCAGGCCGTCGAAGGAGCTACATCCGGGCCGGTGGCTGAGGGAAACGTAGGGGGCGGGACGGGCATGTCCTGCTTCGAGTTCAAAGGCGGGATCGGCACGGCGTCCCGGATGTTGCCGGAGCTCCTGGGCGGGTATACGGTCGGCGTGCTGGCCCAATGCAACTTCGGGCGTCGGGCTCAGCTCCGGGTGGACGGCGTGCCGGTGGGACGGGAGCTGGCGGACTGGCACCCGCCTTCGGAGCCGCCGGTGGGCAACTCCATCGTGATCGTGCTGGCGACGGACGCGCCGCTGATCGCCCGGCAACTGCGGCGGCTGGCGGTGCGATGCGGCGCCGGGCTGGCCCGCACGGGGTCCACGCACGGGGCTGGCAGCGGCGATTTCGTCATCGCCTTCTCCACAGCGCAACGGGTTCCCCTTCGTCCATCGACGCCCACGCTGAAGCTGGAGATCCTGTCCGATTTCGGTCCCACTATCGAGGGGCTGTTCCAGGCTGCGGTGGAGGCGACCGAGGAGGCTATCCTGAACGCGCTGTGCATGGCGGAGACGATGGCAGGGCGTGATGGGCATGTGCGCCATGCCCTGCCGCTGGACCGACTGGTGGAGATCATGCAACGGTATGGACACAGCGAGGTGCATCTACCGGAGGTATAGGAACAGGAACCGCAAAGAACGCGAAGAGCGCTAAGGTTTTTCTAAAAGTTCCTCTGCGTCCTTCGCTCCC
This sequence comes from Chloroflexota bacterium, assembly GCA_024277095.1. Lineage (GTDB taxonomy): Bacteria > Chloroflexota > Anaerolineae > DUEN01 > DUEN01 > DUEN01. Next base: position 38,429 of record JAJRVX010000197.1, read on the forward strand.
TTTGCGGTGAGACAAAGATCGATGAGGAGGATGGATGGCGAAATTGCGTATTCCGGAGCCCTATTCAGCCGGGATTTTCCTGACCTATAAGTGCAGCGCGGCGTGCAAGCATTGTCTCTATGCCTGTTCGCCCCAGTGGAGGGCAGACTTCCTCTCGCTGGGGGACGCCGAACGCATCCTCTCGCAGCTGGCGGAGAGGATGCGTGGCAAATACCCGTTCCCCGAGCGCATCGGCGTCAACGACGGGATCCACTTCACCGGCGGGGAGCCGTTTCTGAACTTCGATCTGTTGCTCGAGCTCACCCGTATGGCCCGGGAATTGGAGATCCCTTCACGCTTCGTGGAGACCAACGCCGCCTGGTGCATCAATGACGAGGTGACCCGGGGGAAGTTGCTCGCGCTGAGGGAGGCCGGGCTCCACGGTATCCTCATCAGCGCGAACCCGTTTGCTCTGGAGTACGTCCCCTTCGAGCGGACAGCGCGGGCGGCAAGGATCGCCCGAGAGGTATTCCCCCCGCATAACGTAATCGTATACCAGAGCCTCTTTTACGAGGAATTCCGCTCGATGGGGTTGAAGGGGACCATGGCTTTTGACGAGTACTTGCGCACATCCGGCCGTGGCCTGCGATACATGGAGTTGCTGCCGGGCGGGCGCGTATCCTACTCCCTTGCCGACCTCTTCCGGCGCCACCCGGCGGAGCACTTCTTTGGCGCTTCCTGTCGACATGAGCTGGTTCGGGATTGGCATGTCCATGTGGACAACTATGGTAACTTCATGCCGGGCTTCTGTGGCGGCTTGTCCCTGGGGGACGCCCGGGAGCTGGATGCCCTCTGCCGGGACGGCGTCGATCTCGATGAGCGGCCGGTGCTCAAAGCGCTCCTGGAGGACTTGAGGGATCTCTATGATCTGGGCAGGCAGTTCGGGTACCGGGAGAGGGAAGAGGGATACGTCTCGAAGTGCCATCTTTGCCTGGATGTCCGGAGGCATCTGGTGCAACAGGGGGACTTCAAGGAGTTGCAGCCGCGAGCCTTCTATGAGCATCTGGAGGCGGACACGGGATGAGCCGCCCTGAGCCGTCCTACAGGGATCTCGTTTCTAAAGCCGCTGGCCAGCGTCATGATTATCTGTAGGAGTATCGCGGCTCTGCACCCCATTAGGAGGTCATGGTCATGCGCTTTCCCGTAGCGGTTCTGGTCATCCTGCTGTGCCTCGCGGCCCTGACCGCGTGCACCGTCTCGGTCTCGCCCGATCAGGCGGCTGTGGAGCAGGCCGTTGAGGCCACGCTGACCGCTCAAGCGGCGGCCCCGACGCGGCCGGTGGCGTCCCCCACTCCCGTGCCCACGGCCGCGCCGACGCCGACGCCCGTCGAGCCCACGCCCACGCCGCAACCAACGCCGACCCCGCCCCCGCCTACTCCCACACCGGAGCCGCAGCGGATCCAGTTCGCCCCGGGCACGGACTCGGCGACGTGGACCGCGGTCCTGACGGCGGGCGTACCCCAGCGCTATGTGCTGCGGGCGTTGGCGGGGCAGCAGATGTTCATCACCACGGCACCTGCTGTGGCCGTCTCCCTGCTTCAACCGGACGGGGCCGCGCTGCTACCCGTCACCCAGAGCGGGGGACAGTGGCACTTCGCCCTCCCCATCACCGGCGATTACGTCATCACCCTGACGGGCGAGGGCAGCGTTCCCGTGACGGTCCGGGTTCCACCGCTCGCGCCGACGCCGACGCCAAAACCGGCTTCGCCGACGCCGGAGCGCATCCAGTTCGCCCCGGGCACGGCGTCGTATGAGTTCACGACCACGTTGGTGGCGGGTGTGCCGAAGGCGTATGTGCTTCGGGTGATGGGCGGGCAGCGGCTGTACGTCTCCGCCCTGGGCGAGAGCGAGGTGACGGTGGCCATCTTCGGGCCGGGCGGTGTGCCGATCCCGACGGTTCGGGCGGGACGGCCCGGGCTGTGGTTCGCCGACATCCCCACGACGGGGGACTACACGATCGTCCTCTCCGGCGGGGGGGAGGTATCCGTCACGGTCTACATCCCGCCGGAGTAATGAGGGGGAGGCTCGCGGGGGCACCCCGCTCGTCCCCTGCGCGGGACGTTGGACCTACGGCCTCTCTCCGCGCGCGGGACGCTCTCTCAAAAAGGCGTGCCGCCTTTTACACTGGCCCGTCTGGAATTTGACAAAAGGGGTGGCTTCGGGTATAAGATGCAACCTGTTGGCTTCAGCTGTGGCATGTACGCCCTGGGCGCCGGCCTGGGGCGTATGCATGTCCGTGAACGAAACAATTCGGCCTCGGTGGCGATAGGGCCCTCCGATGATGATCGGCGCTTCGCCACGAGACCGTGACGACATCACTGCAAAGGAGTGAAAAGATGGCACGAGCAACGAGGATGGGGGCCGATATCGCCACCCGCGAGGCAAACCGGGCCCAGATGACGGGACATGTCTGCGCCACTTGTGGCAAGCCCATCAAGAAGGGCGAGCTGCTCATGGTGACGACCACCGTGTTCTCAGAGACCGGTCGCATCGCCAAGCGGCTGAAGACCCCCTACCACCGCAACGGCTCATGTTTCAAGACGAGCTGAGCCCGGCGCATCCGTGAGGCGGGAGACTGGCATGAGATCAGCCTCCCGTTTTGCTTTTATTTACGGACCTTCGCCTAGATAAAGCGCTCCTCTGTAAAATGTGTGCTGGCGGTAGGTGCGCAGCATGCTGCGTCCCTACCAGTGGCACACTTTCGGGAGATGAGCCATTAAGCGATATGGGGGTTATCCTTGCTACCCCAAGGCATCCGAAGAACCCCTGTCTCCGGTAGGTAGGGACGAGTCTGAGACCCGCCCCTACCTATTTCCGAACGTGAGCGCGACCTTGACTGACCGATGCCGCCCTTTGTCGCTGGCCACCCGGACGGCCTCCTTCCATCGGGCCAGCGGGAATCGATGGGTGATCAGCCCCTCCGCCGTGAGTTTCCCCTCCTGAATCAGCCTGGCGGTGAGCTCGAAGGTCCCTATCTCCTGTCCCTCCCACACCTCTCGGCCGTGTGCATAGACGCCCAGCAGTTGCACCTCTTGATACCAGACCGGATTGAGATCCACGCTCATCGGCCTGAACTGCACGCCGACCAGCATGACCCGTCCCCTCGCCCGCGCCCATCGCAGACTGTCCGTGATCGTGCGGCCCGTGCCCACGCAGTCGTAGATCACGTCGAAGCCGCCCAGCAGCATCCTGCTACCGAGCATCCCCTGGTAGAGCTTGGCGCCGGTGACCTCGGCCGTCACCTGGTAGCCGTCCTCCCGTACGCGCACCTCGTGCGCGCCCAACCGACGGGCATGCTCCGCCTGAAAGGGGTATCTCGCCAGCGCGGTGATGTGCGCCTCCGGGGCCAGCGCCCGCAGCGCCTGGATCGTCACCAGCCCGATGATCCCGCATCCCAATACGGCGACGCGGTCGCCCGGCTCCGGCAGCGCCTGCAACACCGTGTGCACCCCCGTCGCAATGGTCTCCAGGATCGCGATCTCCTCGTCGCTCAGATCCTCCGGCGCGCGGAAGAGCTGAGCCTCGTGGGCCACGAACTGATCGCTCCAGCCGCCGCCGATGATGGGGGAGGTGTCGGTCATCGACTGGTTCTCGCACAGGTAATAGTTCCCTTCCCGGCAGTGTCGGCAGGGAGGCTCGATGCCCTGGGTGTGGCAGGTCGAGCTGAAGTGGCGCAGTGCCACCCGGTCGCCGACGCGCACCCGGGAGACGGCCTCACCCACCTCGATCACCTCGCCGCATAGCTCGTGTCCCAGGTAGAGGCGCTTGTTGCCCGGCAGCGCGGCCGGCGCCACGCGTGGGTCAACCTCCACGTAGATCATGTGCAGATCGCTCCCGCAGATCAACGAGAGCCGGTTGCGCACGCGCACATGATGCGGCCCAGGCAACGGCGGATCGGGCAGCGTCGTGGAGTGAACAGGGCTGATGGGGCTCAGGTAGGCTCCCGCCCATACCTTACCCAGGACTTGTGTCGCCAGGGCTCGCAGGATGTCCAATTCCACATAGACGGTCCGCATGACGCCTCCTCCGATTTCTGTCTTCACGCCAGGGCGATGACCTGTTGCGCATCTCCTCTTTCTCGCTCCAGATGGCTGTCCCTCTCCGGGAGAGGAAGGCCGCAACGTATGGCCCATGCCACGCGGGCCTCGGCCGCCACGGAGAGCGATCCGGTCAGGCACACGGCATCCCCCTGGGCCAGCGCCTCCTCCAGCGCTGTCTCTATGTCCGGCGAGATGTGGACGGGCAATCCGATCCGGCGGGCGACCTCCGCGAGTTGCTCAGGGTCGGTGGCCCGCGCGTGGCGGGAGCGGGTCACGATCATCTGCCCGGCCAGCGGGGCCAGATCGTTGAGGATGGCGGCGTGATCCTTATCCGACAGGATGCCGACGACGAACGTCCAGCGGCGCCCGGGGAACCACTCCTGTAACGTCTCCACCAGCCGTCGCGCGGAGTCCTCGTTGTGGGCGCCGTCGGCGATCACCAGCGGTTGGCGGGAGAGCACCTCGATGCGCCCGGGCCACCGCACCGTCGCCAGGCCCTCCCGCAGTGCCTGCAAAGGGATCTCAAACCGTCCTGCGGGCAGCGCGTGGATCGCCGCCAGGGCACACGTGGCGTTGATGATCTGGTGGCGACCCAGCAGGGGGATCTCGAATCGGGTCCAGGCCGCGGGCAGGACGCCCGTCGCAGACGCGGGTTGCACGTCGAACGCCTGTCCGCCAGGGTGGATCAGGCCGGGGCGGAACTGCCAGTCACGTCCAACCCGAATGAGGGGCGCTTCACGTTCCGCGCAGACCTCCTCGATGACGGCCATGGCCTCGTCCGCCTGGGGAGCGGAGACGGCGGGCACCCGCGGCTTGATGATCCCGGCTTTCTCCCAGGCGATCTGACCGAGCGTGTCTCCCAGCCAGATGGTGTGTTCATAGCTTAGCGAGGTGATCACGCTGACCTCCGGGATGATCACGTTGGTCGCGTCCAGGCGTCCTCCCAGTCCCACCTCGATGACGGCGACGTCCACCCCCTGGCGGGCGAAGTACAGGAAGGCGAGGACGGTCGTGACCTCGAACCAGGTGATCCCTTCGACCGCCTCGGCGTGGGGGGCGAGCTCCTCCACGAGGGCCGCGAACTCCTCCGGGGTGATGAGGGTGCCGTTCACCCGCATACGCTCACGGCAGGTGTGCAGGTGGGGGGAGATGTACATGCCGGTCCGATATCCGGCGGTCTGTAAGATGGAGGCCGTCATCGCGGCCGTCGACCCTTTGCCCTTGGACCCCGCGATGTGGATCGTCGGATAAGCCCGATGGGGATCGTCCAGGCGCCTCAGCAGCGCGTAGATGCGTGTCAGCTCGAATGTGCCGGGCGCGTAGGGAATTGTGCGCTTCAGCTCGTAGTTGATGTACCGCTGAAGATAGGATAGGGCCTCTTCGTAAGTGCGCATGCTCTTCACTTTCTCCGGTATGGGGTTTGTGCTAACATGAGGGTTGCGTTGCGTATCGCGCGTTGCGTGTGGCCATTATATCACCTTGGAGGGAGAATGCATGTCACGTAGAGCCGGATGGAAAGGCCTTTGGGCGGGTTCGGCTGCTGGCCGGCGTGGTGGACGGCGGTGGCTCGGCAGCGCGCTTCTTCTATGTATCGCCCTCATTGCGGTGGCCTGTGTGCCGCCCACCCCGGCGCCTCGCCGCCTCGTGTATGGGCTGACCCTTGCCCCCTCGGGGATTGACCCGCATGTCAACGCCTCGGCCGAGTTGGGGATTCCCCTGACCAGCGTGTACGATACGTTGATCTATCAGGACCCGGAGAGTGGGGATTTCGTCCCCGGCCTGGCGGAGTCCTGGGAGGTCTCCGAGGATGGACGCGTGTACACGTTCCATCTCCGCCGCGATGTGACCTTCCATGATGGGATGCCGTTCAACGCGCAGGCGGTGAAAGCGAATCTGGATCGCGTCGCGGACCCGGAGACGCGATCGCAGAAGGCGGTGTTCATGTTAGGGCCTTACGAGCGCACGGAGGTGATCGACGAGTATACCGTCGCCATCCATCTCCGGGAGCCGTTCGCGCCGCTGCTGGATAGCCTGAGCCAGGTCTACCTGGGCATGGCCTCGCCGAAAGCGCTGAGGCAGTGGGGACCGGATTATCAGTTCCATCAGGTGGGCACCGGCCCGTTCAAGTTCGTCGAGTACGTCCCCAACGATCACCTGACGATCGCTCGCAATCCGGACTATCGTTGGGGGCCGTCGGTGTTTGCCAATCGGGGGGCGGCCTATCTGGACGAGGTCGTTTTCCGCTTCTACACCGATCCCGCCACCCGGGCCATGGCGCTGGAGTCGGGCGAGGTGCACGTGATGGGGGAGGTCCCGCCACTGGATGCGCGGCGGCTGTCCCAGGACGAACGCTTCAGGCTCTACGCTGTGCCCATCCCAGGTCAGCCGTTGCAGTTCTTCTTCAACACGGCGAAGTCGCCGACCGACGATCTGCGCGTGCGCCAGGCCCTGCTCTACGCCACGGATCGCGAGGCGATCGTGAACGCCGTGTTCGGCGGGCTGTCGCCGGTGGCCCATGGTCCCCTCACCCGGGCGACCCCGGGGTACGATCCCACAGTGGAGGGGATGTACCCATATGATCCGGAGCGTGCTAGGGCGCTGCTGGACGAGGCCGGGTGGCGGGAGGTGGACGGCGTGCGGCGGAAGGACGGCCAGCCGCTGCGGCTGGAGGCCGTGATCATGGGTTGGGGATACGTGCCTGAGGTCGTCCAGCTCCTGCAGGCACAGTGGCAGGCGATCGGCGTGGAGCTCACGGCGCGACAGGTCCCCTATGGGGCGTTGTTGGAGGCCGGGCGGACCGGGGCCGTTCACCTGCTCCCCTTCCTGCTCTCGGGCACGGACCCGGACCTGTTGCGCAGCTTCTTCCACTCCGGAGCGGCCTTCAACTGGTCAAAGGCCTCCGATCCCGAGCTGGATGCGTGGCTGGAGCAAGCCTCACGCCTCACCGATTGGGACGGGCGGAGCGCGCTTTACGCCCAGGCGCAGCGCCGGATCATGGAAGAGGCGCTGATCCTGCCGATACGCGATTACGTGAATTTGAACGTGGCCAGCGCCCGCGTGGAAGGCCTCCGATATGATACTCGGGGCTGGTTCCCCTGGTTGGTGGATATCTCATTGAAGCCGTGAGATGCCTTGAAGGTGGACGATGCTACGGTTCTTCGTCCGGCGTCTGTTGGGAGCGCTTCCCGTCCTTTGGGGAGCGGTGACGGTTGCCTTCCTCATCGTGCATCTGTTGCCCGGTGATCCGGCCACGCTTCTGCTCATCCGATCGGGCGCGTCGGCCGAGGTCATCGCCGAGCGACGTGCCATGTTGGGGTGGGATCGCCCGCTCCCCATCCAGTACGGCGCCTACCTGCTCGATCTGCTGCGGGGGGATCTGGGAAGATCATGGGCCAGCGGCGACTCCGTCGCCCGCCTTCTGGCGGAGCAGTGGCCGCACACGTTAGAGCTGGCGCTGGGCGCCATGGGCGTGGCGGTGATCATCGGGATCACGCTGGGGGGGATTGCGGCGTTGCGGCCGGGCACATGGGGCGATCGTCTGAGCATGGGCATCGCCCTCCTGGGGCTGTCCACCCCCGTCGCCTGGTCCGGGCTGCTGGCCATCTGGCTCTTCAGCCTGATCCTGGGATGGCTTCCCTCCGGAGGTCAGGGAGGGCTCTCGCATCTTCTGCTCCCCGCCGTCGTGCTCGGGCTGGCGTCGGCTGGGCCGATCGCCCGGCTGACCCGGAGTGGCCTGATCGACGTCCTGAGCGAGCCGTTCATCATGGCGGCCCGGGCGAAGGGGTTGCCCTTCTGGAGGGTGCTGACGCGTCATGTGGCGCCGATCATGTTGCCGCCGGTGGTGACGATGCTGGCGCTCCAGTTCGGATTTCTGCTCGGCGGGGTCGCGATCACCGAGGCGCTGTTCGCCCGGCAGGGGATCGGGCGGCTGGCGGTGCAGGCGATCCTGGCGCAGGACCTCCCGGTGGTTCAGGGCATCGTCTTGCTCGGCGCCACGGTTTACACCGTCGTGAACCTGCTGGCCGACGTCGCTCAGTGGGTGCTGGATCCGCGCGGCCGCCTATGAAAGCCGGGCCTTTCTCCCCAAGGCGGCCGCCTGCCCGCCGGATCTCCGTTGGGCATCCCGCCCTTCGCGTTGGGGGCGCCCCTCGCAGGCTGGCCCGGTCACGCCGGGATATCCTGGGCGCCGCGGCGCTGCTCCTTCTCATCTGCGCCGCGGTTCTGGCCGCGCCGTGGATCGCGCCCGCGGATCCTATGTCCATGCGCCTGGACGGGGTGCTTTCTCCTCCCGGCTCGCGACATTGGGCCGGGACGGACATGTTCGGCCGGGATGTGTGGAGCCGGGTGCTCTATGGCGGCCGACTTACGCTGGGCATCGCCTCCCTCGCGGCCATCGTGGCCGTCCTCCCGGGGGTGCTTCTGGGCCTGGTGTCCGGATACTTCGGCGGCCTGTTGGATGAGCTGGTCAGCAGGGTCACGGATGCTATTCTGGCCATCCCCTATCTCCTGTTGGCGATGCTGATCGTCGCCGTGATGGGGCCGGGGTTGGGGGCTGTGGGATTGGGCATCGGGCTGGCCGGCATCCCCACCGTGATCCGGGTGGTGCGCAGCGCCGTGGTCCACGTGCGCGGCGAGGATTACATCCTCACCGCCCGGGCGGTCGGCTGCACCGAGCGGCGCATCCTGCTTCGACATGTGCTGCCCAACGTCACCGGCGCGGTGATCGTGATCGCGACATTGCAGGCGGGATGGGCCATGCTGAACGTGTCCGCGTTGAGTTTTCTGGGGTTGGGCGCGCCGCCGGGTGTGCCCGAGTGGGGAGCCATGCTCAACGAAGGGCGGCTCTACCTGCGGCAGGCGCCGTGGATCTCCGCTGCGCCGGGCCTGGCTTTGACGTTGACGATCCTGTCCCTGAACCTGGTGGGTGATTGGCTGCGCGACGCGCTCGATCCCCGGCCACGTCTCTGAGGGCGTGTCTGAGATCTGCTATGGGGGGGCGGGGGGCCTCACCCCTCCGGAAAAAGCCCTTCCCCCGCCTTCGACCTGCCCGCCTCGGCCTGGGCCCTTCGGAAAGGACGAGAAAGGCAGTGCGGGCCGGAGTGAAATTTCTCAGTCCCGGACCTGTCTCGTCCGGCCATGTCCGCTCGAATCAGGTAGGTTGCTTCGCCGCATTTCCATCTTGGGTATGCCACCAAGGACGGGGGCTTCTTGCCAAGTCGCTTGCATGATATCCTATGTTAGGGCAAAATGGTGGCAAGTGGCCTGGTTGTGGAACCGCGATGTCGCCCTTTCTGAGAGGTCAGCTCCCTGGTTTGAGGAGAGACTTATGACTCGGGTCGCGATCGCCGGCGAGAAATTTCTGGTGGATGGTCAGCCCACGTATCCGGGACGGGAGTTCGAGGGATATCCCGTCGAAGGGCTCCTGTTCAACGTACGGGCTGTGCAGGCCACCTTTGATGATGCCAATCCGAGCACCCGTCACCTCTGGGCCTACCCGGATACGGGCGAGTGGGATCCGGATCGCAACACCGACGAGTTCTGCGCCGCGTTGGAGTCGTGGCGGGATCACGGCGTGTTGGGGTTCACCATCAACTTTCAGGGGGGAGGCCCGCTCTACAGCCCCGAGGTCTATCATCAGTTCGATAACAATGGCTTCACACCCGCCGGTGATGTGAAATCCGCCTATGCCGATCGCATCGCCCGGGTGATCAAGCGGGCCGATGAATTGGGCATGGTGGTGATCGTGGGGCTCTTCTATTGGATCCACGTGACCAAACTGAAGGGGGAGGGGGCCGTGTGGCGCGCGGCGCGCAATGCGATGGCGTTCTTGGAGGATATAGGGCATCGCAATGTGCTCATCGAGATCGCCAACGAGGCGCATGAGCGCTTCGGCTACGGGGTCCTGGCGCCTGACCGGGTGCATTGGATGATCGAGGATCTGCGATCGGCGCATCCCGATTTCCTCTACTCCTGCAGCCTGGTGGGTGCCGACGTGGAGAGGGGGAGGGGCTTGCCGTCTCCCTCGCTCGTCGAGGCGTCGGACTTCGTGTTGCTTCACGGAAACGGCAATCGCCCGGCCCAGCTGGAGGCCGCGATCCGGGCCGTGCGGGCGATGCCCGCGTTCCAGCGGGATCCGAAGCCGATCGTGATCAACGAGGATTCCCCCGGCGTGCCCAACCTGGAGGTCGCGTGGCGGAACTACGCGTCGTGGGGGTATTTCGATCAGGGATTCGGGGGTGCCGGCGCGTGGGGAGGCGATGTGTACGTGGATTATCGGGCGCGGCCGCGAGAGTCCCGGTACGAGGACTTGAGCGGCTTTCAGACGCCGCCGGTGAACTGGACGATTAACACGGACCTGAAACGGGCCTTCTTCCGCCGGGTGGCCGAGATCACCGGCTATCCAGGCGCGTCCCGGTCAGGCTAGCCGCGGCGGGATCGCTCGTGCTGTGGAGGAGGGGGCAGGGATGGCGATCATCGAACGTGTATACCCGGAGGAGAAGTGGACGCGACGCGAGCCCGCCGCGTTGGGGTTTGATCCGGAGAAGTTGGAGGCGGCAGGACGCTGGCTGGCGGAGCGCGCCGACGGCCACCCGTACCGCGTGGTGGTCGTGCGTCACGGGTACCTGGCGGCCGAGTGGGCAGATGGCGTGGCGGCGGACGAGCGGCTTCCCATGGCCTCGGCGGCCAAGTCGCTGTATAGCTGCATGCTGGGCATCGCCATTGCCGAGGGCGTGATCGGCTCGGCCGACGATCGGGTGATGGGCTCCTATCCGGAGATGATGAACG
>JAJRVX010000198.1:0-21217 GCA_024277095.1 Chloroflexota bacterium
GTATGAATCTTAGGAGAACGATACCATGTTCTTCCTTTCCGTCCCAGTCAAACCGCACACGCGCAACTTTGCGCTGTAGTAATAATCATACCTGCGTATGGAATATCATACCGCTGAAAGGTCGCCTTCGCCCGCTGCCAGGCTCGCAACGCCAGGGTCGTGTTCGCCCTTTCACCCACCGCCCAGCCATAGGCCATCTTACACACATGCCCGATGATGGGCATCAGATACGCCTTTCGTCGCCCGTCGGCAAACCGCAGTTCAGTGAAGTCGGTATAGGCGACCTGGAACAGCTCAATCTGCTCCAGGCGGGCAACCAGGTTCACTCGCTCACCAGCCGCCAGAATCACCTGCCGGATGCCGCTGGGCAGGGGTGGCCGGGTATTCCGCAGCCAAGCCAGGTCCCAACGCCGTAGCAGCCGTTGAACCACCTTGTGGTTGACCGGATAGCCGTACGTTTCTTGTAACTCCACGGTGATCCGCCGATAGCCATACTCAGGATGCTGGCGCACGATGGCTTCCAGGACAGGGCGCAGGTGGGCGTATTTCTCTTCGTAAGGGACGCTTTGAGCACGACGATAGTACCAGGTCGATTTGGCCAAGTCGACGGCGGCCAGCGCCGGTGCCAAGCCATATGTTTCCCACACGGATGCGACCAGGGCGACCTTCTGAGCCGTCGTCAGTGCTTGCGTCCCAAGAAGTTTTTTAAAAGCGCAATCTCCACCTCTTTTTGGCCCAACAGACGCTCCAATTCGGCGATCCGCCGCTCGTACTCGGCGATGGTACTATCTCTCGAGAAGATCTCCGGCCCCTTTTCCAGAAGCGTCCGTTTCCAGGCATTGATGGAGTTCGGATGGATGCCGTAAGCCTTCGCCGCTTGACCTGTGGTCTGTCCACCCGTGAGGACTTCCATGACGACCTGGAACTTCAGCTTTGGCGAGTATCGCCTGGCCATGTTGTCTCCTCCTCTCGGCTCTCATCTCTATCATCGCCCATGTGCCTGAGGAGGTCAACCCTTACACAATACTGCCAAGTTCAACTTTTTGGGGTCAGCACCCACTCTTGAACAAGTTCTCTTTCTGGTGAGTTCACGCACTGCATATGGTATCAATCACAACTGTGGTATCGGGCAATTGCGGGCACTCCTCCGTCCACTGCCGGCCGGTTCCGCCCGATGGTGACGGAAGAAGTTTGTTCGGGGCTAGACAGCGTACAGTGCATAGTGTCTTTGCCTCACATGACAAAGAAAGACCATCACAAGTATCCCAAATCGTGAAGGCGCCTTTCGACATCCCGCCGTTCAGCCTCACTGTATGCGTACCTTAGTGTGCCGATCTGCTCAGGGACCTCTATGATCTGCACCTGGCGTTCACCGAGTAGCTCCTCAGGCATTGCTTCTTGGAGCACCCGTCCATCCATATCACTGAGAAGAGGCAAGTCATATAAATAGAGGAGTGTAGGAGTGATATCAACGGCATCGGCACTTAACTCGACTCCCTGCTGGATTTCCTTGCCCTTCATTATCAGGATACCTTCCATATCATGGTCAGCGACGCGTCCTTCTGGTCGGTGAAACCAAGCATACCCGAAATCACCATAAATCATGTAATGAAAATCGAGAGGGTTAAAAAGAATATCAGGGGCATCTTTTAGCCGATTCCCCGTGTAAACCTCTTCCTTACGAAAGATTTCACTGACTATAGGTCTCTTCGTCTCTGGGTCTTTCAATGTCCTTAGCCTTGCAATGATCTCTTCTCGAAGTGACTCGTACTCGCTGCCGGCTGCTACGCGTCCTTGAGGGTACCTGTCCTGCTCGTGTATGTAAATGCGGCCCATATAACCATAGGAGAAAGCCGTTGTTTGACCCCAATCAATCATTGTGTGGAGCTGGCTGTGCTTACCATGGATCTTTCGTAGGTCAGAGCGAATTGTCTCAGGCAAATGTTGTTTAGTCCATTGCTTGAGAGAGGAGGGGAATGTTTTGCCTAGCTTCCACCCAACCTCGAGAGCGAAATCTCGAAGTTTGTTCACGATCCCCTTCGGCAACTTCTCGGTTCGTTTAAGATATCCCCACTCCTCAAGAATATTGTTAAGATGAATCTCAGCCTTGATCCCTCGGAAACCATGGTCGGAGAGAATAACGATATTCCAATTGTCTTGCGCTTCTTGCGAGAGCCGTCCGACGACCGAATCCATGTAGCAATAGAACGCTTCCACCGCATTTTCGCCGCTAACGGTGGCATTCCACAAGTAGTGCTGTATCCAATCAAGTCCCTGAAACACAATCCAGAAAAGATCCCAGTCCCATTGCCTCATCAGCTCAATGGCTGTTTCGCATTGGATTTCCGTGAGTTCTTTGACTTCCTCGAAATACCGTTCCGTTCCGCTCTGCGGCCCGAACCGGGGATAGATTCGATAACCCTTAGACTTCAAATACATATACAGCTCAGGCGGATACGCGAACATTCCGTCCTCTGGCGAACCGAGCCCTGAGATGAAGAATGATTTGACTTTAGGCGGCGGAAAAGTGAGAGGAAAGTTCACCACGCCCACCTTCTTGTCATGTGCGTTAAACAAATCCCAGATGGTTGGACGCTTCATTGTCGAAGGATTCACTGGGGCGATGCGGTAGGTTTCCTGATCCTGGCTAACAAAATCATAGATTCCGTGTTTTCCGGGATTAACCCCCGTCGCGATAGACGTCCACGCAGGTGGTGTCATTGGTGGCATAGTGGAGCGTAATATTCCCCGTGCTCCTTCGTTCATGAGCATCTGGAGATTCGGCAGTTTTCTCTGCTCGATCAATGGCATCATTATGCGCCATGTGGCAGCGTCTAATCCAATTACTATGACTTTCTTTCCCATTTGGACTCCAGCAATTCCTCTGCGACAACGAACGGATATTTATGGCTAACTGCCCGGAATATGCTTTCAAGATAGTTTAGAAGCAAGGCCTTGTCTTCAGCATCGAAAACGCCTAACATTATTGCTAGAATGATGTACAAGAAAACTAGAACTGCCGACACGCTCAACAATTCTCCAATAGATGCTGGCGATATGCCAAGCAAAAGGAAGGGGATAACAACTCCTCCGCCTATTAACCAGGGCTTGAGGTATGCTTCCCTGAGGACGAGCAAGCTGCTAACCTTGAGCGCTCGTTTATTAGCATATAAGATATAGACAGGTATCCGCGCCATGCTGATTAAGTTGGCTGCAGCAGCTCCAAAGATCCCTGCTTTAGGGATAAGAAGCAGACAAAGTCCGACGTTAATTAATCCACCAATGACAGCAGATACAGCGTTTATATCTGGCCGTCCTATACCATTCAGTATGTGATAGGCGACAGCATTGAAAGATAATACATAGAAGGAAAGCGCCAATACCGACAGTGTCGAGCCGCTCTGATCCGCAAAATTTTGTCCCATCCAGAAGCGCAAGAGGGGCGACGAAAGCAAAATGACAGGCAGGTAGATCGCTGTCGTGAGAATTGTAATATATTTGGTCGTTTTAATATACATTTTTCGTAACCGTTCACCTTCTCCTCGGGCAGAGAGCTCACTTGATAAAGGGAACAACACGCTTGTCAATCTTGTTGTAAGCCTGTGTACTTGAGACGATAAGTTGGCCGGGATAACATAGTACGTAACTGCTGTTGGACCAAGAAAAGAGCCTACTAAAAGACGGTCCAATTGAAAGATGGCCTGCGCTGCCACTCGATTGACCGCACTAAACCCACCGAAGCTCAGTAATTCTTTTAGTATCGGCCAGGTGCATCGAGGGCGCACAACTAAAGAGGGGACGAGACGCTTAGCTATAAATAGAAACACCAGAATACTCAACAAACTAATGGCGAACCTAATAACTACCACTTGCACCAATCCCCCGCCCATGGCTAATACGGCCACGGTGGACAGTGTTGACAACGTGGTGAAACCTATCGTCGCTTTATTCGTAATGTCAAATCGTTGCAGAGCCGTTGGTACAGCCCTAAATGTCCCGCTTACCATATTCGCCAGAAAGCCCAAGGCTCCCACTCGGAAAGCGGTCTTGGAAATCTCAACCAGATCTGGTGATACCTTCAACACATTTGTGACCAGCCACCCTGCTGCAAGCCAAATGCCCAAACTTCCTAAGCCACCAAGAGTTGCATAGATCACCAGTGTGGATCCGATCACCAGGTTAGTCTTTTCGCTATCCCCTTTGGTCCAATATTCAGCAATATATTTAATAGAGGCCGCATTTAGTCCAAGGTTAAGAAAAGCAAAATATCCAAGAATGGCTAGGATTAAGGCGAATATACCGAAAGATTCCGCTCCTAATCGGTTCACAATATAGGGTAGTGTCAGAAGGTTCAATCCGATAGGCCATAACCAACCAAACACATTGAAGATGGCATTGTTGATCGTACGAGTGGTCGTGCTCAAATCCTTCTCGCTTCTTGATGTCATCTCAACCGTTTGCGGGACGCGATTCTATAGTTTGGGCTTCCTCGATCCTGTTTGCGGGCTTGCAAATACCACTCGATCGTACGGCGAAGCCCCTCCTCAAACGGCCTCTTCGCCTTGAACCCAAACAGTCGCTCCGCTTTGCTCGTATCCAGGCAGCGCCGAGGCTGGCCATCCGGCTTGCTCATATCCCACACAATTTCTCCCTCAAATCCCGTTAACCGGGTGATCAGGTGTGTTAGGTCCCTGATACTGACCTCTATCCCTGAGCCCAGGTTGACAGGCTCACTCTCATTATATCGCTCCGTAGCTAGGAGGATGCCTTCAGCAGCATCCTCCACATACAGGAACTCTCGCGTCGGCGATCCTGAACCCCAGGCTACGATCTGACCGTCTTCTCGCTCTTTTGCCTCGATACACTTGCGGATTAGCGCCGGGATCACATGCGACGACTTCAGATCGAAGTTGTCCCGTGGGCCGTAGAGGTTGACGGGCAGGAGGCAAATGGAATTAAAGCCGTATTGCTGCCGATACGCCTGGCTTTGCACCAATAGCATCTTCTTCGCTAAGCCGTAAGGAGCGTTTGTCTCCTCCGGATAGCCGTTCCACAGATCCTCTTCCCTGAATGGCACCGGCGTGTACTTGGGGTAGGCACACACCGTGCCAATGGCCACGAACTTGCCCACGCCGGCTTTCCACGCCTCGTGGAACAGTTGCACGCTCATCATCAGGTTGTCGTAGAAGAACTCGGCGGGACGGGCGCGGTTGGCACCGATGCCCCCTACTCGCGCGGCCAAGTGGATGACGATCACGTTGGAACGTGGAACGTCCAACGTGGAACGTTCTAACGTGTCAACGAACAACCGTCGGATGGCGTTGATGTCGCGCAGGTCGTAATCTTTGCTGCGGGGGACGATGATCTCGGCCGCGCCGCGCTCCCGGAGCTTCTCAACGATGAAGGAGCCGAGAAAGCCCGCGCCTCCGGTGACGATGACGCGCTTGTCACGCCAGAATTCGTGGCTGTCGGGCCATAAGGAGCTATGAGGCTCGGTCACGGATGGGTTCTCCACGTAAATGGCTATCGATCACTAGAGATATGGGCAATACCAATGGGCAATGAGGATTCATACGCTCGGTTGTCTTTCACAACCTGGCCCTCACCTTATACGAATCCCCTCGTCCGGCACGGCGGAAGGCCAAACGGATACCGGCGTGCCGGGATAACACGTGGCCAATGCCTTTTCTAGTGCATCGCTAGTTTCCGCATCCCGAGTCACCACGATGGCGAACCCGCCGCCGCCCGCGCCAGCCAGCTTCCCACCGACGATATAAGGTTCCATCGCCTCAAACAGTTCGTTAATGAATAGGTTGGTGCAGCCGGGATCCATCCGCTTGTTCAACTCCCAATGTTCACCCAGCAAAGCACCGAATGTATCCACATCTCCTGCTTCCAATGCATCGCGCATTGCCAACGCCAGCCGGGCGATCTCTCCCAGGATCCAGACCATTTCTCGGTCTCGAGCCATCCATCGTCCCATTACGTTGCGCAGCAGGTTCTTTGCTAATCGCTGCTGGCCGGTGTATACCAACAACAGGCGCTTGTCAAGCTCTCTCTGTGTCTCCGAAGATAACCGTACTGGCTCCACTCGGATCTTCTGAGGCAACCCTGGATCTGTGGTCACCAACTTGATGCCCCCGACCAGTCCGCCTACTTGATCCTGCCAGCCGCCGCCGGTCGTTAGCATCTGCTCTAGACAGAGCACCTCGTCGAAAAGCTGCGCTTGGTAGACTTCGACCTCCAACAGTCGGGCCAGAGAGACCAACACCGCCCCTGCCATGATGGAGCTCGTGCCCAGCCCAGAGCCACGAGGAATGGACGTGCGGGTGGTCAGCCGGAGCCCTGCCCCCCATCGCTGTAAGGCCTGTGTCACCGGCATGTCCGGATCCGTGTCTTCTGAGATGACCCCCCGCAGTACCAATGCCGCCTTGGGCAGGGCAAATGGATCGGCCGGGTTAGCATATGTCAATGCCTCACCCACGCGCTCCAGTTCCAGCGTGGCTTCGATGTCCTGGCTTTCCAGCACAAGTCTCAACTCGGGCAGCCATGCTGCTTCAGCTACGATGGGATGTTGCCCATGCAGCGTGATCGCGGCGTTCAACACTGTCCCGCCCCGCTCGATGCTGTAGGGCGGCGTGTCCGTCCACCCGCCACCAAAATCGATGCGGGCCGCGACTTCCACGCGCACTTGTCGACTGCTGACCATCTTTGGTTGGTGGTCAATTGCGGATTTGGAGGGGCGGCAATCATCAGAGGCGGGCATGGAAAAAGATCCCGTCATTCTAGTCAGCGGAGTTTTGCTGAACGGTCGCTTGTCGGACTGCTGCCTCGATCATCGTTGCCAGTGTGGCGAATGCTTGATCCTCCCAGCTCATGTCTCCCGTTGCTACGGCCAATGCTTTGTACCCCCGCAGGCGTAGGATGGGATCTGCCTCAGCCAGCCAGGTTGCTACAAGATCGCTGCGTCGTTTCACAGCTTTCTGTGTGGCGCCTAAGAGCGCCTTGGCCTCGGCTGCCGGCTGCTCCGCTTCAATCGCGTCGTAGAAACGCCCGGCAGCTACGTAATCCTCTATCGCGACTAAGTCGGACAAAATGCATTGGCTGTCCGCCCGGGCGAAACTCTCAGCTAAGGAAAGTCGATGGGCTGTCAGCCAACGTTCTTGCCATTCGTTGGGCGCCTGGGCTGGGTTTTGCAGGGCTAGAGCCAGTTCCAGACTTTCCTCTCGGTCTGGCATTACGGGATACAATCGCGCGTTCCACAACGTTCGTTCCATGGCGGGGGCATCTGGCCACAGCATCTCTGCTGTAACGCCAGCCTCCGCCAACCACACCTGCCATGGCCGATTCATGAACGTAGCGTCTGGATCATCCCAGATCCGCTTGGGGTTATCGTGCAGACCGAAGATCCGAGTGACGAACCCTCCAACTACCGGCATCTGATGTAACACGACATCCTTCGCCAGAGCTAATGGTTGGGCTGTACGTGTGTTTGCTACGATCGCGGCGCCGCTCCACGAGAAACCCTCACTCAGATGGCTGTCCACTACCAACGCTGGCTTTGCATCAGGACCGGGTTGAAATGGGCCTTCCACGGCGGCGTTGGTACATACGATCCAATTGCGAGTCTCCCTTTCCTTTGAGAGGGTTGCTGTGGCGGCGGATACTTTTGCGGATGCCTGGACGGTCCATCCACAGAGGTGTGCCAACGTTCGATCAGCTGTGGCCATGCGCCAGTATTCGTAGGAGGTCCCGAAGTGGACAAACACGGCTGGCTGAAGGATCTCGACCGTGAAAGGAGTCCCCCGTAAACGGTTCCAAATGATCTGCCGCATCGCCCGTATCGCAGGCGTTGCGGGTCCATCGCTGGTATCTGTTAAATACCGATCACGTGTGGTAGATTTTGCCAGGGGTAACAAGAGATCGCCATAGAGGTTGAGCATTGCCGGAGATCTGTGGTATGTGACGTGATCGGCCTCTGGCGATAACCCGCTAACTGCCGCCACAATGTCCTCTTGCGCCAGCCTGATGAGTTTTTGTACCGTGGGCCTGTCGATCCATACCAGGCCGGTGTCCAGATGGACGGTGCCGTCCGGCTGGATCGCCTCCCAATGTGTCATTTCCTTCAGGGATGGCTTGTGGAGATACGCACGCACTCGATGGCTTTCCGGCGCACTCACATATACTCCATGTCGGGTTCCCATCTCCACTGGGGCCGCTGCAGCGACACCAATCACCCCGCTTCGTTGGAAGGAGAGTTGTAAATGATCGAAGACTAAGAGCACATCGCCTGAGGCGATCAAGACGCCGGAGGGAGCCTCGGCTGCCAGCCCACTTAGGCTGATGAGGAACTCATCGAAGATCGTTGACGCTCGACCGTCGGGAAGCTCACGGGGCACACGTGCGAATAGCTTGCCTGTGGCTGAACAGTGAGGCAAGCGGCGAGAATCGCCGCCGGAGTGGATAATCAGCACCCTCTTGTCAGAGAGAGGGCCCGGGGATGTGTCGGATGTTGCCAGAGTTGCCAGGACCCGAAGGGTCGCTCCTCCTGAGCCGATACGTCTCCCTGTCGGATCGGGGATCACTATGAAATGGGTGCGGGTGGGCAGCAGCCCTGTTTCGCGTCTCCAGTCGAGTTGTTGCTGATAAACCGCGGCCTGACGTTCATCACTGGCGGTGAGAACACATATATCCCAACCAATGTTGGAGTCGGGTTGTAGCGAGACGAGATACTGATGCCAGTTGTTACGGTGGGCTTGTTGCAGAAACGCGATGCTGCCCGCACGCATTGTGTCGATTCGCCTCCTTATGAGATGGAGATTGCGGATAGGCGCCGCAAGACCGCAGACACACCTCACGCGTTTTGCCCTGCGGGGGATAGGAGATGACGGGCAAGCTCCGCCGGACCGGCGCGCCCGGCGCCGGCCTGTATGACAAAGCACTCCGGCCGTTGCTTCCGTATCAGCCGAATATGGCTATATGAGACCGCCCGGAGCTGTCGCTACGACGGGCGGCTGGTGGATACGAGTTTTCTACACTGTAACAAACGGCAAATGGCTGGATATGGTCATGCCGACCATCCATGGCCGATCATCGTCCTGGCCTTGGGAGTGAGAAAGATGGGCGTAGGGTCTGCAAGCCGTCAGGCAGGTGAGGATCGGCCTGGAACATTCCCCGCTCGATGCTGACCAGGGGGGATTGGCCGGCCATGCAAACGCTTGTGGCACAAGAGAGCGGCGCCAGGCCCTCTCGGGTAGACTCTTCCGTGAGTTTCCCTGCAAGAGAAACGATGGAGCCGACATGAGCTTTCCGGTGGCTCGCGCGCCGTCACGTTGCAAATTAATCAGAGAAAAGGGGATCAGGAGACGGATAAGATTTCCCCCTAGAAACCGTCAAAGCTATTGGAGATTTGAGCCCCACTCGTTGTCGGATAGATCGACAATTGGATGTTCGACGATGCCTTTTTGTTCCGACAGAAATAGTCTGATCTGATTATATCCCGCGAGGGAGGGACTGTCAATTTCAGTTTCTTAGAGAGCCGTGCTTTTCCAAGAGGAAGGTTCGTTTATGGCGGTTTGACAGGATAGGGAAGCTGGATACAATAGGCTGCGAAGTATGCCCCCGTAGCTCAATGGATAGAGCGCCGGACTTCGAATCCGTAGGTTGCAGGTTCGAGTCCTGCCGGGGGCATCTTCATTTCACCCTTTTGATCTTCACGCCGGGAAGTACCGATCCACGATCTCGTGAACCTCCTCCAACCATCTGCTTCGCTGCCTCGCGCTGCTGGTGACGATAACCCCGAACGTCTTGCGGTAGAAGATCTCGACACCGCACAGGCCGAAGATGCAGTCCCTCCAGATCGCTTCCAATGGGTCGCCGAACACCCTCGTCTCCCGGTCCGGAGGCGTATTCGAGGTGTTGAACACGATCGCCGTCCCGGCTTTCAACAGGCCGACCGGCACCCCTTCCCCTTGGTCCCCTTCCAGGAATCGATAGGCGATGCCTGGCCGAAAAACCCTGTCCACCCAGCCCTTCAGGATGGCCGGCGGCTGTCCCCACCAGTTGGGGTGGACGATGATGATGCCATCCGCAGAGGCGATCTCCCGGCAGTGATCTGCCACCGCCGGAGGCAGGGGTGCCTCCTCCGGGATCTCCTGGTATGGCAGGATAGGGTCGAATCTCTCCTCGTATAGATCGTGGAAGGATACATCATGTCCATTCCGCTCCAGAGCGGCGATGGTCGCCTCGGCGATGGCGTGGTTGAAGCTCCGCTTGTTGGGGTGGGCGAGGATTACGGATAGGTTCATCGGGTTGCCTCCGGCTTCGCGCATGCGTGTGTCATCTCGTGATCGGCGGACTGCGGCTTCCGGTCCCGGGGGGCCGCTGCCCTGGCTGGTGAGCGTTCTGCGAGCCTCGCGAGGGATGATCGTGGCACTGCTCTCGCTGTGATCTCACCTAGGCGGTGCCGGCATGATCGGGGTGTTGTGTGACCGGTTGACGTCGCGCAGGATCGCGACGATTCGCTATGTGATCAATACGGAGCTTCACCTTACAGGGGAACCCCTGACCGGCGTGTTCGTCGCCTCGCCTGAACAGGCCTCCAGGCTGAGTCCTGGATGGTATTGCCTGTGCATGGAGGACGGCCGTCGTGTGGACGTGTTTCTCAACATCGTGCATCGCGGCGTCACGTTGTTGGGGGAGCTCTTCATCGTAGATGAGGAGGTCGTGTAGCCGGCTCGGTATCCTGTCCCTACTGTATCACATCCTTCTGTGACGTGCGAGCTGGGGCGGCGGTAACGCCGTATGCGGACGTGGGCCAGGAGGAGGTGCCCCGGCGTAACATCTGGACGTGGGTGTGTGATGCTGAGACCCTCGGAGGTGCTGACCTTGTGGGGCCTGGGCGGGTGGCGACGCCAGGCCCCTTCCGTTTGTCGGCGAGTTCGCCTAACAATCGTGGTGACGTGTAACTACAGGCGCATCGGCCGCATCTCCCCAAGCAGGAGGCGTCTTGGTGATCGGGATGCGAATCCAGGGTGATGGCGATGCTGCATAGCGTTGGGGTGAGGCTCGCGCGGTCGGTGGCTCGGTCACGCCGCGCCCTCCGCCGCGGCGTGGGCCTTCTTGGGGCGGTGCTCCTCGCCCTTCTGCTGCTCGCGGGATGTCAGGAGGCGGGGGGCAGGCCCGGCCGGGGGATCCGGGTGGGGCAGCCGGCGCCCGCCCTGGAGCTGCCCAGCCTGGACGGCGGCGTGGTGCGCCTGAGCGATCTGCGAGGGCAGGTCGTGCTGGTCAACTTCTGGGGCACCTATTGCCCGCCGTGTCGCGAGGAGATGCCGGAGCTCCAGCGGCTGTATGAGCGATATCAGCCGAGAGGATTCACGATCCTGGCCGTGGACGTGGAGGAGCCGGCCCCCGCCGTCGCCGCGTTCCGGGATCGCCTCGGCCTCACCTTTCCCATCCTCCTGTCGGACGACGCCAGCGTCAATCCGGCGTTCGCCATCCGCGCCCTGCCCACCAGCTGGCTGGTCGACCCATCCGGCGTGATCCGGGCGGTGTGGGTGGGGCCGGTCCCCATCCGCCAGGCGTAGCGTCGGATCGAGGAGCTATTGCCCGCTCGATAGCTCCTCCGGTTCGCGGCTCTTTTCCGTCCTCGCGTTCCCTGGGAGTACCCTGGATAGGGGGCTCCCGCGTTCCTCGTTCGAGGATGTTTTCTTCCCCTCCTTATCTCTCATTCCAACGATGCCTCTCGGATTTTGCATTGCCTGGTTTCTATGTAAAATATCGTAACAAGTTTATATACTCGTGTGGTAAGGGCTCTGGCCGCGGCCAGCGGCCGCGGGATCTGGAGGGGAGGAGGCTATGAGGAAAGTCGTGGTGCCCGCCCTGCTCACGGTGGTGGTCTCTCTCGTTTTGATGACGCTGTTCCTTCGCATCGATCTGACGCCGGTGCTGGCCAGCCGGCAGGGGGAACCCATCGATGGCCTGATCCGGCTGCTCTTCGCCATCGCCGCGGTGATCTTCGCCCTGTGCATGGTGTTCCTCGTGTATAGCGTCGCGGCCTTCCGCCGTCGGCCGGGCGACCTGGAGGACGCGGCCCCCGTGGAGGGCTCCGTGCCCCTGGAGATCACGTGGACGGTGATCCCGCTGGTGATCGTGCTCGGCATCGGCGCCTACAGTGCCCGGATCCTGTTCGATATCTCCGCCCCTCCGGAGGCCGGGCAGGAGATGGTCGTCCGGGTCACGGGATTCCGCTGGGGATGGGATTTCGAGTACCCCGAGTCTGGCGTCACCTCCTCCGAGCTGGTGTTGCCCGTCGATCGCCCCGTGCTCTTCCTGGTTCGCACCAAAGATGTGATCCACTCCTTCTATGTCCCCGAGTTCCGCTTGAAGATCGACGCGATCCCTGGAGTTGAGAACCAGGTGCGTATCACGCCCACGCAGACTGGGGAGTTCAAGGTGCGCTGTGCCGAGATCTGCGGCACCGGGCACGCGTACATGCTGGCGCCGGCCCGGGTGGTCGAGCCGGAGGCCTTCCAGGCGTGGTTGGACGCGCAACGGCCGGCCGCCGGGACCAGCCCCTCCGAGGGGGAGGCGGCCCCGCTGTCGGATCTGGCCGAGAAGGGGCGGGAGTACGCCGTGTCCTATGGGTGTGTGGCGTGTCACTCCGCCGACGGAACGCCACGGGTGGGGCCTACCTGGAAGGGACTGGCGGGCAGCACTCGAACCCTCCAGGATGGGACGACCGTGGTGGCGGATGAGGCCTATCTGCGGAAGTCCATCGTCGTCCCGGGCGTTCAGGTCGTTTGGGGGTTCCCTGACATCATGCCCAGGGATTTCGGCGATCGGATGACGGAGGAGGAGATCCAGGCCCTCATCGCGTACATCGAGAGCTTGCGGTGATCGGGGGAGGTGAGGGACGGGATCGAGGCGGATCGATCCGCGTCCTTTCCCTTTGATGGTGGACGGATGCCTGATGGCGCAGCACATGAGTGGAGGAGGGTAGAGATGACCCTGTTGTCCCTGGGATTGATTCGTGGGCTGATCGCCGGGCTGGTCGGCACCGGGGCGGGGATGGCGCTCGCCATGCTGGTGCGGATCCTGGTGGGCCGCCCGGCCTGGGAGGTGGCTCCCGTGACGGCCATCGGGGCCATCGTCGGCGTTCTGGCCTTTCTGGCCGGCGTGGGAGCCTTCAGCGATTGGTGGCGATGGGGCCGGGGCCAGGAGGCAGGCGATCCGCCGCATCCCGCCCATGATGCCCCGCAGTGGCCTCGCTACTTCAACTTCGACACCAGCCACAAGGTGATCGGCATCCAGTACACGGTCACGGCCGTCTTGCTCCTGCTGGTGGCGGGATCGCTGGCGTTGGTGATGCGGATCGAGCTGTCCCGCTCCGGCATGCAACTGTTGTCCCCGGATGCTTACAATCACATCATGGGGGTGCATGGCATCGTCATGATCGCCGCCATCCTGCTGGGGATCAGCGGCCTGGCCAACTATCTGGTGCCGCTGATGATCGGCGCGTCGGACATGGCGTTTCCCAGGCTCAACGCCTTCGCCTATTGGGTGACGCCGCCGGGGGCGATCCTGGTGCTGGCCAGCCTCTTCACGGGCGGGTTCGATACCGGGTGGACGGGCTATCCTCCCCTGGGCTCCATCGCCCCCTTGGGGGCTCAGTTCTTCTACATGGGCGTCTTCATCATCGGGCTTTCCTCCATCCTCGGGTCGGTGAACGTGCTCACCACCATCTTCAAGATGCGGGCGCCGGGGATGAGCCTCTTCCGCATGCCGATCTTCGTGTGGGGGATCCTGGCCACCTCCATCATCCAGCTGGTCGCCACGCAGTTCATCGGCACCTCCTTCCTCATGGTCCTGCTGGAGCGCCTGTTAGGCATGGGGTTCTTCGATCCGGCCAAGGGCGGCGATGTGGTGCTCTTCCAGCACATCTTCTGGTTCTATTCTCACCCGGCGGTGTACATCTTCGTCCTCCCCGGCCTGGGCATCATCAGCGAGCTGTTGCCCGTCTTCGCCCGCAAGCCCCTCTTCGGCTATAAGGCCATCGCGCTCTCCAGCATGGCGATCGCCATCATGGGCTTTCTGGTGTGGGCGCATCACATGTTCACCGTGGGCCTGGGGACCGCGCCCAGCGTGGCCTTCATGTTCTCCACCCTCTTCGTGGCCGTGCCCACGGGGGTCAAGTTCTTCAACTGGCTGGCCACCATCTGGGGGGGCAAGTTGAGCTTCGAGACGCCCATGCTCTTCGTCCTGGGGGCCTTCGTGATCTTCCTGATCGGCGGGTTGACCGGGCCTTTCCTGGGGTCCGTGCCGGTCGATCTGCACCTGCACGATACGTACTGGGTGGTGGCGCACTTCCATCACACCATGTTCGGCGGGTTCGTGTATCCCTTCCTGGCCGCCGTCTACTATTGGTTCCCCAAAGTGACCGGCCGCTGGTACAGCGAGCGGTTGGGCAAGCTCCACTTCTGGGTGATGACCGTGGGGTTCTTCGTGGTCACGACGACCATGTTCCGGTTGGGGATTCTGGGGATGCGGCGTCGCATCGCGGACTACGATCCGGCCCTGGGCTTTGATCGGTGGCAGATGGTGACCACCATCGGTGGTTACCTGGTGGGGCTGGGCATGTTAATCTTCGTCGTGAACATCGTGCGCGGCGCGGTGGCGGGCAGGCGGGCGCCGGCGAACCCGTGGCGCTCCCGGTCGCTGGAGTGGCAGGTCTCGTCCCCGCCGCCGGAGGAGAACTTCCCGGTGCCGCCGGTGGTCGTCGGCGGCCCGTACGAGTACGGCGTGCCCGGCTCGGTCTACGTGCAGGTGAGGTCGGGGGCCGTGTCCGAGGCGACGGCATAAGGAGGGTGTCCGATGGTCAATGTCTCCCTGGCGAGTCTGGTGTTGATGGGGCTATCGCTGCTGGTGGGGGCGTTCGTGTTCGCCCTCGGCCTGGCCCTGGCCCGCGTCGTGGAGGTGGAGGAGGTGCCCGTGCAGGAGGCGGAGCCGTTGGATCCGGAGCTGGCGCGCAGGCGGGATATCGCTTATCGCACAGGCCTTTTCACTTTGATCAGCCTGGCCGCATTGACGGCCGTGGAGTACGGCGTGGCGATGGGGGTGCGGGGCGGCACGCTTCCCTATCTGATCGTCATCGCGCTGGCGAAGGCCTGGCTGATCGTCCAGTACTTCATGCATGTCTCGCAGTTGTGGCGGGAGGAGGGGCACGGATGAGCGTCATCACGACGGCACAGGCGCGTCGTAGCCGCCTGGCCATCAACCGGCTGGGACTGTGGTTGTTCTTCATCTCGGAGAGCATGATCTTCCTGATCCTGCTGATCACCCGGTTCTACCTGTTCGGGACGGATCGCCCCGAGGAGCTGAACCAATCTCTGGGGTTGATCGTCACCGTGATCCTGTTGCTGAGCAGCCTCACGGCCTATCGGGCTGAGGTGGCCATCGCCCATGGGGACCGGGAGGGCTTCCTTCAGAACCTGCTGTTCACCATCATCCTGGGGTCGCTGTTCCTGGTGGGGGTGGTGGGGTTCGAATGGCCGGAGGCCCCGCATGCGGGGATCGTCCCGCAGGAGGGGTTCGGGATCGCCTTTTTCTCCATGACCGGGATGCACGCCTTTCACGTGTTGAGCGGCGTGTTGCTTCTCCTGGTGGTGTATCTGAACGGGAGGCGGGGGGCGTACTCCCCGGAGAGCTACTGGGGGGTGGAGGCCAGCGTCAAGTATTGGCACTTTGTGGATGTGGTGTGGGTGTTCTTCTACCCGGCCCTGTATCTGATCGGCTGAGATGGATTCGGTTCTGCGTGACTGGTTGTGGAGCCGTAGAGCGGCTTTCCATAGCTGCCCAGACCCCAGGCGAAGGGCCGGTATGGAAACCTGCCCTCCTACTGATCGGTCGAGGCGCTGGTCGGGGGGCAGCTATGCCCCAGACAAGGAGCCGTAGAGCGGCTTTCCATAGCCGCCCAGACCCCAGGCGAAGGGCCGGTATGGAAACCTGCCCTCCTACTGAGGCTGAGGCGCTGGTCGGAGATCTGCACTTCACGCGGGGGATGATGGATCCGGTTCTGCGTGACTGGCTATGGGGATGGGAGTGGCGGCCGGAGGTCGTCCTGACCCTGGCGGCGCTGGGCGCCGTGTACGTTCGGGGATGGTGGCACCTTCGCCGACGGGGGCATCGGCACCTGGCCGGCGGCTGGCGGCTGGCGGCGTACCTGGCGGGCCTGTCCGCGCTGGCGGTGGCGTTGCTCTCGCCCATCGACGCCCTTCAGGCGTTGCTCTTCCTCATGCACATGGTGCAGCATGAGCTGTTGATGATGGTGGCGGCGCCGCTCCTGCTATTGGCGGAGCCCTTCCCTATCCTGCTTTGGGGGTTGCCGCCGGGCGTGCGCCGGGCCGTGGGCGATCTCCTGGCGCGGGGCGGCCTCTTGCGCCTGGCTCTGGCACGGCTGGCGACGCCCTGGTTGTCCTGGGCGGCCTATGTGGTCACGCTGTGGGTCTGGCACGCGCCGGCGGCCTACGATGCCTCGCTTCGCAACGAGTGGATTCACGATCTGGAGCACATGACCTTCTTCTGGTCGGCGATGCTGTTCTGGTGGCACGTGGTGGGGGCCGCCCCTCGCATTCACGGCTTCCACGGCTACGGCGTGCGCATCGCATACGTGCTGGCGGCGCTGGCCCAGAACGAGGTGCTGGGCGCCAGCATCACCTTCGCCCGCCGCCCCCTGTATGCGTACTACACCACTGTGCCCCGGCTGTGGGGGCTGTCCGTGATGGACGATCAGATGCTGGGCGGCGAGGTGATGTGGATCGCGGGAGGGATGATGTACGTCCTGGCGGCTCTCATCCTGTTGGCCCGTTTTCTGGCCTGGGAGGAGAGGCGGACGGAGCGTCAGATCGCAACGGATATAGGAGTGTTGCCATGAGGAAAGTTCGCATACTGGCTCTGGCGGCGACCTTGAGCGCCGTGTTGACCGCCGTCATGGGGAGTTATGTGCGCGGCATGGGGGCCGGGCTGGCCTGTCCTGACTGGCCGCTGTGCCACGGGAAGATCATCCCGCCATTGGAGGGGGCCATCCTCCTGGAGTGGACCCATCGTCTGATCGCTTTGGTGGTCATCCTGTTGGTGTCGAGCATCTTGATCCTCACGTGGCGCTATCGCGTGCGGGAGCGCTTCTGGGCGCTGCTGGCTTTCCTGCTGCTGCTGGGGCAGGCGATCCTGGGCGGGCTCACCGTCCTCATGCGCCTGCATCCCGTCGTCGTGGCCCTGCATCAGGGGATGGCGTTGGTGTTCTTCGGCAGCCTGGTGGTGATCGCCGCCCGGGCACCCCGGCTGGCATCGGAGACCACGTGATGGCGGAGGCTGTGGCAGGGGCCGGCATCGATGTCTCCGATTTGCCGGCCGTCAACGCCGCGCTGAACGGGGTGAGCGCGATCCTGCTCGCCGTCGGCTTCTACTTCATCCGGCGAGGACAGCGGAGGCGTCATCGGGCCTTCATGCTGGCTGCCTTCGGCACGTCCACCCTGTTCTTGATCTCCTATCTGGTCTACCACGCCGGTGCGGGCTCGGTCTCCTTCCAGGGGCAGGGATGGGTGCGGCCGTTGTACTTTCTGATCCTCTTCACCCACGTGGTCCTGGCCGCGATCATCGTCCCGCTGGCGTTGGTGACGCTGGTGTGGGCCGGTCGGGGGAGATTCTCCCGCCATCGCCGCATCGCCCGCTGGACGTTGCCGGTGTGGTGGTACGTGTCCGTCACCGGCGTGCTCGTCTACCTGATGCTGTATCATCTCTTCCCTTCGACGTGAGGCGGCGCGAGGGGGTCGTGGCCGGAAGGGCCGCGGGCATACGGAGGGATCGGTGAGTTCCTATCCGACGGAGCTTCACGATGCGCCCCCGACCGGGGCGTTGAAATGGGGTGGAGCGTTGGCGTCCACCTCCTGGCGGGATGTGCGCGAGCTCGGGCGCACCCTGGCGGTGCTCTTCAAGCTGCGGATCGTGACGCTGTTGTTGTTCTCCGCGGCGGCGGGGCTCTTCCTGGGCGCCGGGGGATGGCCTGGCCCGGGACCGCTCCTGTTGCTCCTGGTGACGGGCGGCGTGACGGCCGCCGGGGCCTCGGCTCTGAACGAGTATCTGGAGCGGGAGGCCGACGCCCGCATGTGGCGCACCCGGCAGCGCCCGCTGGTGGCAGGCACCCTGTCCCGGACGGCCTGGGTTCCCGTGCTGGGCATGGCGATGATCTCGATCCCGGCGTTGGCGGTGCTTCCCGGCAACCCGGCCCTGGCCTTCTTCCTGGCTGCGGGGGCGATCATCTACCTGGGCGTTTACACGATCTGGCTGAAGCCGCGTACGGTGTTGAACATCGTGATCGGCGGCGCGGCCGGGAGCTGCGCGGTGCTCAGCGGTGGCGCCGTCGTCGGGGCCTGGACGGACCCAGGGGTGCTCGGCCTGGCCGCCGTGGTCTTCTTCTGGACGCCCATTCACTTCTGGAGCCTGGCGCTGGTCTACCGGGAGGACTACGCCCGGGCCGGAGTGCCCATGTTGCCGGTGGAGACGACGCCGCGCCGGGCGGCCTTCTGGGGGGCGGTGCACGGGCTGGTGGCCGGTATGATCGGGGTGATGCTGGCGCGCCATCCGGCGTTGGGGCCCCTCTACCTGGCGCTCACGTCCACGGTGACCCTGTACCTTCTGGCCCAGGGGGTGAGGCTGGTCGTACATCCTTCCAGACGCTGGGCCTGGCGTCTGTTCCATGCGTCGAACCTCTATCTGGCCGTGGTGTTGTTCGCGATCTCCCTGGATACCCTCGTGCGATGGCCCTGAGGTGCGTGGAGTGGACTGGATAGCGGCGCCGGGAGTGGGGCGTTTCCTCAGGTGGCGGCACAGCCGCGTGACATTGCAGCTCCCCTCGATGCTGGTCGCCATGCTCATGGTGTGGGATGGGCTGACGGGCCCCTCGCTGGCGCCGAAGAACCTGGCGACGGTTCTGTCCTGGGTGCACTATCGGGGCTGGCTGATCCTCGTTCTGCTGTTGGCGGGCAATTTCTTCTGCCTGGCGTGCCCTTTCATGTTGCCGCGCTCCCTAGCCCGCCGGCTCCTCCGTCCGACCCGCATGTGGCCCCGTCGGTTGCGCAACAAGTGGATCGCCGTGGCCCTGTTCGGGCTCCTCCTCTTCGCCTATGAGCTCCTGGATCTGTGGGCGACGCCCTGGTGGACGGCGTGGCTGATCGTGGCCTATTTTCTCGGCGCGCTGCTGGTCGATAGCCTTTTCCGGGGAGCCCCGTTCTGCAAGTACATCTGTCCCATCGGGCAGTTCAACTTCACGGCCGCGTTGATCTCGCCCCTGGAGGTGCGGGCGCGCGACCGCCGGATCTGCGCGGCCTGTCGTACCGTGGATTGCATCCGGGGGCGCGAGGGACGGCGCGGGTGCGAGCTGTGGCTCTTCCAGGGGCGGAAGGTGGGGAACATGGATTGCACCTTCTGCCTGGATTGCGTGCACGCCTGCCCGTATGGGAACGTGGGGATCATCGCCCGGTTGCCCGGCAGCGAGCTCTGGGCGGACCTCTGGCGCTCCGGTGTGGGGCGCCTCTCCCGGCGGCCGGACCTGGCGGCGATGGCGGTCGTCTTCACCTTCGGCGCGCTCCTGAACGCGTTTGGCATGGTGCGCCCGATCTACGTGGTGGAGGCCCGGCTGGCCGACTGGCTGGGCGCTCGCACCGAGCTCCCCGTCCTGGGCGTGATCTTTGTCCTCGGCCTGGGGGTGGGGCCTGCCCTGTTGTTGGGCGCGGCCGGATGGCTCGCCCGGCGGTGGGGTGGGGGATGTGGGCCTCTGCTGTGGATCGTCACCCGGTACGCGTACGTGCTGATCCCGTTGGGTGTCGGCATGTGGGCCGCCCACTATAGTTTCCATCTGCTCTCCGGGTTCTGGTCTTTTATCCCCGTCGTCCAGCGCCTGCTGAGCGATCTGGGATGGCCGGTGCTGGGGGCGCCGCGCTGGGGCCTGGGGCCGGTGCTGCCGATGGGCTGGCTGGATCCCGTGGAGATGGGCCTCCTGGGCCTGGGACTCGTGGGCTCGCTGCTGGCGGCCTATCGGATCGCGGCGGAGGATCGGCCGGATCGCCCCTGGCGGGCGTTTCTGCCCTGGGCGGCCCTGGCGGTGCTGGTGTGGGGGGCGGCCGTCTGGTTGATGGCGCAGCCGATGGAGATGCGCGGTATGCTCATGGCGGGGTGAGGGGGGAGATGTCGGCGGTGTGGACGCGCGTGATCCCCTCCCTGGTGGCGCTCGGGGTCTGGATGCTCTGGGCGCCGACGGTGTGGGCTCACAGCGGTGCTCCTTACCCGGTGCTGCTGGAGGAGCCCGCCGGCCCCTACGTCGTGTCGGTGCTGGCGGATCCGGACGTCGGTACGGGGACGTTCCTGATCTCCATCGCGTTGCCGGATGGCGTGGCGGCCTCGGCCGATACCGAGGTGTGGGTGTGGGTCCGGCCAGAGGATGGGCACGCGGCCGAGGCCAGGTATGCGGCCGGGTGGGAGGGACCGCCCGCGCGGGGGCGATTCGTCGCCAGGGTGCCCTTCGATGCGGAGGGGGTGTGGGATGTGCGGCTGACGCTGGACGGCCCCGCGGGCCTGGGGGAGGCGGCGTTTCAGGTGCGGGTGACGCCGCCGGGCCCCGGTTGGGTGACATCCCTGGTGTGCATGGTGCCCTTTCTCATCATCGGGGCGTTGTGGGTGGTGGGCACCCTGCGTCCCCGGTCACGTTGATTCTCGAAATGTCCGGATATGGGGGATGGGGGCGCCGCCTTCCGCTGTTGAAAGAGCTAAATCAAAGGGATTTCGTTCGTGAGTTCGGTAGAACCCCGGGGCTGACGGAGGTCCCGGGGTTTCGTTGTAACGGATCGCAGTGGAACGTGCATGTTCTATGAAAGTGAAACTCGTCGCGTTGACGCGAGTATCCTCTTCGGGTACAATGGCGCGCAGAAGGTTGCATGGTTTTTTGCTGTGCGTGGGACGATCCTGCATTCGGCAGCGGCGTAATGAAGAATTGTGCCGTAGCAGCGGGGATTTGTCGAGGCATCTCATAGCAAGGTCAGGGCTTTTCAAAGTTCTAACAAAGGTGTGGAGAGCAAACGCAGACCAAGGTCCGGCATGGCAGCTACAATTCGGCGCGCATCTGGGATATAAGGGGCTTGCACAAGGCGACGTAGAAGATTCAAAGCCA
>JAJRVX010000199.1:0-4850 GCA_024277095.1 Chloroflexota bacterium
GAGTGATACGCTCCGCCTCCGAAAGGGGCCGGCGGGTCTCCGGATCGATGGCCTCACAGCAGCCATTGATGATACGAGTGACGATCTGCCCGCGAGCGATCGGGCTGTTGCGCAGATGGGGAGCGTCCAGGATGCCCGACGTGATCGCCCGGGCCAGCGTGCCGGGATCGGCCAAAGGATCCGAGACGCCCGGCCCGGCCAGGGAACGAATCGCATCCAACGTCACCCACGCCTCCGAGATCAGGTGATCCTTGCGGTCCTGGACAGCCGGATCGGCCGTCATATCCGGCGCGCCCCGCAGCGCGTTCTCGATGGCCCGCCGGGCGATGCGCACGCTCTCGATCAGCTCCTCCGCGGTGGTGGCATGATCGGCCTCCGTGGCCCCCACCACGTGCACGATATGGGGATGCACGGCCATTTGAAGGTACACGGAGGCGGCCAGATGTCCACGAGCCGCCGCCTGCTCCACCGGATAGCTCAACAGGCCCGTACGCGTCTGTCGGTACACGCGGAACTCCGGCCCGGCCAGCGACTCGGACATCTCGATGCACGCCAGGATCTTGGCCAGGTCCATGCGATCGGAGACGCCCGCCGGGCTGTTGAACATGTACTGCGCGATGTAATCCCGCACGCCCATGGCACGGGCATTGTACGCGGACAGATAGCTGGCGACCACGTAGATGACGTCGGGCGCCTCCCGCATCCCCCAATGGTGCGGCTCGTTCACCTCCACCGGGATATCCCGCTGGGCGTACCAGCGCATCAACTTCTGATGCTCCCGCAGCGATCCCTCCAGATCCCAGGGGCCACGGCCGTCCAGCTGATTGAACCAGAACAAGGGGATCGCCGCCCAGGCGATGTGAATCGTCTCCACGTACACCTCGGCCAGCCGAATGAAATCATCGGTGCCGGTATACGTCCGCATGAGCGGATAGTTCCCCCGCCGGCTGGCGGCGTACAATCGCCGGAAGTCCTCGGCGCTACGGACGGGCACCCCGCCGGCCCCCTTGCGACGCGGGTCCTGGCGCTCCGGATGGAAGAAGTTCTCCTGGGCATCCTGGTCCGTCCCCAGGGAGATCACATCCAACACCCGGGATTCGGCGATCTTCTCGATGCCCGCCACGGTATCCTCCACCGTGGGCAGGCCGAAATGGTGACGGATGATGGGGTACGGGGCCTTCCATCGAATGCGCTC
This sequence comes from Chloroflexota bacterium, assembly GCA_024277095.1. Taxonomy (GTDB): domain Bacteria; phylum Chloroflexota; class Anaerolineae; order DUEN01; family DUEN01; genus DUEN01. The sequence goes on from JAJRVX010000199.1 coordinate 1,196, forward strand.
CACCAGCGTCTGCGGATAGGCCTCCTCGCCTTCCCGGGCCACCCGCTCCCCCTTCAGGTACGCGATGACCTCCTCGACGGGCTCCTCCCCGCTGAAGCAGATCTCGAACAACGCCAGCTTGCGAGCCAGCTCCACCACAGGGGGCGTCCCCCCGAAGGCGAAGCGGCGATCCGCCAGCCCAGCCTCCATCACGGCCGCCTGAAACTGGCGCAGCAGCGGCTCGGCGGTCTCCGGCATGAGCCGATAGCTCACAGCCACCAACTCGGGATCGTGTTCCCGGATGGCCGCCAGGAAATCCTCAATGGAGACGGCCGGCCCCAGGAAGACCGTGCGCCATCCCAGCTCCTCCGCCAGGTGGAGCACATGAGCGATCCCAGCCACATGCACGCACTCCCCCAATGCACCGCCTATCATCACACCAGGAACAGCCACCGTTCGCCTCCTGTAGTAGATTCATGATCGTGAAAGCCGAAGGCGGGGATGTGTCCGCCCAGGAAGAGGGAACAGGTGCGCGAAGAACCCGAAGCAAGCTCCCCCAGCCCCCGACGCAAAAAATGGGCCAGGAACGAACCTGGCCCACTGATCACAAGGAAACGGTTTCCGACGGTTACGCCGCAGATATTCCGTTGAGACGGCCCCAACCCCACGGGGCCAGATAGAGCCTGGACCGGGCTCATCACAGTTAGGCAGGCAAACTCCGCACCAGGATCGTCCTAGAGCTCATAAACATTATACGGCCCAGCGCACCGGAAGTCAAAAGCACCCAACCGAACCATTATTCAGTCCGCCAGCGTCTCACCGGGAGCCCGCCTCCACCAGCGCACGCGCCCGCTCGAAGATCGCATCCAACATGGCCTCGGTCAGGCGCCCGGTCTGGGTGTTCTGGCGGCTGGGATGATACGAGGCGAGGAGGCATGGAAGGCCGCCGGGCAGATGATAAAGCGCCCCGTGGCCAAAGCGATACCGCGGGAGATCATGCCCCATGCCACGCAACGCGGCCAGATAGCCGTCGAAGGCGATGCGCCCCAAAGCCACTGTCACCCGCACCCGCGTCAGAAGCTCAATCTCCCGCTGCAGGAACGGACGGCAGTTGGCGATCTCCTGGGCGGTGGGCCGATTCTTCGGCGGCACGCACCGCACCACCGCTGTGATATACGCGTCATGCAGGCGCAGGCCGTCGCCGCGATGCTCCGTGGCCGGCTGATTCGCGAACCCGAACCGATACAGCGCCCGCATGAGCCAGGCGCCCGAATCATCGCCGGTGAACATGCGCCCGGTCCGGTTGGCGCCGTGGGCGCCCGGGGCCAGCCCCACGATCAGCAGACGGGCCTCCCGGTCGCCAAACCCCGGCACCGGACGCCCCCAATACTCCCAATCCTGATAGGCGCGTCGCTTCGTCCGGGCGACCTCCTCCCGCCATGCCACCAATCGGGGACACGCCCGGCAGGTGATCACCTCCTCCGTCAGCCGATCCCACGCGTTATCCCGAGACGAGCTCATCACACGCAAACCTCCCCCGATCCACATGTCACGTAGGATAGGACACCCCCGCCGATCCGTCAATCCGGCGCCGCATCCACGCCGAACCGGCCGCCGCCCCCTCCGCCCGACGCTGGATGTGGTATACTCGGAGGGAACCCCGAAGGGCGCGAGGAGCCGAAACCATGAACGCAACCAAGGCGATCATCCGAACGGTGACCGTGGGGATCGCATGTGCGATCTGGCTGCTCGGGATCGCCCCCCCCATCGCCCTGGCGGACACCGTCCCCGAAGGCACATCCCCTCCACAGGTGTTCCTCCCCTCCATGCTCTCCGAACTCCCCTTCGTTGGACAGGAGATCCGCATCAGCGCGATCTATTACGACGCCTACGGGTCCGGGGAGAGAGACGAGGCGATCCAGCTCTGGAACGTGGGGAAGCAGCCCGTCTCGCTGGAGCGATGGCGGCTGGAGGACGGGACCCGCATGGCTGTGCTCCCCGCCCTCGCGCTGGCCCCCGGCCAATTCCTGTGGTGCACCCGCGAGGCAACCGCCTTCGCCGCCGAGTTCGGCCACGCGCCTGATTGCGAATGGGGAGGCGACACCGATCCCGCCGTGCCCAACACCCAGGGGGGCGTGCTGCGCCTCTCCAACAAGGGCGGATGGGTGATACTGCGCTCCCCCGATGGCACGTTGGTGGACGCGGTAGCCTATGAGGACGCGGGCCCGGGGCCCGGCTGGGAGGGCTCCCCACTGGAGCCGTACACGGCCGGGGGATTCGGGGCCGAGGGGCAGATCCTGTACCGCAAGCTGGATGCCCACGGACAGCCGGTGCCGGACACCGATCGCCCCGAGGACTGGGCCGTCGATCTGCAAGACCCCCTAACCGGGCGACGCGTGCGCTACCCCGGCTGGGATCTGGAGACGTTTTGGCCCGCCTACGTGGTGACGGACACGGCCTACCTGACGGTGACCATCGCTCCGGACAACCTCTTCGAGACGACCCTGGCGCACATCCAGGCCGCCCGGGAGAGCATCGCCTTTGAGGGATACGTCCTGGAGAGCGTACCCATTGGGCTGGCGCTGGCCGAGCGAGCTCAAAAGGGGGTGGACGTCCGCATCCTGCTGGAAGGGACCCCAACGGGCGGCATCGGCGATACCCAGCGCTGGATCACGCAGCGCATCGTGGAGGCCGGCGGCCATGTATACTACATGGTCAACGATCGCCAGGACGCCCATGATCGCTATCGCTACCAGCACGCCAAGCTCATGATCTTCGACGATCGGATCGCGCTGATCAGCTCGGAGAACCCCACGCGGGATTCCATGCCGGACGACGACAAGAGCAACGGCACGCTAGGGCGGCGTGGCGTCGCGCTGCTCACCGACGCCCCCGGGGTGGTCGCACGCGTTCGGGCACTTCTGGCCGCCGACCTGGACCCGGAGCATCACCGGGACATCTTCGCCTGGGACGCGGCCGATCCGGTCTACGGGGGACCCCCACCGGGCTACAAGCCGTCTCCCACCGAGGATGCGACCCTCTATCCCGTCCGGTTCCCCGCGCCGCTCACCATCACCGGCACCTTCGCCTTCGAGATCGTGCAATCCCCGGAGACCAGCCTGAGGCCCGACGCTGGGCTGCTGCCCATGATCGCCCGCGCGGGCCCCGGCGATACGGTGCTGGTGGAGCAGCTCTACGAACACCACCACTGGGGCCCCAGCGACAGCAGCCCGGAGGTGGACCCCAACCCTCGCCTGGAGGCATACCTGGCCGCGGCGAGGCGAGGCGCCCGCGTGCGGATCCTTCTGGATAGCTTCTTCGACGACCCACGCAACCCGCGGAGCAACCTGGCCACCATCGCCTACCTGAACGAGATCGCCCAGCGAGAGGGCTTGGACCTGAGAGCGCGTCGGGGCAACCCGACCTACCTGGGCATACACAACAAGATGGTACTGGTCGAGGCGAACGGCCGGGGATGGGTCCATGTGGGCAGCATCAACGGCTCCGAGGGATCGGCCAAGGCCAACCGGGAGCTGGCCCTGCAGGTCCAATCGAACGAAGCGTACCGCCTCCTGGCGACGATGTTCTGGCAGGATTGGGCGGCCGCGGAGCCGTGGAAATATAGCGGGGAGCTTTCAAGGAGCTACTTTGGATACACGACCCCGGAGAGGGGAGA
>JAJRVX010000200.1:0-4803 GCA_024277095.1 Chloroflexota bacterium
CACATGACGCATATCGATCATCAGGTGAATCGCTTCATGGAGGTGCTGGCGGAGTACGGCCTTGCCGACAACACCTACGTCTGCTTCGTCTCCGATCACGGGGAGATGATGGGCGATCACCATTTGTTCCGCAAGGGGTTCCCGTACGAAGGATCGGCTCGTGTACCGCTGATCCTCAAGGGCCCTGCCGATAGCGGCATCCAGCGCGGCGCCGCGTACGACCAGGTCGTCGAGCTGCGGGATATCATGCCCACGCTGCTGGACTGCGCCGGTTTGCCTATCCCGGAGACGGTCGAGGGGCGCAGCTTCCTGCCCATCGCCCGGGAGGAGGCCGTGGAGTGGCGTGATTACCTGCATGGGGAGCATACGCTGATGAACCAGTCCATTCAATGGCTCACCGACGGGCATGAGAAGTATGTCTGGTTCAGCGGCACGGGGCATGAGCAGCTGTTTGACCTGGAGGAGGATCCCCAGGAGCTGCACGACCTGGCGGCGGACCCCGGATATGCGGGGCGGGTGGCCCATTGGCGGCGATTGCTGATCCGGGAGTTGTCCGGACGTGAGGAGGGGTTCACCGACGGGGAGGCGTTGATCCCCGGCCGTCCCGTCCATCCCTGTCTCTCCCATCTGCGCCGCCAGGCTGGCCTGGAGTGATCGGGGGACGGGAGGAACGAACGGCGGCTTCGAGTGCGATGCGTCGCTCCTGGAGGGGATGGAATGTCAACGTGCTCCGGGGGCGATAGATCCTCATTATGTCATGGGGAGGTTGACGGATGGAAACGCTCTATCGACTCAACTTGGGGTTAGGCTCGCTGCCCCTGTTATCCGATGCCGAGACGCGGTCCATCTCCGCTGAGAATCCGACGGGTGAGAAGGGGGGCGGGGCCAAGGCGGCGCCGGAGGACGTCCCGCTGCCGGAGGGGTGGCCTGCGCATCCCAGCTCCATGCTTGGGCGGGGATGGAAGGTCTATCCCTGCATCACCCTGGAGCCGGGATCGGTGACGACGCTGGCCGACGTGGAGGGCCCCGGCGTGATCCAGCACATCTGGATCACGGTTCGCGTCGAGGCCTATCGCGATACGGTGCTCCGCTTCTACTGGGACGATGAGGAGGCTCCCTCTGTGGAGGTGCCCCTGGGGGATTTCTTCTGCAACGGGCATGGGTTGCGGTACAACGTCAACAGCCTGCCGGTGGCTGTGAACCCTTCGGGCGGGTTCAACTGTTACTGGCCGATGCCCTTCCGACGGCGGGCCCGGGTGACCATCGAGAATCAGCGGCCGGAGCCCATCGAGGGATTCTTCTACCAGATCACCTACGCGCTGACGGAGGTTCCCGACGAGGCCGCCTATTTCCATGCTCAATGGCGGCGATCCATGACCTCTCGCGAATACCCGGAGCACGTCATCCTGGACGGCGTGCGGGGACAGGGACACTACGTGGGCACGTTCCTGGCCTGGACACAGCTCTCCAATGGCTGGTGGGGCGAGGGAGAGATCAAGTTCTACATGGACGGCGATACGGAGTATCCCACGATCTGCGGGACGGGCACAGAGGACTACTTCGGCGGCGCGTGGGGATTCGGCGGGGAGACCTACTCCACGCCGTTCCTGGGGTATCCGCTCTATCGCAAGGAGCCGGGCGAGGTGCCCCGGCATGGCCTCTATCGCTGGCACATCTTCGATCCGATTCGGTTCAGGCGAGATCTCCGGGTGACCATCCAGGCATTGGGGTGGTGGCCGAACCAGATGTTCGAGCCGTTGACCGACGATATCGCCTCCACGGCGTATTGGTATCAGCGGGAGCCGCACGCCGCGTTTCCCGATCTGCCCCCGGTGCATCAGCGCTGGTCGCGATAGCCGGGGTTTGTTCTGGCGATCGGCTGCGTCGCGAGAGGGGATCGGCAGACGGATGGTCTGTCCCCTCTCGCTTCGCGTAGTTTTAAGAGGCTTAGATCTCCACCTGTTTCCAGTGTCCCTGCCAGAACCTTCCCGCCATCAGCAGGGCCTGCACGCCCATGCTGATGACCAATCCCCACCATACGCCGTCCACACCCCATCCCCATCTTTGGGAGAGCAGCCAGACAGCCGGGATCTGGACCAGCCAGAGGACGATGATGTTGATCACCATGGGGGACAGAGTGTCGCCCGCTCCCGTCAGCCCTCCGTCCATGACCGTCCCCAGCACCAGGAAGAATTGGGAGAGGGCCAGGATGCGCACGGCATGGACGCCGATGGCGATGGTGTCCGGGTCGTGCGTGAAGAGGCTCAGCACGGGCCTGGCGAACAGCACCAGCGCCCCGAGGATCGTGGCGGCGATGAGCCCGGCCGTCAGGGCGATGATGTTCACCGCCCGAGCCGCGCGTTCAGGTTTCCTCGCGCCCAGGTTCTGTCCCACCATGGCCGGGGCGGCGCGCCCCATCCCGGTGCTGGGGATCAGGATCAGCATGCTCACCCGGTTGAGCAGGTTGAAGGCGGCCAGGGTGGCGGCGCCGTAAGTGGCCACGAACCGCATCAGGATCGTGTTGGCCAGGTTCGGCATGCCGCGCTGGATCACGGCCGGGAGGGCGATGCGCAGGATTCGCTTTATCATCGGTCCGTTGGGCCGCAGGTCCGCGAGGGTGATCTGCACGGAGGCCTTTCCCGTCGTCAGCAGATACAGCCCGAAGGCCGTCCCTATCGCGTTGGACAGCACGAGGGCCAGCGCCGCGCCGATCACGTCCCAGCCCAGCTTGATGAACAAGGGCTCCAGGGCCAGGAAGGACAGCAGGCTCAGCAGGTTCATCTGGAGGAAGAGCTGTGGGCTCCCGGCCGAGCTGAGCATGAACCCCAGGCTGGGCAGCATCTCCATGACGATCAGGCCGAGGAAGATCACGCGGGCGTAGGCGATGGTGGGCTCCAGCAGGTCTCCCCGGGCGCCCACCAGGTGCAGGAGGGGACGGGTGAAGAGGAGCCCGATGACGCCCAGGGCGCCCGCGGACAGGGCGAACAGGATGGTCGCCTGGGACGCGGCCAGATTGGCCTGAGCCTGGTCGCGGGCGCCGACGTAGCGGGCCACGACGGCGCCGCTGGCCGCGCTGAGCGCCATCAGCACGCTGATCATGGTGAGCCGCAGGGATGTGGTCAGGCCCGCCGCGGCCAGCGCGTAGGGCCCCAGCTGCCCCAGCCAGTACGCGTCGTACAGGCCAGGGAAGAAGAAGAGCCCCTGGCTGACGGTCATCGGCCAGCTTAGCTGCCAGATATTGGTCCACAGCCGGCCGCTCGTGATGTCGAGCGCCTGCGTGCTCAGCCCCAGGCGGTGGGCGAGTACTCGGAGGGACACGACGGCACCTTTTCGGTGAAGAGGGATCTGTTCGGGGCTATCCCGCTCGCGGTGGGCAGACGGGCAGCCCGGGCACCTTCGTGCGTATCCGGTAGACCGAGGTGCGCGCGGTGATGTACAGCGTGCGTCGATCCTCATCGCCCCACGCGCAGTTGGCGGGGCGCTCCGGCGTCACGACCACGCCCAGGAGTTCGCCGTTCGGCTCGAAGACCCATACGCCTGTGGCGCCGGTGACGTACAGATGTCCCTCCACGTCGATCTTCATGCCATCGGGCGAGCCGGGCTGTGGGTGATCCATGTCGGCGATGATGCGGGAATTGGTCAGGGTGCCGTCGGGGCGGACATCGAAGGCGCGCACATGGCGGCGCGGCGAATCGTCGATGTACAACACCGCCTCGTCCGGCGAGAAGGCGAGCCCGTTGGGCCTATCGAAGTCGTCCACCAGTAACTCCAGTGTGCCGTCGGGCAAGATGCGGTAGACGCCGTTGCACGGCTGCTCCTGCTCCTCCGGTTGGATGCCGTACGGCGGATCGGTGAAATAAATCGTGCCGTCCGATTTGACGACCACGTCGTTGGGGCTGTTGAGCCGCCTGCCCTGGTATCGATCGGCCAGGGTGATCACCGTGCCATCCGGCTCCGTGCGGGACACGCGGCGGTTGCCGTGTTCGCAGGCGATGAGCCGATCGTCCTGATCCAGCGTCAGGCCGTTGGAGTTACCGCTGGGCTCTCGCCACACCTCTACCGTGCCGTTCGGGCTCCACTTGTAAATGCGGTTGGCCGGGATATCGGAGAACAAGAGGTAGCCGTCCGGGTGCCACACGGGGCCTTCCGTGAATTGAAAGCCGGTGGCGATGCGCTCGGGGTCGCCGGGTTCGATCAGAGACTTCAGCTTCATGTAGGCCTCCTGGTCCTTCATGCTGCGGGGTTAAACGGCGGCCCGATTGTACCACAACTGATCCGGGGATGCATTCCGACGGAGGAAGGGGGTTAGGGCTTTTTCAAAGTCAGTGGATGGAAATCAGGGGGGTAGGAACGTCCTCGCGTGTCGCCCGACACAAGTCATTCCTCTGATCGTCGACCGAGGGAAAACGGCCCTCATCCCCCAGACCCCCTTCTCCCGGGCCCGGGAGAAGGGGGCTCAATCGGTGGGTGGTGGTGGCGGCGCAGCAAAGCTGCGCCGCCACCACCACCTATTCTCAGGTCCCCCCTCCCAGCGAAGCGGATTGGGGAGGGGGGACGACAGGGGGGTGGGGTACGTCTGGCCACGTCGTGTGCTGGGGGGAAATCCGAGAAGGCATATACTGACACGGCTTCTTGCCGTGTCTCACGGGGCCGGCCTTGTCTATACGGCTTCGTGTCTTGGTGCGGGTGGCGGAAAGCAGCGCCTTTCGCCACTCGAAAGGCCAATCTTGAGGAGCGGACCAATCCTCGTCCCTGCAGGTGTCATGTATGCCGATATGAACGCTGGACTTTGAAAAGGCCCTG
>JAJRVX010000201.1:0-10483 GCA_024277095.1 Chloroflexota bacterium
CACCGCCAAAAGGCGATCGAAGGTGACCTCATCCGGCACCTGAAATTTGGCCTCCACCTCCACGCCCATGGCATCTCCCCCACGAACATCCCACACCCACGCTACCCTGCTAACCCGAGGAAGAACACCTCATGGAGCAACCCGATCGAGCACATTACCCAAGAAGCCTCTTCGGGATCCCGACGGTATCCTCCATGAAGCGCCACCTCGCGTGAGGACATGATAACATGAGCACAGAAGCCGGTCAACGACGATTCGAGACGACCTCCCTCAAGAGCTGCGCCAACTCCAGAACCGATGGGAAGACGAGATCCGGGCGCTCCCCGGCAGTCCCCAAGTCCCCCGCCTGGGTCTCCCCGCTCAGCACCAGGACAGCCACCAGGCCGGCGGCGTGAGCGCCCGCGATATCCGTGTACAGCCGATCCCCCACCATCGCGGTGGCCTGCGCCGGCGTGCCCAGGCGCGCCAACGCCTCCTGGAAGATGTACACGTTGGGCTTGCCGACGGTCACGACGGGTTGGACCTGGGTGGAGGCGATGATAGCGGCGGCGATGGCCCCCGCGTCCGGGATGAAGCCACCGGGAACCGGACAGTTGATATCCGGATGGGTGGCGACCCACGGCACCCCCTCTCGAATGAAAGTGCACGCGCGGGCCAGTCGCTCATAAGTCAGCGTCTTATCGAACCCCAGCACGACGAGATCCGGCGAGTCCTCCACCACAGGGAATCCGGCTGCAGCGAACTCGGCCCGCAGGCTGGGTGTGCCCAGCACGAACAGGCGAGCCCGGGGATGGTGCGCCTGCAGCCACCCGATCGTGGCCGCGCCGGAGGTTAGCACCCGGTCCGGTGTGGCAGGCAAGCCTAAGCGACGGAGCTTGCGAGCGTATGCGACGGCGTCCTGCGACGAGTTATTGGTCAGATAGAGGAACGGAATGCCCCTATCCTGCAACAACGCCAGGAAGTCGGCCGCGCCGGGCAACAGATCATCGCCCACATATAGCGTCCCATCCATATCGAGCACGAAGCCCGCCAGCCCAGCGACGAGCGCTCGCGCCCCGGCCATCGTAGGGAAGGTCATCGAAGCGCATCTCCTCTCACAGATCCCCGGGCGCTCCCACGCCCAGGGGCGGCCCAACGGAGGTAGGTCACGCGTGGGGCGAGCGTCTAGTCCGGCCCATACCCCCGCGCGATAATGGAAATGCAGGGTATGTCGCGGGACCCTTAACCTTTCTCCTCCTTTGTGCGGAGTGCTCGAGGTGAGACGCCCTCGAGCACTCTCGCGTCCGACGTCCTTTAGGATGATGACATCGCACCGCCCCTTCGTCAAGCGGTAGCGTATACTTTTCGGTGGAAATACAGCGGGGAGCTTTGAGGGGCGCAGCCCCTCAAAAGAAACCTCCCGGTTTCCGCCCCTCACCTGCCTCGCCCGGCCCTGCCCACTCGAATCAAGCCGGGAAAGGGCAGGTGCAAAGTGGAAAAAGAGGGTATTCTGGCGGAGGGAGGTCCCTCCGCACCTCCTTTGCGGGCTTGCGATGGGCCTCGCGAAATTTCCACCATTTTGGATACACCACCCGTCAAGCGCGATTCTGGCGCTGGTTGCCACGGTGTGCTAGAATAGCACATCGTGGCAACCCGGCGGGCCTCCTCCGAAGCATCGTCCCTCTCCCGCCCCCAGGACGGCCGTATCACCCTCCGCCGGCCAAACGGGACCCCCAGAGGAGCCGCCCAACGACAGAGGCACACGTGGGAGACGACCGCCAAGCACTGCGTGAGAAGGCGCTAGAGATCTTCAAACGGCTCGTCGCGGAGTATGGGAAGCCCACCTGGCGGTCCCGTGGTGATCCGCTCGAGATCCTGGTGGGGACATTCCTGTCGCAAAACACGTCGGATGTCAACAGCAGCCGGGCGTTCGCGGCGCTCCGGGAGCGCTTCCCCACCTGGGAGGCGGTGATGACCGCCCCGGTCGATGAGGTCGAGGAGGCCATCCGGCCGGGAGGGCTGGCCCGGAGCAAGGCCCCCCGCATTCAGGCAGCCCTGCGCCGCATCCTGGAGGAACGCGGGGAGCTCTCCCTCGACTTCCTGGCGGCTATGCCGTTGGAAGAGGCCAAGGCGTGGCTGCAATCGCTCCACGGCGTGGGGGCGAAGACGGCGGCCATCGTGCTGCTGTTCAGCTTCGGGCGCCCCGTATTCCCTGTGGACACCCACGTCCATCGGATCAGCCGACGGCTGGGGATCGTCCCCGGCAACGCGACGCCGGAGCAGACCCAGGAGGTCTGGGAGTCCCTGGTGCCGTCGGAAATCTTCTACCCGCTCCACATCGATCTGATCCGCCACGGCCGACAGGTGTGCAAAGCCCGAGATCCCCGCTGTCACGTGTGTGTCCTGCAAGATCTCTGCAACCACTATCAGCAGGCGATCGACGATCGGGAACGCTGATCCCTTACCCACTCCCTGAAGCCAGCACACCGACGGTGACGTATCCAAAACGATGGAAACGTCACTTCCTCGCGTCTGGCATTTGGCATGAGCTTTTGCTATAATGAGCCACGGGATCGCATTGGGGCCATCTTAAACATTCTGCCAGACAAACGGTTCTCGCTCGTAGGATCCGGCGAGCATCGAAATTCACATCAGGGAGTGCATCCGTGACACGACAATCCAGGCCTGCTCCCAAAGCTGCGCTCGCCTGCGCGGGCTTGCTCGTCGTTCTCCTCGCGTGGGCCATCGCCTCACAGCCGCCCCTGGTGGTTGCGGATTTCGCCTTCCAATCCCCTCCCGACGCGAACGCGGCCGCCGCCACGGCCACACCGATCCAAAACTCGGCCTTTCAATCGCCCCCACCTATTCAGATGCCTGCTTCCACCCCGGCGGAGTCCGCCCCAACATCGGCGCAGGAGCCCGCCGCGCCGCAAGGGCAAGAGCCCAAGGAGGCCTCACCGGGGGCCACCCAGTTGCCCAGAGAGGAGCAACCATTGCCTCTGGAACCCCTCGAGCCTGCCCAGCAAAGCGACCTCGAGATCCTCTTTCGGACCCTGGCCCTCGCCTTCGGATACCTGTGGCTGGGATGCGGGATCATCGTCTTGATCGCCATCCCTGTGATCCTCTTCTGGCTCGATCGGCGCGGGCGACGCGCCCGCTCCTGAGGAGGGAACCGCATGCGCGCGCGGATCACCCTTCCAAAAAGGAGCCGGCGTCACGCAGCCATGATCGCGCTCACCTGGCTGGCCTTCGCCTGGCGGGTGTGGGGGTTAACCGCGCAAAGCTTCTGGCGCGACGAGGTGGATGCGCTGCGATTTGCTACCCGGCCCTGGCCGGAGATGCTGGCGACGTTCACCAAGCCAGGGGAGAACGGCCCACTCTTCTTCCTACTCCTACGCCCCTGGCTGGCCGTAGCCGGGCACAGCGAATACGCGCTGCGGTTCACCGCGGTGTGCGCGGGCGTGGTCGCCGTGCCGCTGGCCATGATCCTGGCCATCCGACTCGGCTGGCCCCGAACCGCCAGCCTGGCCGTCGGGCTGTTCATGGCGACGAACCCTTACCTGACGTGGTACAGCCAGGAAGGGAAGATGTACGCCCTCATCACCGCGCTGGCCCTGGCCAGCAGCCTGGCCTTTGTGCAGGCGATACGCCGGGGCGGCTACCGGCGATGGGCGCTGTACTGGCTGCTCACCACGCTCTGCTTCTATATCCACGTCCTGGCCGTGCTGCTGATCCCGCTGCACCTCCTATGGTTCCTCACCGGCTGGGCAACGAGCCGCCATCAATGGCGAGGGTACGCGATCGCGCTGGCCGGGCTGACGCTGCCCTACCTGCCACTGGTGAAATGGCAATATAAGCTGTTGACCGCGAGCTGGTTCAATCCCGGGTTTCCCTTTCTCCCACTGGACCAGATGGCCACCGTGCTCCTGCTGGCGTTCACCCGGGGGTTCTACCCCGTCTCCAACGCGTGGAGCGTGATGCCCGCCGTCTTCCTGGTCCTGGCCGGCCTCTGGATCGGGCACGATCGGATCAGGCGCTTCGGGATTCCCCCCCTGGCGTGGCTGACCCTGTGGCTTCTATTCCCGGCGCTGGCCCTGTTTGCCATCTCGCTGCGGGTCCCGCTGTTCACCGATCGCTACCTGATCTGGATCGCGCCGGCGCTGTGGTTGCTGGCCGGGCTGGGCGTCGCCGCGGTGAGGCCGTACAGCCGGTGGATCGCCCTGCTGGCCCTGGGCAGCGTCGTCGCGCTGAACCTACAGGCCACGGCTTACCACACCCACACCCCTATCAAGTCGGACTTCCGACAGGCCGCCGCCTGGGTGGAGCGACAACGCCAGCCGGAGGAGGCGGTCATGTTGCTCATGCCCTATCTCCGTTACACGTACACGTACTACGCGGGCCACGACGTGCCTCTCGTCGAGCCCCCCTACACCAACGCCGGGATGACGCCCGAGCAGGTGGACGACGAGATGCATCACCGGCTGGCCGGGCGACAGGGAGTTTGGCTCGTCATCTCGGAGGAGGAGATGTGGGACCGCCGAGGGCTGGTGCGCGCCTGGCTGGACGAGCATGCGGAGGCCATCGCCCGCAAGGACTTCGCCCGCGTGGAAGTGATCCACTATCGCCTGAACCCGCTCGAGGAGAAGTAGGCACCGCACGCAGGCGGGATGCGGAGTCGCGAGGAAGGACATTGTCGTAACCGACGATCCCCCTCCCGAGAGGGCCCGAAGGGGCTCTTAGGAGGGACGATCACAAACCGCCCCTGTTCGCGAGCAGATGGCGGATAAGACCTCCCACCGTTCCCGGCTCAGGTGAGATCCAAACTGGGAACAGCAGGCCAGGAGCAGGGAAAGGAGCGACGCGATGTTGACCCGTCTCGTGGATCGGCTCACCCACTGGTGGCATCCTCGTCCTCGCCGCGTAGGACTGGCCCTCAGCGGCGGGGCCGTGCGCGGCATCACCCATATTGGCGTCCTGGAGGTGCTGGAGGAGGCTCACATCCCCATCCATTGCATCGCCGGGGTGAGCGCGGGGGCAGCCGTGGGAGCGGTCTACGCCGCCGGGGTGCCCGCCTCACAACTGGAGGATCTGGCCCTGCAACTGCGCTGGACGCACATCAGTCGCGTGCGCCGCCCCCGCCTTGGGTTGCTGGACATCAGCCCGCTGGAGGATTACATCAACGAGGTCCTCGGCGCCCAACTGACCTTCGCGGACCTGCGTATCCCCTTCGCCGCGGTGGCCGCTGACATCGTGGCCAGCGAGCTGGTCGTCCTGCGGGAGGGGCTGGTGGCGCCGGCCGTACGCGCGAGCTGCTCCGTGCCAACCATCTTCAGCCCCGCCCGGCTGGATGGCCGCCTGCTGGTGGACGGCGGGATCCTCAACAACCTGCCCGTGTCCGTAGCCCGCAGCCTGGGGGCCGACTACGTGATCGCCGTCGACCTGCTGCCTCGGGGCGCGTTGCAACGGGAGCCGAGGCATCTGCTCGAAATGCTGACGGCGACCATCTACACGCTCATGCGGGCCACCCATTTTGAAACCGAGCAGGCCGACTGCCTGATCCAGCCGCAGATCACCCACCTGAGCCTGATCGACTTCTCCGATGCTTCCGCCCTGTTGGAGGCGGGGCGCGAGGCCGCCCGCGCGGCGCTTCCCCAGATCCGGCGGGATCTGAACCTTCCCCCAACATCACGATAGGCATCTCGTCAGCCGGGCGGCCGACTGAGAACTTCAGATCTTCGTCGGCACCGCTGTGGTATAATCCCTCCATGGGACCCAAGCCGCTTTCTCCAGGCGCACTCCCAGCGCGTGTCTGAAGGGCTCCCTCAGTTACCAGCTCCACAGGGGGAGGTGTGGAGAGGATTCCCTTCCACGAGAATCCCGCTTTTCCGGCTTGCACCTGCCTTTCCCGGCCCTTCCGCAGAGACCTGGGCCGAGATAGAGACAGCAGGTGTTGACGATCTCCCTGCTCTTGCGCTGGCTGGTAGCATGGCAGGTGACCCATTACACCGACGACCGTGAATCACGCAAATGGCTGATCCTCCTGCCCATACGGGACATGTTGAGTGTACTGATCTGGTGTGCCGGCGCGATGGGCAGACAGGTGACGTGGCGAGGAGAGCGATTCGCGCTGACCGCCGATGGCCGCCTGCACCCTCTACCACAGGCGACACACAAGATCCCCTCTTCGGTCCTGAGGTGGGTCATACGAGGGCTGGATGCCCTGCTACGCCGCTGCTATCACATCCAGGAATTCAGTCAGGAAGAGGATTGCATCCTTCGCATCGCCCTACACAAGAGCGACGAGGAGGTCCTGCTATCCGACGGCACCCGGGTCCTCCCCGGGGAACTGATCGGCGAACTGCACCTGTGGAACGAGCACATCCCGCCCATGCCGCCCGAAGGACCGGATCTCGTCTGGGCGTTCACCTTCCGACGCCGGATGGCCCGCTCCCTGGCCGCGCTGGCCGCTTACGTGGAATCCGACCCTCGTTTCCGAGAAGTTAAAGCCTTCCGGGGGGTCCTGGCTATCGGAAGCGGAGACGGGCTAGCGCAAGCAGCCCGCGCGGCGGATCGCTGGGGATTCGACCTGTTGGACCAACAGGAGCCCGCTGGGCTCCTCACCCGGTTCCTGAGTTTTTGGCAGAAACTCTACACCTGGGGGATAATCTGGACGTTCAACCCAAGCAGCCTGAATGGGAAAAACCTGCGGCGGCTGAAGCACAGACGATTCTGGATCTCCCGTAAGCAATTACTCGATCGTTACGGCACCGGCAGGGAACCATCATCATGAGACGTCGGAGAGGACGCCACCACGTCCTCATCCCCAATCCATCACGCGACGAGGGACAAGCCATGTTAGAACAAGCCCGCGCCTTACACGAACGCATCCGCTCCTTGCGCCGAGAGATCCACATGCACCCCGAGCTGGGGTTCGAGGAGCACCGCACGGCGGAGTTGATCACCCGCACGCTGTCCGATCTTGGCATCCCCTATGAGACGGGGATCGCGAAGACCGGCGTGGTCGCTACCATCGGCCGGGGAGACGGCCCCGTGGTGGCCCTGAGGGCCGATATGGACGCATTGCCCATCCCGGAGGCCAATGACGTGCCCTACCGCTCGCAGGAGGAGGGGAAGATGCACGCCTGCGGCCATGACGCCCATACGGCCATGCTGCTGGGCGCCGCCATGCTGCTGAAGGCCGTCGAAGAATCGCTGCCGGGCCGGGTCCGGCTGCTCTTCCAGCCGTCCGAGGAGGGACAGGATGACGAGGGAAAGTCCGGAGGCCTGCGCATGGTCGAGGAAGGGGCGCTGGACGGCGTCGACGTGGTGTTTGGGCTGCACGTGGACACGGACTCCGAGGTCGGGACCGTCGGCGTGCGCTCCGGTCCGATGCAGGCAGCCGCGGACGCCTTCGACATGGATGTGCTGGGCCGGGCGGCGCACGGCGCGCATCCGGACCGCGGCGTGGACGCCATCGTCCTGGCGGCCCACGTGGTACATGCGATCAACCAGATCGTCTCCCGCCGGCTGGATCCCATGGACCCGGGCGTGATCACCATCGGCGGGATCCAGGGCGGGATGAAGGAGAACATCGTCTGCGACCGGGTGAACCTGCGGGGCACGATCCGCAGCCTGACGGAGGAGACGCGCCAGTTGCTCTGGAAAGAGATCGAGCGAGCGGGCGAGGCGGCCCGTGCCCTGGACGGCGACTACCGGCTGCAGATCAAGCCCGGCTACCCGCCCACCGTGAACGACGAGCGAGCGGCCGCCTTCGTGCGCCAGGTGGCGGAGGCGATGCTGGGCGCCGATCGTGTATATGAGGCACCCATCAGCATGGGAGCCGAGGACTTCAGCTACATGGCCCAAGCGGTCCCCGGCTGCTTCTTCCGCCTCGGCGTGCGGACGCCGGGGGAGCCGATCCGCGCCGGCCACAGCACGACGTTCGACATCGACGAGGATGCCCTGCCCGTGGGAACGGCCATGCTGGCGGAACTCGCCCGGCGCTGGCTGGCGGAGAAGAAGTAGGGACGAGCGGTCGTTCGCCCCATGCGCGCCAGCCGAACGACACAGGCGAGGCTTCCCCCTTGTCCGCAGAAAAGCCTCTTTTCTCGCCTTTGGTCCATACTTATTAGGAACAGGCGTCATAGTGGAGGACGCCGGGAGCCTTCTTCGTGAGCATATCGACCGGTCAGGAGCGCAGGGCGGCCATCCACGGCCGCCGAGAAGAGATCATCGACGTTCGCGGCGCGTGTCCGCACGACTGCCCCGATACATGCGCCTGGATCGCCACGGTGGATCGGGCGACGGGGCGCGCCATCCGCCTGCGCGGCGCCGAAGATCACCCGATCACGCGCGGCTTCCTGTGCACCAAGGTGAACCACTACCTGGAGCGCACCTATCACCCGGATCGGCTGCTTCATCCCATGCGCCGGACGGGCGCCAAGGGCGAGGGGCGCTTCGAGCGCATCTCCTGGGATGAAGCGTTAGGAGAGATTAGTGAGCGGTTATTGGAAATTGCCGGGCGTTATGGGGCGGAGGCCATCCTGCCCTACTCCTACGCCGGCACCATGGGGATCGTCCAGAGCCAATCCATGGACCGGCGCTTCTTCCACCGGCTGGGCGCCACCCGGCTGCTGCGCACCATCTGCTCCGAGGCGGGCTTCACCGGGCTGAGGTACACGTTGGGCACCGCCCGCGGCACGCCACCCGAGGAATTCGCCCACGCCCGCTACATTCTCCTCTGGGGCGCCAACCTCCTCACCTCCAACGCCCACCTGTGGCCCTTCGTCCAGGAGGCCCGGAAGAACGGCGCGAAGGTGGTGTGCATCGACCCGGTGCGCACACGCACGGCTCGGGCGTCCGACTGGTGGCTGCCCATCCTGCCGGGGACCGATGCCGCTCTGGCCCTGGCCATGATGCATGTGATCTTCCGGGACGGGCTGGAGGACCGGGCGTTCATCGAGGAGCACTGCATAGGTGGCGATCGGCTGCGGGAGCGGGTGGCGGAATGGACGCCGGAGCGCGCCGCCGCCATCACGGGGCTGGACCCGGATGCCATCACGCAGCTCGCCCGCGAGTACGCGACCACGCGCCCGGCGGTGATCCGCATCAACTACGGCATGCAGCGTCACGCGGGCGGCGGCATGGCCGTGCGGACCATCGCCTGCTTGCCCGCGCTGGTGGGCGCGTGGCGGGACGTGGGCGGCGGGCTGCTCCTCTCCACCAGCGGTGCGTTCCCCCTCAACTATCAAAAGCTGGAACGCCCTGATCTCTGCCCGCCGGACACCCGGGCGCTGAACATGGTGGAGCTGGGCCGCGTCCTGAACGAGGTGGATGATCCGCCCATCCAGGCGCTGGTGGTGTACAACAGCAACCCGGCCGCCGTCGCTCCCGATCAGGCCGCGGTGCGAAAAGGGCTGAGCCGGGAGGACCTCTTCACCGTGGTGCTGGAGCACTTCCAGACCGATACGGCTGACTACGCGGACATCGTGCTGCCGGCCACCACGCAACTGGAGCATTGGGATCTGGTTAAGCCCTACGGCCACTATTACCTGGCCCTCAACCGCCCGGCCATCGCCCCCCTGGGCGAGAGCAAGCCCAACAGCGAGATCTTCCGACTGCTGGCCCAGCGCATGGGGTTCGACGAGCCCTGCTTCCGGGACGACGACCTGACGATCATCCGGCAGGCGCTGGAGAGCGACGCGCCGGAGCTGGCCGGTGTGACCCTCGAACGGCTGCTGGAGCAGGGCTTCGTGCGGCTGAGCCTGCCCGATCCCTATCGCCCTTTCGCCGACGGGCGCTTCCCCACCCCCTCCGGCAAGTGCGAGCTATACAGCGAGCGCATGGCCCGGGACGGATACGATCCCCTGCCCACGTATGCCCCACCCAACTGGGAGGCCGAGGTCCGCTCCGAACGAGCGGCGGGAGGGCTCCTGCTGATCTCGCCACCCGCCCACGCCTTCCTCAACTCCACCTTCGTCAACGTGGACCGGTTGCGGCGGCGCGAGGGCGAGCCGATGGTCTGGGTACATCCGGACGACGCTGCGCGGCACGGCATCGAAGACGGACAGATCGTGCGCGTCTGGAACGAGCGAGGGAGCTTCCTCGCCCGCGCCCGGGTGACCGGGGACGTGCGCCCCGGCGTATGCATGGCCCCCAGCATCTGGTGGCCCAAGCTCAGCCCCGGCGGGCAAAACGTCAACTTCGTGACCTCGCAAGCCCTGGCCGATATGGGCGGCGGGGCGACGTTCCATGATTGTGTGGTCCATGTGGCGCCGGCGGATTGATGGACGGCAGACGATGGACAAAAGACGGAGGTCGAAAGAGAGGGAATGAGGGAAGAGGATATCCATACTTCGGAGGATCTAGCTCGGTACATCGAGCAGCACGGCATTGAGGCCGAACTGGTGAGACCGCCCCATGAGACTCCATCGGTGACCGCGGCGGCCAGGGCGGTCGGGTGCGCCCCGGAGCAGATCATCAAGTCTCTGGTCTTCCTGATCGA
>JAJRVX010000202.1:0-18331 GCA_024277095.1 Chloroflexota bacterium
CCGCCGCGACCGGGGATCCCGCACACCCCGTAGTCGCTCCAACAACGATCCCTTCATCATTTCCCCCTCCTCGTCCTTCTCTTGGCTCCATCTCACCTTTATGATACTGATCCATTAGAGCTTTGAAAAGCCCTATAGCAAGGTAGTGTATCTTTTTCGGTGAAAATACCGCGGGGAGGCTTTGAGGGGCGCAGCCCCTCAAAAACACCCTCTTTTTCAGCCCTTCACCCAAGACGTCTGAGGGTCTCCCTCAACGACCAGCTCCACAAGGAGAGGTGTCCCCTCCACGGAGAACCCCACCTTTCCGGCCTGTACCTGCCTTTCTCGGCCCTTTCCGAAGGACTCAGGCCGAGGCCGGGCAGGTCGAAGGCGGGAGAAGGGCTTTTTCCGGAGGGGCGAAGCCCCTCCGGGCCTCCCCACAGCAGAAGCGACGGCATTTTTCAGATACACTCCGTTCCCCGCCGTATTTCCACCGAGTTGCGTGACAGGAGGGTTCCTTGATCGATCCGAAACTGGCAGGCAAGGTGGCCATCGTCACCGGGGCCAATCACGGCATCGGGGCGGCCACGGCGAAATCTCTCGCCGCTCAGGGTGTGAAGGCCTTCGTGGCCTACTATATTCCCCCGGTCCCCTGCTCGGAAGAGGAGCTGGAGGAGGCGCGGCGACGCGGTGAGCCCGGCCTCCCGTTGTACTACGCGATGTGGCAACGGCGGGGTGAGGTCGTCGCCGATGAGATACGCGCGTCCGGCGGCACAGCTGTCGCCCACGAGCTGGATTTGGCCGTGCCCGAGAATGTCGGCCGGCTGTTCGAGCTCTGCGAGCGGGAGCTCGGCCCCGTGGACATCCTCGTGATCAACCATACGCACTGGGCCGCCGATACCTTCGATCCCGCGATCGCCTCCGACGAGGCGCACGGCGTGGCGCTCATCGACGCGGACATCATCGACCGGCATCTGGCCGTGAACGCCCGCGCGCCCGCCCTCATGATACGCGAGTTCGTGGAACGCCACATCGCCCGGCGGGCCGATTGGGGGCGGATCGTGACGCTTACCACGGTGGCGCGGCATGGCTCCAGCGTCAGCTACGCGGCGAGCAAGCGAGCGCTGGTCTCCTACAGCCTGTCGGCGGCGTCCGAGCTGGGGAAGTACGGGATCACGGTGAACGTGGTATGTCCCGGCGCCACGCAGACGGCCTACATCACGCCCGAGGAGGAGGAACGGATCGTGCAACAGACGCCGCTGGGGCGTCTGGGATATCCGGAGGATATCGCCGACGTGATCACCTTCCTGGTCTCGGAACAGGCCCGGTGGCTGACCGGCAACCTGATCTACGCCAGCGGCGGCTTCTTGATGTTCCTGAACGAGTGAAAGTCGCGATAGCACCGCACGGAAACGTGACGATGTGGAGAGGGACATTACCGCGTCTCTGTGTGGAAACCCTTGTAAAGATTCCAATGAACGGAACCCCGGAGCCGTCAATGGCTTCGGGGGCTTCGCGATACGGCCATGCAGCGGAACATGCGCATTCCACCAAAATGGCGCTCGTTGCGTTGACGCAGAAATCTCCTTCGGGTACAATGGCGTGCAAGAGGCCGCAAAGCCTCCGCTGTGCGTAAGGTGGCCCCGCATTCAGCGGCCGTATTACATAGAATGTTTCCGTGTCTATCGATCATCCGGAAGTGTATACGGAATCCACGTAATACCCTGAATTGGTGGAAAGTACGGATTCCGTATATGCAAGGGTTAGGCGGCGATGAAGGGGTGCCTGTTATCATGAACGCGGATCTCGTTTTGCTAGCAGCATCGATTTTTTTAGGTCTGCTTTTCATAGGGGTGTCCGTTCCTCTTATCCAGAAGAGGATACCCCCGAACCAATGCTATGGTTTGCGTATTCCTGCCACTCTTGCCGATGAAACTGTATGGTACGAAGCAAATGCGCGGGCAGGAAAGGATATATTGAGGTTAGGGCTCCTTATAACGGTAGTTGGTGCTGTGCTTTACCTCGTCAGAATGCCACTATGGATCGAGGTGATGGTTTGGTTCGTTGTCGTTGAAGGTGGTGTGATAGGTACTCTGATTCGTAGTTGGCGTTTTGCCAACCAATTGCTAATGGTACAGCAAAGTGTGAATGAAGAAAGCGCCTAGCCCCTGCTGCAGCCGACCGTGCTGCGCTCGCTCCGCACGGCGGCTGAGCTCGGGCGTTGGGCCGCTATGTTTTGATAAGCAAGGGGTCGAGATGATGACGACGTGGAGAGAATGGATTGTCTCGAATCCTTCGGTGATGATGGGCAAACCGGTGATTGCCGGAACCCGCATTACCGTGGAACTCATTTTAGAAAAGCTGACTGCCGGTGAGACAGTAGACGAGCTACTTGAAGCACATCCCCGGCTAACCCGCGAGGCGATTCAAGCAGCACTGGCCTTTGCCGCTGAAGCGTTGCGAGCCGATGTGGTGTATCCCATAAAGGTGCCAGCGTGAAGATCCTGGCCGGTGAGGGCGTAGATCGTCCCATGAGAGGGTAGTATGGATATAGTAGCGCAGATGACAAAATTCAGCGACTTGGGTTGGAGTAATGGCCGGGTATCGCGTTTGCGTCTTGAAAGCAGCATCTCATTGCAGAGCTACCGACATCGCGAGAAGCGGATACGATGAAGGAAAGGGACGAAGTCGCAGCGGCGAACGAACGTCACTGGGAGCGGATGGTGCAGGAGGGGTGCGGGTTCACCATCCCCTGGCTGGGCCTGGATCCCGATGTGGTCCGGGCGTTCGCCGAGGGCAGGATAGACTCCGCGCCGGGGCCATTGAAGGAGATGACGCCCCGCAGCATCCTCGCCGGCGTTGAGGGCAAGGACGTGCTCTGCCTGGCGTGCGGCGGTGGGCAGCAGTCGGCCGTGTTCGCCTTGCTCGGCGCGCGGGTGACCGTGGTCGACCTGGCTCAGGGGCAGCTTGAGGGGGACCGGAGGGCGGCGGCGCATTACGGCGTCGAGATCCGGACGATCCACGCGGACATGCGGGATCTCTCCATGCTGGACGACGAATCCTTCGATCTCGTGTACGGGACGGCCATTTGCTACGTCCCCGACGCCCGGCAGGTGTACTCGGAAGTCGCCCGGGTGCTGAGACCGGGCGGATTGTATCGCGTGGATTGGAGGCAGCCGGCGCTCCACTTCGTGGCGTGGGATGGGGGTGGGTATCGGATCACGAAGCCGTACTTCCAGCGGGTCGATCCGCGGGAGGACGGTGCGATCGAGTTCCGGCACTACATGGACGACATCTTCAACGGGCTCGTCGAAGTCGGGCTGTCGATCCGGCATGTGGAGGACGTCTCCCGGGCGGTTCCGCCCGATCCGCAGGCCCCCGCCGGGAGCTGGGATCACGAGCGGGCCTACGTTGGCGGGGAATTCGTCATCGTCGCACGGAAGGAACAGCCAATCCCACAGTGAGGACGCCTATTACGTGTGGTGCTAACGGGGGATACTCTATGTATATCGTTGCACTGGATATAAAATGATTGCGCCTCATCGGTGGTTATGGTATACTGCCCCATGATTTGTTAGACTATAGGAGGGGACAGTGTATACAGCGAAGGTGTCAGCCAAGGGGTGGGTGGTGATCCCTAAAGACTTGAGAGAGAAATACGGTTTGAAGCGGGGGACGCAAGTACAAATTGTGGACTATGGTAACATCCTGGCTCTGGTGCCACTACCGGATGATCCAGTGAAAGCCTTGCATGGAATGTTGAAAGACGGACCATCGCTGACGGCGGACTTGCTGGCTGAGCGGGCGCGCGAACGAGAACGGGAGGATCGCCGTTGTGGTTGAAACCTATGTTCTTGACAGCTTCGCTATATTGGCCTTGCTGAAGGGTGAGGTTGGAGGAGAACAGGTTTCCCAGTTACTGCAACGAGCAAGAGAGGGGAAAGCGCGTGTCTTGATGACGTGGGTGAATGTGGGAGAGGTCGCTTACATTGTAGAGCGGCGATGGGGGAAGGAGCGGGCGTATCAGGTCTTGGCTACCCTGGAGGCAACAGGGCTGGAAATCATTCCTGTGGGGCAGGAACTGGCGCTGAAGGCTGCCGGCATAAAGGCGGCTTATCCTCTTGCTTATGCGGATACTTTCGCCGCTGCATTAGCCATGGGTACGGGTGCTGTCTTGGTGACGGGCGATCCGGAGTTTGAGCAGTTAGAAGGCAGTGTGCGAATCCAATGGCTGTCACAAGCAGAATAGGATGGTCCCTCCCGTCTGGGGTATACCGCAAGGAAGTCGATGGATTCAGGCGAAAAGCGCCAGTTTCAGCCACTGGGGAGGCCCGGAGGGGCTGCCCCTCCGGAAAACACCTTTCCCTTCTGCCCATTGCCTGCTATTCCCAGCCTCTAGGCCAGGCTCAGGCTGGGAATAGGCAGGCTGCCAGCAGGGGGAAAGAGCGAGGGCACCTCGCCCCTACGGCTTGTGGCCGCTTGTGATCACCGACAGTTTAGCGCTATACCCTGCGTCTGCGCGTCGTTGACGCTCATCCTGATCAATGGTATACTCCCACACAGTCATGCGGCTGTGTCTGCCAGGGCTTGAGGTTGATGATGCGATCCCGGTGGGTGGCGGCAGTGTTCATATGGGATGTCAGGGGGCCCTTGCCTACCCGGCAGCCTGAGCTAGCGCTCGGGCCCGAGTAGGTCGCCCTGGCCGGGTATTCGCGCAGGAGAACACGCGCTAGCTCTCTCGCTTCGGATGGAGGGCTAGCGTTTTGTTTCGTCCGTGGTGTCAGGGAAATAGCCCGGTCGGATATCGGGGATAGCAGGGCAATGGCGCCCACGATGTGAGCGAGATGCGTATTTTAACTATTAGCGATCGAATTGTGCCGATCTTGTACAGCCCCCATATCCTGACTCGACTCGGGAAGATCGACCTGGTGCTGAGCTGTGGAGATCTCCCCTTCTACTATCTCGATTTCGTCTCCAGCATGCTGGGCGCGCCCTGCTACTATGTCTTCGGGAATCACGCCCAGGGGCTGGAGTTCGGCTTGGAGCCCCCCATCCGCCGGTTCGTGGGCGGCGATCTGGACGGCCGCCTGGTCTACGAGCGAGGGATCCTGATCGCCGGGTTGGAGGGAGCGTATCGATACAATCGCAATCCTCGCTTCCAGTACACGGAGCGCGAGATGTGGCTGAAGATCGCTCGCCTGATCCCCAGCCTGCTGGCGGCACGCCTCCGGTACGGCCGATACCTGGACATCCTCATCACGCACGCGCCGCCGCGGGGGATCCACGATGGGCCGGATCGGGCGCATACCGGATTCGTCTCGTTCCTGACCTTCATGCGTTGGTTCCGGCCGAGGTATCTGATCCACGGCCACAAGCACGTGTACCGCCCTGACGAGCAGACGAGGACGGTCTATCAGGACACCGTTGTCATCAACACCTACGGGTTCCGCGTCCTGGAGATCGAGGAACACGAGGGACGCCGGGCACGGCCGCGTCGATCATCCGTGTTGCGTGCCTGATGGGCCGTAAGTTCATACTGGGCTATCGCTCACAACACAGCGAGGGAAGATGACAGGGAAGATCGTGTCGATATTCGGCAGCGCGAGGACGCCGGAGGGGACGGCGGCCTGGCGGCAGGCATATGAGCTGGGGCGGCGCCTGGCTCGGGCGGGTTGGGTCGTCGCCAACGGCGGATACGACGGCACGATGGCGGCCGTCAGCCAGGGAGCCCGGGAGGCGGGCGGACACGTCATCGGCGTCACCTGTGCCGCCTTCAACCCGCTTCCGCCCAACCCGTGGCTGAGCGAGGAGCGCAGGATGCCCACGCTGATCGCCCGTCTGGAGGCGATCACGTCGCTGGGGGACGCCTTCATCGCGCTGCCGGGCGGCATCGGCACCCTGACCGAGGTGACGCTGGTGTGGAGCCTGCTCCAGACGGGCAGCCTATCCCCGCGGCCCTTCGTCCTGATCGGCTCGCCATGGGCCGGGCTGGTGGACGCGTTCAGGCGCCACACGGAGATGGGCGATTCCATCCTGGCGCTGGCCCGGCTGGCCGCCGATGTGGACGAGGCGGTGGCGTTGCTGGGGTGAGGGCGGGGGAGAATTCCCGTCTTGCCCCATTGGCATCAGGTTAAGCGGTACGGAAGCACGTTTCTACATCCCTGGGGGGCCCGGAGGGGCGGCAGTTCCTCCGAAGAAACCCGTCTTCAGCCCTCCACCTGCCCCGTGGGGGCCGGAGGACACCGGCCGAAGCCCCAACTATGCAGGGAAAAGGCGGGGAAAAGGGGCTTTGGACAGACGGATGGTGTTGAGGATGATCTCCAACATTGGCGCTTCATGCCGATGTGCTCGTCCAGAATTCATGTGCCGGAGGAAAGGAATCCATGGCTGAGAAGATCACACCGAGGAGTCAGGACTTCGCCCGCTGGTATACGGATGTGGTGCAGCGGGCGGACATGGCCGACTACGCCCCCGTGCGGGGATGCATGGTCATCAAACCGTACGGCTACGCGCTGTGGGAGAACATCCAGAGCGCGCTGGATCGCCGGTTCAAGGCGACGGGACACGTCAACGCCTACTTCCCCCTCTTCATCCCCATGAGCTTCCTGCAGAAGGAAGCCGAGCACGTCGAGGGATTCTCGCCCGAGCTGGCGGTGGTCACCCACGGTGGCGGCGAGGAACTGGAGGAGCCGCTGGCCGTCCGCCCCACCTCGGAGACCATCATCGGGCACATGTACGCGCAGTGGATCCGGTCCTACCGGGACCTGCCCGTCCTCATCAACCAGTGGGCGAACGTCGTGCGGTGGGAGAAGCGCACCCGCCTCTTCCTGCGCACGACGGAGTTCCTCTGGCAGGAGGGGCACACGGCCCATGCCACCGAAGAGGAGGCGATGGAGGAGACGCTGCGCATCCTGGACCTGTACACCGACTTCGCCGTGAACGAGGCGGCCGTCCCGGTCATCCCCGGCCAGAAGAGCGAGCGAGAGAAGTTCGCCGGCGCGGTGGCGAGCTACACCATCGAGGCGATGATGGGGAACGGCTGGGCGCTTCAGGCGGGCACCAGCCACTTCCTGGGCCAGAATTTCGCCCGTGCGTTCGACATCAAGTTCCTGGACCAGAACAACGAGCTCCAGTACGTATGGACCACCAGCTGGGGGCTGAGCACGCGCTTCATCGGCGGGATCATCATGGTGCACGGGGACGACCAGGGGCTCATCCTGCCGCCGCGCCTGGCCCCCTATCAGGTGGTGATCGTCCCCATCTGGAGGAACGACGAGGAGCGGGCCACGGTGCTGGAGGCCGGGCAGAAGATCGCGGCCGAGCTCCTGGACGCCGACGTGCGGGTCCGGTTCGATGACCGAGATAACGTGTCGCCTGGCTTTAAGTTTAACGACTGGGAGATGCGCGGCGTGCCGTTGCGCATCGAGATCGGCCCCCGGGACGTGGAGCAAAGGCAGGTCGTGTTCGCCCGGCGCGATGTCCCGGGACGGGAGGGGAAGCGGGTCGTCTCCCAGGACGGGCTGGTCGCCCAGGTCCAGGCGATGCTGGAGGCTATCCAGGCCACCCTGCTGGAGCGGGCCATCCGCTTCCGGGACGAGAACACCCATCGGGCCGAGAGCTACGGGGAGTTCAAGGAGATCCTGAAGACGCAGGGCGGGTTCATCCGGGTGCACTGGGCCGGGACCAGCGAGGACGAGGACCGCATCAAGGAGGAGACCAAGGCGACGATCCGTTGCTTCCCGCTGGACGCGCCGGAGGGCCGGGGACGCTGCTTCTACACCGGGCAGGAGACGGACCGCATCGCCATCTTCGCCCGGGCCTATTGATGTGAGCAAAGGGAGCGCCTCTCGCCCCGGAGGGGACATGCCACCACCCAACGTCCTCCTCATCACGTGCGATCAGCTCCGTAAGGACGCGCTGGGCTGCTATGGAAACGAGGTGATCCGGACGCCGCACATCGATCGGCTCGCCGAACGCGGCGTCCGTTTCGATCAGGTGTTCGCGGCCAGCCCGGTGTGCGCGCCCAACCGTGGGAGCATCGCCACGGGGCGATTCCCATCCGTCCACGGCCTGCGGCGCAACGGATGCGTGCTGCCGGAGAGCGAGCTGACCCTGATGGAGGTGCTACGGCGGCGGGGATACGCGACCTACGGCGTGGGCAAGATGCACTTCGGCCCCCAGTGGCGCTGGATCGAGGACAGGCCCGGCGCTACCGGGGACTTCGACGAGCGCTGGGCGGTCAATCCGCAACCGTTGCCATGGGAGTTCCCCTTCTATGGCTTCCAACAGGGGGTGTTCACCGAGGATCACCGCGTGGGCCCCTACGCCGACTACCTGAGGGCGCACGGCCTCGACCCCTGGGCCGATCCGCACAGCTTCTCCTATCCCCAGCATATCACCGCCCCGTCGGTCTATCCCGAGGAGCATCATCAGACGGTGTGGGTCGCCGATCGATCCATCGAATACCTGCGGGGCCATCCGGCGGATCGCCCGTTCTTCCTGTGGACCTCGTTTGTCCATCCGCACCATCCGTTCACGCCGCCGGTGCCCTACGATGCCCTGTACGATCCGGCCCGGATGCCGCCGCCGGTCTGGGATCCAGCCGAGGTGAACGACTGGCCGGAGGCTTACCGACGGAAGTACCTGGCACGCGAGGGCTCCCACGAGGCGATCGGCATGTGCGACCTGACCGATGCCGACTGGCGGCGGATCAAAGCCTACTACTACGGCATGATCAGCCTCATCGATAAGCAGGTCGGCCGGCTGATGGATGAGCTGGACCGGCGCGGCCTGCTGGATCGCACCATCGTCGTCTTCACCTCGGACCACGGCGAGATGCTCGGCGATCACCATCTGCTCTTCAAGGGCACGCACTACGACTGCGTGACGAACGTGCCTCTGATCATCGCCCGGCCGGGGGATCCGCAGGGCGGCCAGACGCGCCGCGGCATCGCGCAGTCCGTCGACATCATGCCCACGATCCTCGAGCTCGCGGGCACGGACATCCCCGAGGGGGTGCAGGGGAAGTCGCTGGTGCCCATGCTGGCCGACGGGAAAGAGGAGCTGTACCGGGAGGCCTTCATCGAGGACCCGGAGATGAGGCGCACGGTGCGCACGCCCACGGCGCGACTCACCTGGCACGGGGAAGGGCAACGCGGCGAGCTGTACGACCTGACGCGCGATCCGCATTGCCTGCACAACCTGTGGGACAGACCGGAAGCCGCTGATTTGCAGCGCCAGCTCATGGACCGCCTGGTGGCCCGCATGGCCGAGAACGTCGACCCTCTGCCGCCGCAGGTTGGCCTGTGCTGACGCACCCACTCGCAGGAGGCCTACCATGAACATCATCCTGCTCATCTCCGACACGTTTCGCTATGACAACCTGTTCGACCGGGCGGCCATGCCCGTGCGCACGCCCGAGCTGGACCGCTTCGCGGAGCGGGCCGTCAGCCTGTCACGCCTGTACACGGGCAGCTTCCCCACCATCCCTCATCGGACGGACCTGACCACCGGCCGATACGGCTGGCCCTGGTATCCCTGGCAAGACCGGCGGGAGAGCAGCCCCAATCACATCCCCGAGATCCTCCGCCAGGCGGGCTACGTATCCCAGCTCCTCTGCGACTGTCCGCACCTCTTCCGCAGCAGCTTCAACATCGGCTTCGACGGAGCTCACGTGCTGCGCGGCCAGGAGGGCGACACCTATTTCCTGCGGATGAATCACCCCATCGAGCACGTCATGCCCCCGGAGAAGACGCGCTACGGGAAGCACTTCCAGGGGCGCAACCTGGTTGACCTGGCCCGCTGGACGAATCGGTATTGGTATCGGGAGATCGATCGCTTCCCGCCGCGTACGGCGGAGCTGGCGGTGGAATGGCTGGAGGAGAACTACCAGTTCCACCCCTTCTTCCTGTGGGTCGACTTCTTCGATCCCCACGAGCCATGGGACCCGCCGGAGTACATGGTGAAGCGCTACGATCCGGATTACGAGGGCGCGCCCATGCTCCACCCCAACTACGGGAAGGCCAGCGACCTGACTCCAGAGGAGCTGAGGAATCTGCGCGCCCATTACTGCGCCGAGGCGGAGCTGGTCGATCGCTGGGTCGGCCGCGTGCTCCAGAAGATCGACGACCTGGGGCTGTGGGACAATTCAATCGTGATCTTCACCACCGATCACGGCATCAGCCTGGGCGAGCATAATCGAACGGGCAAGTCGAACATCAACCCCGGCGATGAACGATATTGGCCTCTTTATCCGGAGGTCGCTCATATCCCCTTCCTGATCGCCGCCCCAGGGCTCGAGGAGGGGCGGACCGTCGATGCGCTGCTGCAGCCCGCCGATATCCTGCCCACGCTCCTGGATCTGGCGGGCATTGATGTGGCGCCCCCGCAGCCGTTCCACGGACGATCCTTCGCCCCCATGCTGCGCGGGGAGTCTCAGCCCCCATTGCACGAGTACGTGATCTCGGCCTCGTTCCTCCGGCTTGAGAATGGGAGCATCCCCGCCGAGTGGGTGACGCCGGTCGTGTACACGGAGAAGTGGGCCTACGTCCCGGTCGGGGCGGACGGCGAACGCGAGCTATACGACCTCCAGGCCGACCCGTACGCCGAGGCGAACGTCATCTCTGAACATCCGGACGTCGCCGACGACCTGCACGGCAAGTTGCTCGCCTGGCTGCAGGAGGTCGAGGCTCCTGAAGAGGCCATCGCCGTCTTCCGGTCTTAGCGCGTGTCTGAGAAATGCCATTGCTTCCGCTATGGGGAAGCCCGGAGGGGCGAAGCCCCTCCGGAAAAAGCCCTTCTCCCGCCTTCGACCTGCCCGGCCTCGGCCTGAGTCCTTCGAGAAGGGCCGAGAAAAGCAGGTGCAGGCCGGAAAAGTGGGATTTCCGTGGAGGGGATCTCCCCTCCACACCTCCCCCTATGGAGCTGGTAGCTGAGGGAGACCCTCAGACGCTTTACCGATAAATTTTCAGACGCGCTCTAAGCGGACTCCCCAGGGTAGGCGAGGGCAACGCCCGCGCCATCCCCTTTCGAAGGATAACGGCACGACGCCCCGCGCCCGCCACCGCGAGCGTATATCCAAAGGGCGCAAAGGGTTCTCCCTCCTGTGGCAGCCATGTCCGCCACAGGACGCGAAAAGGACGCCCGGTCGGGCGTCCTTTTTCTTTCGAGAGGGAAAGCAGAGGCGAACGGCCGTTTGCCCTATCCCTGTTATCGTGGAGGCAGTCCCGGCGTCGGCGTGGGCGGCACTTTGTCGGGCGACCAGTAGCGTTCGATGTTCAGAGCGGCCTTCTGCTCGTCGAGCAACTTCCGATACGCCTCTGACTTCCTCCGCTCCAGCTCGAAGGGGTCGACCGGGCGCGCCGGGTCTTTCTCCATTACCTGGATGATGTGGTAACCGAAGGGGGTCTTCACGGGATCGCTGATCTGGCCGGGCTCCAGGGAGAAGGCCGCCTCCTCGAACTCGGGCACCATGCGGCCCCGCCCGAACCAGCCCAGATCGCCGCCGGAGGCTTTGCTACCCGGATCATCGGAGTACTCCTCCGCCAGCTTGGCGAAATCCTCTCCGGCGCGCAGACGCTCGACCAGCTCCTGGGCCAGCGCCAGCGCCTCCTCTTCTGTGCGCGGCGCCAGTGTCGGCGTGGGCGTTGGGGTGGGTTCGGTCGGCGTCGGTGTGGGCGTTGGCGCCTCCGCCCCTTCCGGCAGCGGTGTCGGGGTGTATGTCGGCGTCGGTGTGGGAGCGGGCGTGCGAATGGCGATCAGGATATGCCGCGCTAGCACCTGCTCCTCGGTCGTGGGCACGTCTTTCCCGACCAGCTCCCGGAGCTTCTCCTCCAGCAGGCGCGCCTCGATCACCCGGCGGTATTCATCCAGGGACATATCGGCGATCTGCGCCAGGGTGGTCTCCATCTCCTGTAGGCCGGCCTGATACTCCGCGTCCGTCAGGATGTGAACGGTCGGCGTGGGCGTCGGGGAGGGGGTTGGCGTGGGCTCGCCGCCCTCGCCCTGCTCAGGGTTGGGCGTCGGCGTGGGCGTCGGGGTCCAGGACTCGGCGGTCGCCGTCGCCTCGATTGCCGCCTGTGCGGTGGCCGTGGCTTCCGGCTCCGTGACCGCGCCGCGCCCGCGCGCCACCTGGGAACGCAGCTCCGCCTCTATCTCCTCCGGCGAGACGGTGATGCCACGCTCGGCGGCGATCTTTCGGATGACCTCTTCGTCGATCATCTGGTCCAGGATCTGCTGACTGAGCGTCTCCTGGTTGGCCAGGAGCCCCTGGATCTGATTGATCTGGCTGGCGAAGATGGAGGGCTGGTCCCCGGAGGAGAACTGAGCATCCAGCATCCGATACTGCTCGAGCTGCTTCTCCAGGTTATAGCGT
The DNA here is from genome assembly GCA_024277095.1 of Chloroflexota bacterium. Taxonomy (GTDB): domain Bacteria; phylum Chloroflexota; class Anaerolineae; order DUEN01; family DUEN01; genus DUEN01. The sequence continues at coordinate 12,353 of JAJRVX010000202.1, forward strand.
TGCAACCGTACCCGGTGTTGGAAGTCCCGGGTTCGAATGGTGGTGCCGTCCACCCGTGCGATAGGCGAGTTCGGTTTGCGAACGAACTCGTCCACCAACCCCGCGATGATCACCAGCAGCACCAGGGCGATCACCGCCCCGGTGAAGATCATCACGCGTCGCGATTGCTCTCGATGCCGGCGACCGATCGCGACCTGTTTGCGGGTTGGTTCTGTGGATTGCTTTCTGCGCTTTTTCGCCATGCCGCTCGCGACCCTCCCTGTATTCGGCCTCCCAAAAAGCCGGAATGACTTTTCCTGCAACGATAAAAGGCATAGGATGAGCCCATCCTATGCCTTTCCATCGCGATCCTACGAGCCCCGCGCCATTGCCAACGAATCCAACGTCCGACTCAACCTTGCCGTTTCGCCACCGTGCGGATATGTTCCCATGTGAAAGGCAACAGGGCCAGGAAGCGAGCTCGCTTGATCGCCACTGCCAGAGCTCGCTGATGCTTGGAGCACAGCCCGGTCTTCCGGCGCGGCCAGATCTGACCACGCTCACTGAGATAACGGCTCAGGACCTCGGGCCGCTTATAGTCGATGTAGGAGACGTGCTCCGCGCAGAAGGCGCACACTCGCCTTCGACGTCCATAGCGCCTGCGCGGGCGCGCCGTGCGCATGCCAGAGCCCGACCTGGATGGGGCGGACCTCTGCGGCCGGGGCGTTGTCGTCTGCGCCCGGGCCGGTTGTGTTCCCTCTTGACGCTCTTCGCGTCCCTCAACGTCAGCCAACGTTATCCTCCCTCACGAATCCACGATCTTCTCGTGTCTCTGTCGATCAGGTGCCTGCTTCCGGGGTACCTGCATCGTCCCCGAGATCCGCGTCCGGTGCCCGGCTGTCCAACATGATCATCTCGTTGGCGACCAGTTCGGTCCGGTAGTGCTTCTGTCCCTGCTCATCATCCCAGCAGCGCGTCTGGAGATGCCCCTCTACATACACTCGGGAGCCTTTGCGCAGGTATTGATTGCAGATCTCGGCCAGATTTCCCCAGGCTACTACGTTGAACCACTCCGTAGCATCTCGCCGTTCGCCATCGGCAGTGACCCAGCTCCGGCTGGTCGCCACGCTGAACGAGGTAACCGGCTTCCCGCTGGGCGTGTATCGCATCTCCGGATCCCGCCCCAGGTTGCCTATGATGATGACCTTGTTCAGTCCTCGTGCCATATTCACCACTCCGTTCTCTCTATGGCCGCCGATAGGCGACCCACGCGTGCCTCCGGCCCTCAAGCCCCTGGGCGAACGATGAGGTGGCGCATGACATCTTCGCTGAGCCGCAGATTACGCTCCAACTCGGCTACCGCCTCGGGAGCCATCCGCAGCCGCTGGACAACGTAATAGCCCTCCAATTGCTTCTGGATGGGGTAAGCCAGGCGCCTGCGTCCCCAGGGCTCGGTCTCGATCACCTCGCCCCCGCTGGAGACGATCCAGTTGGTCACCTGCTCAATCGCAGAGGCCACGCCCTCCTCATCCAGGCGTGGGTGGAGGATGAAAACCATCTCATAGTCTCTCACGCTCGCCAACTAGCCTCCTTTCCTCGGGTTAGCCCCCGGTCAAGCACGTCCGAGCGGACATGCGGCCAGGAGCAGAAAGAACGAGGGCACACGGGGCCGATTCCTCCCCATCCCTCGTCGCGAGCGAGAGGAATATAGCACAAAGTCCCCAGACGAGCAAATCCCCGCCTTCGTGATCGTGTGTCCAATGCCGCGGGGCCGGGATCGTGTATCTAAAATGTGGAAATTTCGTCAGGCCTATCGCAAGCCCACAGGGGAGGTACGGAGGGACCTCCCTCCGTCAAAACATCCTCTTTTTCCGCTTCGCTCATATTGGAATAGGCAACACTCGCTTTCTTCAAAGACGTGTTTTGTAAGGGCGCACAGCCGTGCGCCCCATTGGTATCAAATGAAGCGATACGGAAGCGTGGCTCCGCATCTCTGGGGTGGCTCGGAGGGGCGGCAGCCCCTCCGAAGAAATCCATTTTTTAGCTACCGGACAGTTTGACCGCGCATCTCTCAGGATAGCTCTGCGGATACCGCGGTAGGGGCGCAGCGCCGCTGCGCCCCTACAAAACTTTCCCGGCCTGATTCGGGTGGATCCAGCCGGGCGAGGCAGGTGAAGGTATGGAAGCCGGGGGGCCTTTGAGGGGTTTAGCCGTTGCATTTCCACCAAAAGATACATTACCCGGGCCGAGGGGCGGTTGTCGCTCTGGCGATCGCTGTGTTATACTTGTCCCAGATGAGGGCCTCGTCGCCCTCAGGTAGGAGGGTATGCCATCCGCAAAGAGCGTACAATGGGCTGCGAGAGAGATCACGCGATGAGGGATGGATTGCGATGTTGTACATGCTCGGTGCCCCAAGGAGGAGGAAAGCGATGAAGCCGATCTCGGTCATGTGGTCGGAGGGTGTGACGGAGGAGGAGGCAGCTCAGGCCGTGTTCACCCTGCACCAGATCGTCAATTCGCTCTTCCGGGTCGGCAAGCGAAAGCGCATCTCTCCCCTGATGCCCACGATCAGGCCGTTTGGGACCTGGGTGATCCCCGCTGTCCCTCGCGGCGCAGCCTACTGGGGCACGCAGTGGTATGTGGACCGCTCGCTGGACCCCGAATTGAAGCGGGTGCGTGGCCCTGACTTCCTGCGCCTGGTGGAGCTGGAACCCTGGCAGATCCAGGACCCCCATTTCGATCTGGCGATCCTGGATCTGGAACTCATCGCCGACCCCGATGATGCCCCGGAGATGTCATCCCTGGGGCTGACCCTGCCCGGCACGGCCACCGTGATCTCTGTGGCGCCGCTGCGGGAGATCGCCGATCCGGAGCAGCGGTTGATGGCGTTGCGACGCCTGGTGGCGCATCACCTTGGGCATCTGGCTCGGGTGCCGCGCCCGGGCCGCACGGAGAACGTGGATCTCACAGGCCCCGAGTCCCATTGCACCGCGGTATGCGCCATGCGTCACGCCAACGACGTGTTCGAGCTGTTGCACTACGCACAGGAGGAGAAGAGGGCCGGCGTGACGTATTGCCCGGCTTGCGAGCACGATCTGCGCGTGCAACTGGCCAGCGCTCAATTCAGCCTGAACTGAACGAGCCGCGCCGCATCGACGGCGGGTTCCGCATCGAATACAAAAGCCCGGCGCAGAGAGATGCCGGGCTTTTCGTTTCCCTCGGCTGGTCGATCAGGGCGCTTCCGTTCGATCCGACTCCAGGAGGCGCTGGAGCTGCCGCCCATCGGACGGCTGTTTCCGCTCCACCAGACGCTCCAGAGGGACCTCCAGCCGCACCAGCGTGCCGGTGTCGTGTGAGGGGCGTGGCGAGGAGATCACCAGGCGAGCTCCCAGGACCTCCGCCCCCTCCCGCATGCTCAGCAGGCCCAGGCTGCCTCGCTCCTCGTAGTTCTTCTCCACAGACCGTACATCGAAGCCGATCCCGTCGTCCTCCACCTCTACGATCAGGCGCTGCGCCTCCTCGTCCAGCGCCACGCGCAGCCAGCAGCGGCTGGCCTGGGCGTGTTTCCGCACGTTGTTCACAGCCTCCTGGATGACGGCAAAAACGGCCTCCGCCGCCCGGGGGACCAGATGCGGCAGGGATTCCGGGAGATCCAGGGACAGCTCAAATCGGATCGTGTCCTGCAGCTGGTTTGCATAGAAACGCAATGCAGCCAACAACCCGCGCGTCTGCAAGATGACCGGGCGCAGCTCGAACAGCTTCTGGCGCAGCTCCCGGTTGGCTGAGCGAGCCAGATTGAAGAGGTACTCCAGCTCCTCCTCCAGGCGCTCCGGGTCGGTCTTCGCCAGGCGTCGCGCCGTGTCCAGGCTCATGATCATGGCCCCCAGGGTGGCGGTGGGGCCGTCATGCAGATCCTGCGCCAGGGCGTGCCGCTCCTGCTCCTGCACGCGCAGGATGCGCTCCTGCTCGCGTCGCAGGTCCTCGTACAGCCGGGCGTTCTCGATGGCGATGGCCGCCTGTGCCCCCAATGTGCTCAGCCACTCCAGGTCCTGCTGGTTGAACCCCTCGGGTTGCCGTTTGTTCAGCACCTCCAACACGCCGATGATCCGCCCCTTCACCTGGAGAGGAACGCACAGGACGGACCGGGTGTTGTAGCCCGTCATGGCATCGACCAGGGAGTTAAAGCGTTGGTCGGAGGCCGTGTCGTTGCAGATGACGGACGTGCCGTGGGTGGCGACCCATCCGGCGATCCCCTGGGTGATCGGGATACGCTGTTGGCGGAGCACTCCCCCGGCTGACCCGGTTGGGATCTCGAAGACCAGCTCCTGGGTTTGCTCATCCACCAGCATGAGCGTTGATGCGTCCGCTTCCAGCACGGAGGCGGCCAGCTCGGTCGTTTCATGCAGGACCTGCGAGAGGTCCAGCGTGGAGGTCAGCTTCTGGCCGATGTCGTAGAAGAGGGTGAGGTGCGTCAATCGCTGTTGGATCTCATGGAATCGGCTGCTCAAGGAGGCGATCTGGGCGATCGCCTCCACCAGGGCCGTGCCGAAGCGGATCGTCTCTTCTGAGGGGATGGGCTCGCGCAGCACGAGGGCGAGGCCGCCGATGAGCGTGCTGTCGTTCCACAGGGGGATCGTCTGCAAGCTGTGCCCCTGCACCGAGGAGTCCATCGCGGGCAACGTGGGCGGGGTGGACAGCGACGAGGTAGCCGGTGGTACCCAGGTCTGTGACCGCAGGATCTCCTGTTCCCAGGCCTCGATCAGGGGGCGGATCTCATCCGGGATCTCCCCGCATTCACAGCGGAACTGGGCCGGGGTGCCGTAGAGGAGGAACGCGCCGATCGCGCCGTACACCTCGCATAACCAGGGCAGGGCCTCCTCCCAAAGCCGCTGATGGCCCTCAAACTGCCCGATGCGAGTCAGCCGGGCGAGGAAGGCGCCATGAGAACGAGCCTCCTCTGAGGTGGGGGGATCTGAGCAAGGAGTACTAGACATGGGTTTCGTCCTTCCTCGCCGGGCAAGCTGGGTACAATCGCCTACAGCCTATTATACTCATCCTCCCAGGATGTCAACCATGCCACCGGCCGGGTCGTGCATCTTTTTCGGTGGAAATACAGCAGGGAGCTTTGAGGGGCGCAGCCCCTCAAAAGAAACCTCCCGGTTTCCGCCCCTCACCTGCCTCGCCCGGCCCTGCTCACCCGAATCAGGCCGGGAAAGGACAGGTGCAAAGCGGAAAAAGAGGATGTTTTGGCGGAGGGAGATCCCTCCGCTGCCAAAGACCTCTTTCTCTGCCCTTGGCCCCAGCCAGTCCCGACCTCGGTGGGGAGCAGGCTGGGGGCAGGAGGACGAGGGTTGCCTGTCTGCGGGTAGAGGCGATTCATGAATCGCCTCTACCCCGGGTCGCTCCTCCAGACCTCTCCAGGAGACGAACTGATGATGGCTTTTTCCCCGCCGGCATGTTCACATGCGGCGTGATCGCCTGCCCCGCCTCGGCCTGATTCGGGTGGATAGGCCGGGAGCGGGATCACTGGACTCGCGGGAACACCAGGATCCGGTGATTCTCGGCGTCGGCCACGTAGACATTGCCCGCCGCATCCACCGCGATGCCGTTGGGCAGGGCGAAGGATTGTGCGTCAGATCCGTATTGGCCGAACGTCGCCCGGAAGTTGCCCTCCGTGTCGAACACCAACACCCGGTAGCCCTCGGGGTCCGTGGCGTATACCAGGCCGGCGGATGAATCCACGGCCAGATAAGGCTTGTTGACGATCGACTCGCTCTCCCATCCGTGGATCGGCCACTCTTTCAGGAAGGTGAACGTGGCGTCGAACTTTTGGATGCGGCGATTCCACGTATCCGCCACATAGAAGTTGTCCTGGGCATCCACCGCCAGCCCCACCGGCTCGTCGAAGTATCCCTCGATCACACCGCCGCCGCCGTACTGGGCCAGGAAATTCCCCTGCGGGTCGAACTTCTGCACCCGCTTGTTGCCCGTGTCGGTCAC
>JAJRVX010000203.1:0-12655 GCA_024277095.1 Chloroflexota bacterium
CACATCTGGCAGGTATCCGCGGCGCGTCCCTCGTGATCGGCTGGGGCGGGCCTCAGGGAGCTGTCTACGGCGTGGCAGAGGAGGCAATCCTCTCGCCCTTCCACCGGGTGCGGGATACTCAACGGCGCACGGGTCGCCTCGGGCGCTGCTGGCGTAGGTGCGGGGGCCTCCTCGACCTCTTCGGCCTTGTGACACATCTGGCAGGTATCCGCGGCGCGTCCTTCATGGTCGGCTGGGGCGGGTTTCAGGGAGCTGTCTATGGCGTGGCAGAGGAGGCAATCCTCTCGCCCTTCCACCGGGTGCGGGATGCTCAACGGCGCGCCGGCTGCCTTGGGGGCTGTTGGCGTGGGTTTGGATGCTGGCTCCTGGCCCTCGGGCGTGGGCGTCTCGGTCTCCTCAGCCTTATGGCACGCGGAGCACGTGTCCGGCGTGCGTCCCTCGTGGTCGGCCGGCGCTGGCATGATCGAGTGCTCCACGGCGTGGCAGAGGGTGCAGTCCTCTCGCCCTTCCAGTGTGTGGGGGATGATCGGGATCCCCTCCCGGGCCGCCCGCGTGGGCGTCGGCGAGGGCCCTGGGGCTCCTGGCCCCTGCTTCAACGCGTGGCAGTTCACACACATGGTCTGATCGAAGCCTGTGTGGCTCTGTGGATACGGCCGCACCTTGCCCAATCCGTGGCAGATCTCGCAGTTGGTGCGGGGCTCCACCAGATGTGGGATCTCCCGCGGCACGCCGGTGGTCCCGGATTCTCGCAGGGGCTCCAGCAGGGCGCGGAGGGCTGGCGCGTCCAGCCCCACGTACTTCCACTTGATGCCATGACAAGCGCTGTTGGAGCAGAAGCTGGAGTTATCCGCACCTCCGGGGTTCGCGATGTCATGGCAGTTGGCGCATGTCTCATTGAACTCAAAGCGGTGCCGGGCCAGCCACTGCGTATCCTGATGGGATTTCGGCTCGTCGGATCGCTCTACCGGGATCTTGGGAGGTGGATCCCCTTCTCTTGCCACCTGCGGGATCGAGTGACAGATGTTGCACTCCAGCCGGATAGCCGTCTGCTTGTCGCTGATGTGTTTGCCATCGTGGCAACGGAAGCAGCCGGGGAAATCCGTGTGTCCGACGTTATCCGGATGGGTTTCCCATCCCACGTCCATCTCGGGGAAGACGGTCTCCTCGTAGATGCGCTTCAACTCGGCGATGGCCTGCCTCAGCTTCTCCTGATTCTTAGAGTTGTTGTACCATCTTGGATAATTGGTGCGGTACCAGTCCTCCAGCCGCTGAATGGCGGCCGTCGCCTCGTCGTGATCGGCGTACGGCTCGCTGAGCACTTCCACTCCCTTCCGCTTGATGTAGGGGATGGTGCGGTCGATCTGGCGGCGGGATAGCGCCCAATCCAGCGCTCGCTCAGGAGACCGAAACTTGTGCGAGATGCGGTTGTGGCAGTCGATGCAATCCATGCGGTGCAGCTTGTCGCTGTTCTGCTCCACGAAATCGGGCGGGAGCTCGATGGAGACATCGAAGTACTCGGTGACCTCGCCGTTGTCATCCACCTGACGCACGTAGGGGATCTTCTGTCTCAACTCATCCGTGGCGATGTAGTACACCTCATTTTCGATGTGCCAGTGGATGCCTCGCCCAAGGCCCTCTCGCTTGCTGCCACCGCCCGTTTTCATCACGAGGTAGATGCGTGTCTCACTGTTTTGCTCATCGGTGTCGTACCGTCGAATGACCCGTAGGCTGTCGTCGGAGAACTTCTCCGGGTTATGGCATTTCTCACAGGTATATCGGGCGGGTCGCAGGCTCTTTACATAAATGGGCGTCTCGTAATTCTTCGTCAGCGCGAAGATGACATGCCGGATCTCCTTGACCTTGCGCGGGACCGTGGTCAGCACACTCTCCACCCCCAGGTGACAGTCCACGCAGGGGACGCGTGCGTGGGGCGAGATCTGATAGGCCTTGTACTCCGGTGGCATAGCATGGCATGTGGTGCCGCAGAATTGAGAGCTGTTCGTATACTCCCAAACCGTGACCCCGCCTGCGAACAGCAGTGAACCGAGCACGATGGCGGCGATGCTGCTGAACAAGTACAGATAACCGCGATGCGATTTCAACCACGCGAAGGCTTGCCCCACTTTTCTCCCTCGTTTACGTTGGTTTGGTAGGAAAGCAAACGTTGCAAGTGGTCGTCGAATCCCGTGCGAGAGCGGCTAGTTGTTCGGCGCGCCGGCCTCGATCCAGGCTCGTACGATGGCGAGCTCTTCTTCGGTCAGCAGTGTTGGATGCTCGCTCTGCATCTTTTGCACCAGCGGGCTCTCGTCCGGCTGACCGGGCACGATCACGGGACCGTGTTCGCTTCCCTGCATAAGGCCCTCATAGGTGGTCATGTGAAGGCCGGCGATCCCGCCATGGCATACGACGCATTTGGCCTGGAGGATCGGGAGGACCGCTGTCTGAAAGCTGGGCACCGAGGCGGGTTGCGTCGTGGGCAACACGCGCTCGCTCCCCGTCAATGGGTGGCACTTCAGACACGTCTCATTTCCCCGGCCCGCGTGGTCTGTGGGGAATGGCTTCATGGCTCCCTGACCGTGGCATAGCACGCAGTTCTCCCGTTGGGTTAACACGTGCGGGATGGGCACCCCGGGGAGCACCGGGAAGGAGGTGGGAGTAAACGTTGGCCTCGGCATCGGCGTGGGCGTGGCGGTCGCGGTCGGCGTGGCGGTGGGAGTTGGCGTCGCCGGCGCATAAGCTACCACCGTCACGCGTCGCGGTAAGGTGGTGATGGCCGTCTCCTCGAAGGTGACGAACTCGTAGAGGCCGAAGAGGAGCACCGCCGACAGGATACCGGCGACCGGGATGTACAGCTGCTCGCGGCGCCGTCGCGTCTCCTCATCGGGAGGAGTGGGCACCTGGCCTGCCTTGATGCGTTCCAGCTCCAGGGGGTGCTCTTCCTCCATCTCCTCCTCGGTCAGCTTGCCGGTGAAGATGCTTTTGTTGAAGTGTTTGATGTGGGCGTGATATGTGTGCCAGGTGAGGATCGTCAAGACGGCCAGGATCGCCTCGCCCCCATGGGCCGCCTTGGCCGCCGGGATGACCTCCCCAGGTAGGAGGCGTGTGGTGGTGATGGGATTCCACATCATGAAGCCGGTGATGGCCATGATGAGGGTTCCCCACACCACGCCCCAGTATTCGAGCTTTTCGTGGTAGGTGTAGCGGTCCATGGGGGGCGGTTTCTTGGCCAGCCCCAGGAGGTAGCGAAACTCATCGATCATATCCAGCAGGTCCCTGGGGTGAGGCAGGATGGCGGGAGGCACCCGGAGGACGAAGAGCCGATAGCCGATCGCCACGACGTGAAAGATGCTGCCCAACAGCAGCACGACGGCGGCCGCGTGATGGATCTGGCGAACCGTTTCGATGCCACCCATCCATCCGATCATCGTCTCCGCCCAATTGTGTCCCACGTACTTCTGTGGGAGGCCCGTGATCGCCAGCGCGGTGAAGGAGAGCATGAGCACAAAGTGCTCTATCCGCTGCGTCGCCGTGAATCGCTGGTACGTCCGTTGCTCTCTGTGCTCCATACCTAAGCCCCTCTTCGTGCGAATCGCTTTAGGATGCGGTGGGTCGCATCGAGCAGGATGTAGATGAGAAAGAACCCGATCAGCGAGGGAATGAGGATGTTGTAGAAGAGGTTGACGTAGTAGACCAGCGGATATCGATCAGGGCTGGCACGATAGTGTCCCACCCAGGCTGTCGGGAAGTTCGCCGTCGCGTCGGGATGGCATTGCCGACACGTGCGCAACAGGTTCTCTTTCACGACGGTAGCTTCCGGATCCGTCACCTTCTTGATGTCATGGATACCATGGCAATCGTAGCAAACGGCTTTGTTCGTCGGATGGTCGGGTGATTGTTTGACGAACAGCTCTACCGTGGTGCCGTGGAAGTCGGCGACGTAGGTGTCCAGGACATCGGTGGAGATCCCGTATTTGTCCATGCGTTCAGGGTCGGTGTGGCAGTTCGCGCAGATCTGTGGCGACTTGAGACGAAACTCCGCTGTACGCGGGTCGTCCATGTGGTGCACCCCGTGGCAGTCCACGCATGTCGGCACGTCCGGGTTCCTCTCCTCCATGAGCGCTGCGCCGTGGACGCTCTCCTTGTATTGGTTGTAGATGATGGAGTGGCATTTTGAGCATGTCTGGGCAATCTTGGAGCGTGGCTCGTCGGGCGGGGTGACATCGTGGTACCCGTGGCAGTCAGTGCAGACGGGGGCGTTTCGGTCTCCACCGGCCAGCAGGCGGGCGTGGACGCTATCCAGGGTGTCACGGTATTGCTTTTCATGGCACTGCCGGCAGACGGTGTAGAGCCCTATGGACAGGTCTCGGCGGTCTACGGCGAACAGCGGCGGGTGGGGATATCCGGAGATGTTCTCATGACAGGCCGTGCATTTCTGCTTCAGCCGGCCGTGGACGGAGGATCGGAACACTTCCGGGTCCACGTACAGGGATAGCTTCTCGCCGCTGGGCAGCTCCATCTCGAGGCTGGGGTTGCTGTGGCAGCCTAGACAGACCGCGTTCTCGTCGCCCCCTTGCCCTGCAGCATCGATGGTGAAGGGGGTCAACAACGTCAAGGCCAGCAGGAGAATCGCTGCGTATTTGCATCGTCGCCGCCAAGGATGTATGACCATGCCTCCTCCCCAGGGATGCGGTGGATCGGATGTCGATCGCCTCTGATCTGCCCGGCCTCAGCCCAGCTCCTTGTGGAAAAGGCCGAGAGAGACGGTGCAGGCCAGGAAAGAGGGATTCCGGTGGAGGGGACCCCTCCGTGCCTCCCCCTGTGGGGCGTACGGTTGAGGAACGCCCCCGGACGCCTGGCCGATGAGTCTTCGGATACGTCCCTTATATGCCAGATGGGCTCATTGTATCATTTGAATACTTATATGTGAAATGGGGCACGTCATATGTTCAAAGTCGAGAGTCTCGGGTGTCGGATAGTCGGAGTCCACCCTCGGCAGAGATCTTACATTGTGCGATCCCAGGTGCGATGTGTTGAGGCAGAAGCCGCGTAAGACAGAGGCATTTGTGCACCTGATCACTGTATCACATTATACCAGAAGTGGTGTGAAAATGCTGAATCGGTAGGGCGCTGTGGGATTTTACACAAAGGGACGAACGGCGGCTGGTGTGGGGAAGGAGTGGATACGAAAAGGGCCTCTCCTGCACAGGGAGAGGCCCCTTACGCTACGGATGAGGGTTACGGACTCTCGTGATAGCCGATGGCCCGCTCACGCAGCTCCTCATCCGTCTTGGGAGTTGCCTGTCCGCCCTCCACGTGGCAATGCCGGCAGGCGAAGTCCAGCGAGATCTGCGACAAGGCCAGCTTGCCATCTTCGGTGAACTGGTTCACCTGCTCCGGATCGATGGCCATCATGTGAGTGCGGATATCCCCGGTGAACTTGTCCGGGTCGCCCCATGCGCTCTTTACGATACGCGGCATGTGGCAATCGACGCACTCCACTTTCATGGCCTTGTGCACATCGCTTTGGTTCTTGGCCTCCTTGAAGTGGCAGTTCTCGCACTGGATTCGCGTCGTCGGCTCGCCTGCCTTGCGCAGCTGCACGACGCCCTCGTGCGGATCGTGGCACACGACGCAGTCCAGGGCGATGTGCTTGCTCTGGAGCAGCTCTTCGTATTGCTCATGGTGCTTGATGAATCCGCCCTTGGCGTCTACGGCTGTTGGATCGCCGCGCAGGTGGCACTCGCCGCACTGTTCGGAATCCCGATCCACTTCCAGGCGCACGCCGTACGGATTGGCCGCGTGGAGGCTGCCCGGGCCGTGGCATTCCTCACACTTGATGCCGGGCTCGGCCCACGTGCCTACGATGCCGGGCATGTCATCCTGGTGGCCCTCGGGCTTATACCCGGTGGTGTGGCAGGGGCCGCAGTTGTACGGCTTCTCCTCCCCGGGGTGATAGGCGACCCAGCCGGCTTCCTTGCCCACGATGGGATTGGCGAAGTTGTACTGGGTGGTCGCGTTTTCATCGCCGGTGATGATGTAGCCTTCCTTGTCGATGAAGCGCGCCTTCCAGTTGTAGCCGCCGATGACATAGGAGATGTCATCCCACGTGTAGCCCTCCGGCGGGTTGGGCACCTCGGTGAACGGATAGTCGGGCGGCTGACCGTTCACCACGGGGTTCAGCTTCCAGGCATGCCCGGAGCGCATGAACTTCTCATAGATCTCCTGATGGCAGGTGCCACACGTTTCGGCCCCCACATATTCCGCGCCCGATGGTCCTGGGGGCCCTGGTGGTCCCTGCGGCCCCTGTGGACCTGGAGGCCCTTCTGGCCCGGGCGGCCCCTGCGGCCCGGCGGGACCCTGTGGCCCGGGCGGTCCTTCCGGTCCGGGCGGCCCGGCCTGGGCAGCGCATGCAGCTAGCACCAGCGCCAGTACCAGGAGACTGCCTACGAACAACGCCGTTCTCCATCGTCTCCTCATGTCTGATTCTCCCTCCTTTCTGATGCGATTGGAGCCCCCCCGGTCAACTGCGAACCCGCTGTGGGCGCCAAGCCCACAGCGGGAACTCGCCGGTCTTGGGTTAGTCGATCAGTAGCGTGGCGTTGGGCACATCCTGGCCTGTCAGCTTTCGATACGAGAGCTGCAGCAAGGCCACGGAGCGCTTAAAGTTATGAGCTGCTGCCGCGCGCCCTTCTCCCTCGGGCACGACACCGATGACGAAGCGGTAGTTGTAGATAGCCGCCTTCTGCTCCTCCGTTGCCTCGTCGGGTAGCTTGAAGTAGGGATAGTGGTCCAAAGCGGGGATGCCGCTGGCGACGATCGCTTCCTTCAGCAGATCCAGCAACCCCTTGATCTCATCCTGCACACCTTCCACAGCGCCGTCTCCGTCGTAATCGGCCTCAGCCGGGAAGTTGAAGGTCTCTATGCCCGCGTGACATGTCTGGCAGACGGCCACATGTTCGAAGGTGCCATCGGGGCTGACCATGTTGAAGCTATGAGCGCCGACCAGGTTGTGGCCGGGCACCTGCAAGGATTCCTCTGTGTTCCGATTTCCTCCCGGCGTCTCCGCCATATGGCAGGCCACACATGGGCCCGGCTTGTAGCCGCCGAACTGATCTGGGGTGGCCGCTACACCGATGATCTTCCCGTGCGGTGAGTTCGGGAGCTCCTCGCCGAAATCGTAACCACCCTGTCCCATGATCGCTTCCGCGGCCGCGCTGTAGTGCGGGAAGTGTGGCTTTTCCGCCAAGACTTCCTCCGCCGTCACCCGGGCGTTGTGGCATTCCATGCAGATGGCGGACAGTCCCGCATCGGTGATCTCGATGGGGGCTCCCTTCACGGCGTCTACGACGCGCAGTTGCCATGGATTCCCATTCCCGTGGGGGTCATGGCAGGTTGCACATTCGATCGCGCCTACCTCCGCGCGACGCTTCTCCTCCGGTACATCGTTGATGAAGTCCACGAACCCGCCCGGTGAGTGGCATCGCGCACATGGCGCCCTTCCGTTGGGAGGACCCAGCGTGCCCGCCTGTGCATGCTTGGCGTTGACCAGCTGATCGCCTTTGACGTGGTAATGGCCGTCGTTATGGCATTGGTCACAGACGCCCGCGCTCAGGCTACTGTCGATCTTGGCTTCATCCCCGTTGTGGGCGCTACCGGGGCCATGGCAGTTTTCGCACTGGATGTTGGCCAGATTCTTCAACTCCGCCGGCAGAGCGTCGTAGGTGCCCTCTACGCCGATCTCCTCGGGGAAGGTCCAGCCCAGCTTTTGTGCTACATCCGCGAAGCCTCCCGTCTCTGCCGTCGCGGCCGGGTAGTACCCAACGGTATGGCAGGAGATGCACCGGGGTCCGTAGAATCCGGTGGGGTTCTCGTCCAGGCTCCGCTGGAAGAAGGTCGCATGCCCCGTCTTTTCCCACGCGTCCGTTTGGTCGGCGTGACAGACTCGGCACTGCGGCGGCGAGGCCTTCTCCCCACCCATACCGCCGACCCCCACGTAGGTAGCCGCTTGCATGGTGATCTCGGCCGGAGCGCTCACGTTCCCTGCGCTGTCCGTCACCGTCACCGTGATCACGTAAGTTCCCTCTTGATCGGGGATAAGGACGGCGCTGCCTTCCGGGATTCCTTTCTCCGCATCGGCGGCCACTTCCTCCAGCGAGGCCGTTGACCCTTCTGGAGCGGCTAGCGTCCACTCATAGGAGGCGATGCTCGTCCCCTCAGCTAGGCCGACCGCGCCCGCGTGTAGGTATTGGGGCACCCCGGGAGGGACTACTTTTAGCCCGGTAGTGAAGAGTGCCATGGTTTCCCCGGTGTCGGCGATGGGAACCGTGATCCCCTGTACCGGGGCGATGGCCAATATCTCCAATGTAGCGGTGAAGGGCTTCGCCGCCACTGGCGTCGGCGTTGGCGGTACCGGTGTTGGCGTGGGCGGCACAGGAGTTGGCGTGGGTGGCACAGGTGTAGGTGTAGGCGGCACAGGTGTGGGTGTAGGTGGAACGGGCGTTGGCGTGGGAGGCGCCTCCTGAGCACATCCGACCGCGAGTATGCCGATGAGCAGCAGGCCAAATGCCGCAACGAACCATTTTCTCATCATCATCCCCCTCCTTTGCTTGAGAGCGCATCTAATGATTGCGTCGGTAAGGCGCCTGAGAGCACGTTACCGCGGCCTCCTTTGGAGGGAGGCGTGGAGGACAATCCCCTCCACGCCTCCTCGTAACAGGAGCCGCGGGGTTCCTTAGACACGCTCTGAGAGAACTCTTCGCTCGGCTTGGCCTTCTGGTCTCAAACCCCTCTCATCACTGGGCGGCCTTCTCGCGCAGTTCCTCAGCCATCGCCCTGATCTCCGTCAGGCTCGCCTTCATCTCCGCCCAGCCGTACCAGAAGGTGTACTCCGGATTCGCGTGGAAGGCTCCCTGGAAGGTGCGCATCCGGTACTCCAGGAACATCTTGAAGAGTTCCTGTTCGATGGGATGGTTCACCTCGTAGAATGTCAACAGGTCCGGGTAGTCGTATGCGAAGTGCTCGGGCCGTTCCAGGAGGCCATCCTCGTAGAGCTTGGCCACGATTCGGATGGCCTCTGCCATAAGGCGGTCGGCCTCGCGAATCATGTCGTCGCCCTTCTTCAGCTCAGCTTCCGCGAAGGGCTCGGAGTGGCACTCGCTACAGGTCGCCAGCATCTTCTGGCGCTCGGCCTGCCAGGCTTCCTCGGTCAGACGCGCCACGTCTGCGGCCTTGACGACGTCCAGTCGCCCCGTCGGATTCCCTTCCGGATCGAGCACGCCCAGAGCCTTCAGGATCGTCACCCGATCATCCGCCCATTGGGGATCCTCGGGTAGCGGCAGGCGTACCGCCAGGAAGCCCCACGCCGTGCGAACCTCGTGGTCGCCGCCTTGCATGTGGCAGTCCTGGCAGCTTGGGGCGGCGGCATCCTCCGGAAGGACTCCCTGGCGCTTGAGCAGGAACCGCACACCGTGCTTGGATGTCTGCCACATCTCCCATTGCGGATGGTCGAAGCCCATGTGGCAGGTGGCACAGGCTTCCGGTTGACGCGCCTCGGCGACGGAGAAGGCATGTCGCGTATGGCAGGAGTCACATGAGGCCACGCCGTGGATCTCGCCGGCCTCTTGCATCGCCTGGATCTCCTCCTCCGTCTTCAGGCCGATCTTGTGGCAGCTGCCGCATCCTTTCTTTCCCTCGATCAGCGCCATGGGCTGCATGTGGGTGGTGGGCATGGCGTTCATGGCTGCCCAGGCGATGGCGTGCTTGCCCTCCTTGAACTGGGCGACTTGGGTCGGATGGCAGGCCCCGCAGACGTCGGGCGTGGGGATCCTCACCTGGGCCACATCCTCGGCACTCATGTGCTTGGAGCCGTGGCAGCTCGCGCACTGGATGCCGGCCGTGTACATCTTGCCCTGCTGGTAGTCTCGCACGATCCCTGGCGTCACCTCTCGGTGGCACTCCGTACAGGCGTCGTCCTCTATGACGACTTTCTCCTCCGCCATGGCCTCCTCTTCCGCCGGGGGTGACGCGGGGGATTCGGCGGAAGTGACCTGTGTGGGGGAAGGCACCGCGGGGGGCGTGAGGATGGGCGCACACCCGGTGACGATCAGGACGAGGAATAGCAGCAGTGTGAGGCTGGCCGCTATGATAGCGATTTTGTTCATCTCCGTTCCTCCACCATTGAGCTTTGAGGTTGGGTTGGCGGACCCGTCGTTGCTGGGAAACTTATCGCAGGAACTACCCAGGGGAGAGCATGTTTGAGAGCATGATCTCCGGCCTGGATTTCAAAGGAGCGTCCTTTCCCCTATGTCGGACGGTTGTGAAGAGGATGCGTGGCAGGCCTCCTGGTCCTCCTCCATGGCAATATCCTGACCAAGGCGACTTGCAGACGTTTGAGCGATGCCAGCACCCTTGCCGGTTCATCGCGAGGAAATCGCTGGGATAAAGATAAAACCTATGAACATTCTAGCTCAAAGTGGAAGGGGTGTCAATATGAACAATTTCACATTTTACGCGATATTCACAATTCAGTCGCCTTCCCCATAGGTGTTGCCGGGGCAGGGGCGGTTCATGAATCGCCCCTGCCCACAGGTAGGCGGCGGATTACGCAAGCGTGACCCTGCATCCCCGCGGTGGCGGAAGGGCGCAGCTCTCCCGGGGATCTCTTCTCCAAACTTGGTCTTGGTTAGGGGGCACGACGCCACCGTATCCTGTCCGCATCAACTGAACAGCATGGGCGAGGCCCCCGCCGTCGCTTTTTCTCCCTCCACGGGCGGTCGCACCTGAAAGGGGAGGTGCAGAGGGGAAGCCCCTCCGCAGAAAAACTCTTTTCTCGCCTTTTCCCTGCCTGGTTGGGGCTTTGGCCGGTGGCCTCCGGCCCCATGGGGCAGGTGAGGGGCTGAAAATAGAGTCCTTCGGAGGGGCTGATACCCCTCCGAGCCACCCCAGAGATGCGGGGCCACGCTTCTGCACGCTTAACTTGATGCCAATGGGGTACGGCCTAAGGGCGGGAGAAAGGACACACGAGGTCGGTCACGCCTCGCGCGGTCAATTAAGGGCGCGAAACATCGAGGGGTTTGCCCAGGGGGGTCTGGGTGAAGGTGAGCTGGTTCCCGGCCGCGTTCAAAGCGCGCGGCTGGGAGTTCTGCGTTACGGCGGGTAGTTATAGTTCGCTCTGTAGCGCTTGGGGCCCGGGTGGCATGTAGCCCAGCAGGTGCCTCTCTGCCCATCCGCTGCAGCCGTCCACCCCTCTATGAAGGCCCCGTTCATAAATCTCTTGCCCAGCGGCGTGCTCCCATACTTCCCGACGCCGCGATTGCTCCCATGTAGGCCGCCCAGGGTGTCCCCTCCGTGGCAGTTCATGCACCAGATCCCCCATGGGTTGGTCCCCCACGAGCCGGACAGCTGGGTGTGCGGCATGGGGCCGGGATGGGAGAAGCGGCTGTAGGACCGGTAGGGCGGTTTTCTGAGGTCCACGTCGCCGTAGACGTCGCGGCGGTGACAGTTGTAACAGAAGACCTCCGAGGAGCCCTGGCCGGTTTCGTTGCGGCGCAGGAGCCAGGGGCGATCGGAGCCGTGCGGCCCCTTTGCTCCGGATCCGCCGTGGCAATCGCTGCATTGGACCGTGCTTCGCGGCCCCCAGGAGGACGTGAACGTCAGGGCGAAGTAGGGGTTGGCCGTGCCCGGCTGGTTGCGGCCGGGCGCCTCCACCGCGTGATGGGCGTAGTTGTTCGGGTTGAACTCCACGGAGGTGTCCGTGCCGGTCCCCACGGAACTCCACGAGGAGTGACACTTGAAACAGAGCTCGTATTCGTATGTGATGGGATCGGCCAGGCTATACGCGGGCGTGGTTCCGCCGGGGCCGTTGCTCACCCGGATCCCCCGCACGCCCTGGAGGACGCCGCTGGCGTAGTTGCTCCCCTCCGCGTGGGATCCGACGGCCGAGTCGTGCGGGTTGTGGCAGTCTTCGCATTCCACGTGACGGTTGGCGCCGCTGAAGCGATCGGGTGTGATCTCCCCCGCCTGGTGGACGTGGGTGGTGGCGTCGATGGGATGTCGATAAGGCTGTTGGAATTGTGCGTATATGTTCGTGCTGGCCCCTGTGCCGTCGTGGCAACTCAAGCATAGCGCCTCCTCCGGCCACGCGCGGCGAAGGTCCGGACCGCTCGCGGTGTGGAAGCGGTGACACCCCGCGCAGGCGTCGGTTGTGGAGGAATAGGGTGTGCTGTTGTTGTGTGCCGGCGGGCCGGGGGTGGGCTGAGGTGGTGGTGCCGGCCCCGGTATGACGGTCACCTCCGGTGTTGGGGTGGGGGTGACGGTGGGTGTTGGCGATGGTGTGGCCGTGGGCGATGGTGTGGGCGTCATGGTAGGCGTGACGGAGACGCTGGCCGTGGGCGTGGGCGAGACGGTGGCGGTGGTGGTGATGGTGGCCGTAGGCGTCATCGTCGGCGATGCCGTGGCCGTAGTGGTCGGCGTTGGCGTCGGCGTGGAGGTGGAGGGCATCATCATATACTGCATGCGCAGGCGGGGCTGGTAGTCTGGGTTGGCGTGTTCGCGGGAGGCGAAGTAGTAGGCGACCTTGCCGCTGCCGGTGGCGCGCAGTAGGAGGCCGTGGTTTTGGGTGGGTTGGTCGACCCAGTTTTGGACCAGGGGTTGGATG
>JAJRVX010000204.1:0-6738 GCA_024277095.1 Chloroflexota bacterium
CGGCCCGCCAGTCGTTCCCCGTGGCGATCACCACGGCGTCCACCCCGTTCATGATCCCCTTGTTGTGCGTCGCCGCCCGGTACGGGTCCGTGGCCGCCAGCGCGTAAGCCTCCACGATGCGGTCCACGACCAGCGGGCCTGGAAACTCGTCCGTCTCCAGCGCCTGCGGTGGGATCACACAGCGGGCCCTCGCCAGCCGCCGGTCGGCCAAGTTGGAGAGGATGCGCAGGTTCACCCGCCCCCCCGTGATCTCCTCCACGACGGGGGCCAGCGTCTCGCATGCCGTGTTCACTGTGTTGGCCCCCATAGCGTCCCGACAGTCGTACAGCAGGTGAATGACCAGCATGGGCCCCACGGGGCTCTCCGGGATGATCCGGGCCTCGATATCGCGAGCGCCCCCTCCCAAACGAACGACGACCGGGTCGGTCTGGTTCGCCAGCTCCAGCAGCCGCTGCCTCTCGGCGAGCACAGCGGCGCGAGCCGCCTCGAGATCGGCCAGGTCGAGCACCTGGATCTGTCCGATCATCACCGGCTCGTCGCTCTCCGCCTGAAAGCCGCCCCCCTCGCGCGCCAGCCGGGCGGCGTAGCTGGCCCCCGCCACCACCGAGGGCTCCTCGATGGCCATGGGGATCAGGTAGTCCCGTCCGTTGATCTGGAAATTGACGGCGATGCCCAGCGGCAGGGCGTGCAGGCCGACCACGTTCTCGATCATCTTGTCCGCCTGGGCGACGTCCAGGCTATGGCGGAGCTGTTCGCGCTCCTCGGCCGTCAATCCCGCCCACTGGGCCACGATTTCCACCCGTTGTTCTACGTCGAGCTTATAGAATCCGCGCAATCGGGATGATGACACCGCTTCCTCCACACAGAAAGGGCCCCGCCTGTCGGAGCCCTGACGTTGATTGCGTCCTAAATCCGCCACTTGGAACCACGAGACTCTACTACACCGGCGCTGTCAAAATCTATCAGATGTCTTCCAATTTCCGCCGGATCGATGGGACGTTTGGGCCAGCCTCAGGGCCGGTGACGCAAGGTGGGCCCGTGATGAGGCTTCCCCCGCCGCCTTGCTCCCCGAAAGGGCGGCACACTGGAATGGGGATGGGGCGACTCACGATCGTCTCCTCACATCGGGCCGCTCGATGTCTGTACCACGATGCTGATGATCGTCTGCACCACACCGTCAGCCATCTGGGGGACCAACGCCAGTATGCCCGAGAGCGCCACGCCGAAGCCGATCAGGATGGCGGTCGGAAGCCTCTCTCGGCGGATCAGACGACGCTCCGGCGGTAGCGGCGCCCAAAACGATTGGAGCAGATGCAGATAGCCGATGGCCACCCCCAGCTGCCCGGCTACCACCAGGAGTCCCCACGCCGGCCGCGTGCGCAGCAGCGTCTGGATCAGCGCCCAGCGCGGCCCGAACTCCGCCGTCAGGGGGAAGCCGGCCAGTCCCAGCCCTCCCACCAGGATGGCCAGTGTCGTCCAGGGCAGCCGGCGAGCCTGTCCTCGCACGGCGGTCCACTCGTCCCCCACCCCTCGCGATCCCAGGCTGGCCATGCCATAGGCGCTCAGGAAGAGGCTCAGCGTCCGGCCCACGAACAGGGCGACCGCGATGCGCCATTCCAGCGGCGCCCCCAGGCTGAACCCCAGCAGGAAGACGCCCCAATCGTGCAGGGCCGCGTAGGCCCACAGACGCCGTATGCGCTCGGCCGACATGGCCCCCAGCGCCCCCCAGAGGAGCGTCGCCAGCCCGGCCGCGGCCAGCACCCGGCTCACGGCGATGTGCTCCGACAGCCAGGGCCATGTCATGAAGGCGTTCCAGATCAGGTGCAGCGCGACCACCTGCGCGCCCGCCATCAGGAAGGCGCCCACCACAGGGGGGGCTTCTGCCAGCAACGAGACCGCGGGCGCGTGCAAGGGGACGGGGGCCAGCACCAGGAGCATGGTCAGCCCCATCAGGCGCGCGGCCGTCTGCATGTGCGTCGCATCATCCGGGTGGAATTGAGCCTCGCGGGTATGCCACACGGCGATCAGCGCCAGCATCAGCGCGATCAGGGGCCACCACAGTTGACGGAAGGCAGCTCGTGTGGGCTCGGCGCGCCCGGCCTGGACGATGAACACGGACAGGCATCCCGCGGCGAGCAGGCCGGTCAGCGCTCCCGTCAGCGGCCGCACGATCACGGCCCCGGCCCACAGCGCCAGGATCACCAGCCCGATGGGGATGAAGGAGCGGCCCGGAGATTGAAGCCATGTGCCTACGAAGGCCGCCAGCGCGATCAACCCCAAGATGGTCAGAACGGGTCGCTCAGCCTCGGTCACGGTGAGCGTATATCCCAGGCCCTTCAGCGGCTGGCTGAGCAGTACGGTGCGCCCCCACACCGAGACCACCCGATCGAGGGGCCAGCGCAGGCTTAAGGCGGTCAGCAGGAGGGCGGCCGCGCCCCCGGCCAGGGCGGAGGGCACCGCCCATCGTCGCAGTGGGTAGACGAGCACGGCCCACAGGGCCAGCCCGCCCATGATCAGCTCCGCTCCTGTGATCACCATTCCTCTCCGGGCGAGATGTCCAGCCTGAGCCCCTCAACCGTGATGAGATACGCGCACGCGAGGCCGACCAGCAGCTTCACGATCCCCATCGTGCCCTCGATCATCGCGTCTCGCTCCAGGGCGGGGTAGTACAACTGGAACGCCTCTATCCACCAGATCAGCCCCATCCCGCCCGTGAGCGGCTCTTCGCTGAGCGCCAGTGTCAGCAGGCCCATGGCGATCAGCCAGGTGCTCAGGAAGACCAGGTCCCCGTCCAGGCCGGGCAGCGGCAGCCGCAGGCGGAGGCTCAGGAGCAGGATGGCGACCAGGATCACCATGACGAGCCGTAAGAGGCCGCGCGTGGAGAGAAGCGGCCATCGCCAGCGGAGCCAGCGCACCGGGCGGCGCCCCCAACCGGACGTCCACGCCGACAGGAGCCACATGATGGCGATCAGCAGCCCGACGATCATGCGTGCGAAGGCCCACTCCAGCGGGAGGTAGCGGGTCGCCAGCCCGGCCAGGATCACGGACTGCCCGGCCAGCCCCGCCACGGTCAGGCGCCAGTCGGCGCTGACGAGCACGATCGCGGTGAGCACGGCCAGAGCCAGCACGCTGAGGAAGCCGTCCAGGAGCGTCATGGACGCCAGCAGGCGATCCAGCCAGGTCAAGATCGGTTCGGCTCCCATCGTACCGTCCTATGTCCCCACCCAGGGTTTCACCAGGATCCAGATCAGCAACAAGGTCAGCAGCACCCAGCCCAGATACCCTTCTCCCTCGAGCACGCGGAGCATCATCCGCCAGATCGCCATGAGCGCCCATATCGCGTTTCGGATCAGGCTGTACACCCAGTCCAGCCGGGCGACGCGGGCGAGGCCGCGTCGGATCTCCTGCCATCCGATGAGCACCGGGCGGTATCTCCGGCTGAGCCACAGTCCCAGCACCGTGACGACCAGCAGCCGTCCCCATGCCGGCGGCGGTGTGCTCGCGAACAGAGGCCACAGGCCCGCGGTGGATCCCATGATGCCGCCAAGGCGTAACACGATAGAAGGGCGGAGCCCGGTGACCATGATCGGCACGGCCAGCAGGACCGCTGTCGCCAGCAGACGTGATTGGCGGCCGGACAGGCGTGAGGGCAACACCCCGACGGCGGGCTGCCAGCCTCGCAACACCGCGGCCAGCAGCAGCGCGTCGGCCAGGGTGATGGCTGCCCACAGGATGACGTATCCGATGGATGGCATCGCCTGGGCCGTCCATGGCTGCCCCAGGAATCCCGCCGTCGCCGGATACCCCAGCAGCGTCGCGATGGCCAGCGCCGCGGGCCATCGTCCCCTCCACTCCTGATAGACCAGATGGGCCACGAACAGCATGCCCAGCCCCAGGCTGAAGGCCAGCAGCCAGCCTGCCAGGGGAAGCATGCCCTGTCCGGGCCACATGCTCATCGCCAGCACGATCAGGCCGGCCCGATTGGCGCATACCAGATCCAGGGAGCGGGAGCGGTCCGATTCCATCCAGGCCGCCAGGGCGCTGCCCAGGAGGCCCACCACCCAGAGGGTCTTCCAGACCTGCCCGCCCAGCCAGACGATCTCCGCCGCGCTGTTGAACGTCCCCAACAGCCACAGCCCGGCCGTGGCGGGGATCAGATAGACGGAGATCCGGTCGGTAGGGGAGGAAAGTCGGCTGTGCGTGAGCCAGCCGTGGAGTGGGTACACGGCGGCTCGCAGGGCCACGGCCAGCACCAGTAGCCCCTGGACCAGCGGTGTGAACATTGCCGTGGAGAGGGGGGAGGTCAGCAGGGCCGGGCCGGACAGAGGGCATGCCATGGCTACCAGCAATGCGCTGGCCGCGCTCAGCCCGGCGCGTCCCGTCTCCGGCTGGCGGATGGGCTCCAGCGCTAGTCGAGCCATCGCCACCGACTCCATCAGGACCCACATGTGGGCCAGGGTGAGGAGGTTGCCGGAGAAGAGGACCAGGAGCGCCATCGCCGCCGAGGCCAGATCCGCGGCGCGATGGTAGGAGGCCAGCCGGGTGCTCTCCTCCCAGGCCAACAGGGGGAGCACCAGCGAGAGCAGGAGCACGATCAACCCGCCGCCCCAGGTCCACGTGTTGACCTGCCAGATGAGGCCGCCGTCTACGTGGAACAGGACAGACGTCCAGGGGCGGCCGGCGATGACGGCCGCGTAGGGAGAGCGCAGTGCCATCAGGACTGCCAGGGCGCCCAGGTTGGCGAGCAACGCCAAGATGGATGCCCCACGCCGCCAGGGCAAGGCGTGCGACAGGACAAGGGCCAGCGCCCCCACCCCCAAGACGAGCGCTGGCCCCAACGGCTGGATCAGCCAGGACAACCTTTCCTCCGGCCCATAAGTTCACGGGACGTCAGGCTCCTCGGCCTAACCCGTCCTCAGCCGCAGATTCTACCATACCGGCACCGGCACAGCAAGCCGTTGACAGCGCATCCTCCCGATGCTAGAATGCGCACATGAGTCAGGAGACCGCTGTGGTTGCCGAGGGCCTTGCCGGGGTGCAGCTGGATCCGGAGCGGCAATCGCGCGCCCGGGAGTACGCCCGTATCCGCCGTTGGCTTCTGGGGGTGGATCTGGCGTTGGGGCTGGTGTTCCTGCTGGCCTGGTGGCTGAGCGGGCTCACCTTTCGGATGCGCGATGTGGTGGAAGGGCTCCCCGCGTGGATCGGGCTGATCGCGTACACCATCGCCTTCGGCGGCGTTTACACGATCCTCCGCATGCCCCTGGGCTGGTATAGCGGCTTCGTGTTGCCGCATCGCTACGGGTTGTCCACCCAAACCCTCCGCTCATGGGCGATCGATGAACTCAAGGGGACAGCCGTCGGCGGGGGGATCCTGCTCCTGCTGTTGGAGGCGATCTACGCGCTGCTGCGTTTTCAGCCGGACAGGTGGTGGCTATGGGCCGGTGGGGTTTATCTCGTGTTCACCGTCCTGCTGGCGAACCTGGCGCCCGTCCTCATCGCCCCTCTATTCTACAAGTTCGTGCCCCTAGTGGAGCGATCCGAAGATCCTGAGCAGCGGGAACGGGACCGCGCGCTGGCCGAGCGGTTGATCCGGTTGGCAGAGCGGGCGAACACGCGCGTGCGCGGCGTCTACGCGTTCGATATGAGCCGCACGACCACGGCCGCCAACGCCGGGCTGATGGGCCTGGGCAACACGCGCCGGATCGTGTTGGGCGACACGTTGCTGGACCATTATTCGCCCGATGAGATCGAGGCCGTGCTGGCTCATGAGCTCGCGCATCATGTCCACGGCGACATGGGGAAAAGCCTCCTCGTCTCCACGGCGCTTACGCTGGCTGGCTTCTACCTGGCACATGTGGCGTTGCGATGGGGCATCTCCCGCTTCGGGTTTCAGGGGATGGACGATCTGGCGGCGATGCCCTGGCTGGTGCTGGTCATCAGCGGCTTCGCCCTGATCACCCTGCCGCTGCAGAACGCCTGGTCTCGCTGGCGAGAGCGCATGGCTGACCGGTACGCGCTGGAGGCGATCGGGCGGCCGGACGCGTTCGCCTCCGCCATGACCCGGCTGGCGAATCAGAACCTGGCGGAGGCCGAGCCGCCCCGTTGGGTCGTCTGGCTCCTCTACAGCCATCCCCCCATCGGCGAGCGGGTGCGGATGGCGAGGTTGTGGGGGAGGGAGAGACGGGAAGGCGTGAAGCGTGGGGCGTAAGGTGTAAAACGTAAGGCGCAAAACGTAAAGCGCAAAACGTAAAGCGTAAGCGTGGGGGATACTATGCAGCCGATCGTCGAGTGTGTGCCCAACTTCTCCGAGGGACGACGTCCAGAGGTCATTCAGGCGATCCGGGATGCCATTGCCGCCGTCCCGGAGGTTCGTGTCCTGGATATCCACTCCGATGTGGACCATAACCGCTCCGTGATCACGTTCGCCGGGCCGCCGGAGCCGGTGCTGGAGGCCGCGTTTCAGGGGATCGCGGCGGCGGCTCGGCTCATCGATATGGAGCGGCAGAGCGGCCAGCATCCCCGCCTGGGCGCGGCCGACGTCGTGCCGTTCGTACCCATCCGCGGGGTCACGCTGGAGGATTGCGTGCAGCTGGCCCGCCGGCTGGGGCAGCGCGTCGGCACGGAGCTGGGCATTCCGGTCTACCTGTACGAGGCGGCCGCCACCCGCCCGGACCGTGTGAACCTGGCCGACGTGCGTCGGGGGGAGTATGAGCTGTTGAAGGAGGAGATCGCCACGAA
>JAJRVX010000205.1:0-7233 GCA_024277095.1 Chloroflexota bacterium
CGCCACCACCACCTATTCTCAGGTCCCCCCTCCCAGCGAAGCGGATTGGGGAGGGGGGACGACAGGGGGGTGGGGTACGTCTGGCCACGTCGTGTGCTGGGGGGAAATCCGAGAAGGCATATACTGATACGGCTTCTTGCCGTGTCTCACGAGGCCGGCCTTGTCTATACGGCTTCGTGTCTTGGTGCGGGTGGCGGAAAGCAGCGCCTTTCGCCACTCGAAAGGCCAATCTTGAGGAGTGGACCAATCCTCGTCCCTGCAGGTGTCATGTATGCCGATATGAACGCTGGACTTTGAAAAGGCCCTGATGGGGGAGCTGTGACGCCTTGCCATTTCCATCCCCAGATGCTACAATTTCCGTGCCGTGGGTCATTGCGGAGCGGGAGCTGCCCGGGTCGCGATGTTGAGAGGATCGGGAGGCCCCCTTTGCGTGTGCAGGAGTTTGTGTGAGCCGGGTGGGTGCTTGTGGGGCGTGAGCCCGTTCCTGAACTGCCCGGCGTTCTTGTGCGTGGGAGGCATCCGCTGGCGATCGCGAGGGAACGATCCGTTCCCCCGAGACGTTGGGATCCATGGGGTGTGAGGTGCCCCTGCTCTAGGTCGGGTCGGGCGGCTCTGCATTTGACCATGAGCATGAAGGGATGTTCGCACCTCGAGATGGGGTGTCATCCTACTCTCAACGACAGGAAGTGACGTTTTATGCGTATCCGTCCCGCCGACCTGCATGATCTGAGCCCTTGTTTCAATCTGGATGCCTCCTATGAGACGGATTACGTCTGGCAGCTGGAGCTTCGGGAGGATGAATCCGGTATCGCCGTCCAGTTCCGCCCAACGCGCCTGCCACGGACGATGGCGGTGGCCTATCCGCCGCGCGGGGAGAGCCTGCTGGCTCATTGGGAACGTGGGGAATGCGTGTACGTGGCGGCCGAGGGGCGTGATGTGAAAGGGTATGTGGAGGTGGTCGCCCAGCCGGATCAGGGCCTGGCGTGGGTGTATAATCTGATCGTGGACAAACCTCACCGTCGTCAGGGTCTGGGCACCTCGCTGACCTCCGCCGCGATCCAGTGGGCTCAGGCGAGAGGCCTGGAGCGCCTGATGGTGCCCGTGCAGAGCAAGAATTACCCTGCGATCTGCTTCTGTCAGAAGTTGGGCTTTGAGTTCTGCGGTTTCAACGATCGTTACTTCGCCAATCGGGATATTGCCCTGTTTTTCGGTCGTAATTTGACGTAACCGTGTCCTTTAGAAGATCTTATGACGCAACCCTTTGGTGTCGATTGGACGGGGCTCCTGTCCTTTGCCGATCTCGTTCTCGCTTCGGCCATCCTGGTCTTTACCTTCTCGCTTCTGGTCTACCTGCTGATCTACAACTGGCGCAACGGGGTGGCGCAGGGGTTTGGGGCGTTGCTCGCGGGCGTGGCCCTGGTCTACGCCTGTGATGTCGTCCTGCCCCGCGTGGAGACGCCACGTGCGGCCACGCTCTGGCTGCGGTTCCAGTGGCTGGGCATCAGCTTCGTCCCGGCCGCCTATCTCCACTTCTCCGATGCGCTGTTGCGCACGACCAACTCCCTGTCCAATCGCCGCCGATGGCTCGTGCGGTTCAGCTATCTCCTGAGCGCCATCCTGTGTGGGTTGGCGTTCTTCACCGATTGGATCGTGCGGGATGGCGTCTTCGCCCCGCCCATCACCCACCTGGCTCCCGGCCCGCTGTTCCGAGGCTTCACCGTCTATTTCGTCCTCACGGTCCTGTACGGAGCCTATAACATCCATCGGGCTCGCGTCCGGTGCCTGACGCCGGCCTCCCGGCGGCGCATGACCTACCTGGCTGCGGCCTTCGTCGCCCCCGCGCTGGGCGTCTTCCCGTATCTGGTCCTGGTCAGCGCGCCGGAGCCGGTCCCCTCCAGCCTGGTGCTCTCCCTCAGCCTGATCGGCAACATGGGGGTGGGGGCGATGCTGGTGCTGATGTCGTACAGCGTCGCCTATTATGGCGTGCTCACGCCCGATCGCGTGGTGAAGCATCGCCTGATCCACTACCTGCTGCGGGGGCCGGTGGTGGGATCTGCGGTCATCGTGGCCATGCTGCTGATCCCCAAGGTTGAGGCGATCCTGGGGCTGCCGCGCGACACGGTGATCGTCTTCGCCGTGATGATCGTGGTCGTTTTGGGACAGCTTCTGGTGGATCTGGCCAAGCCGTTCATCGATCGCGTGATCTACTGGCAGGACGAGGAGGAGATCGGGCTGATCCAGGAGCTGGATCGGCGGTTGCTGACGTCCGGCGACCTCCGTCAGTTCCTGGAGCACGTGTTGATCGCGATCTGTGAGCGGTTGCGGATCCCATCCGGCTTCGTGGCCGTCATCCGGGATCGAGAGTTGTACCTGGAGGCCTCGTGTGGCATCGCCGAGGAGGCGCAGAAGGTGTTGGCGGCGGAGGATTGGGTGGCCGTCTTGCGATCCCTGGGCCAGCCGGGGGCGGGGCGGGCCAACGATCATGGCCCTTTGCAGTGCGTCAGCCGGGCGGGGTATTGGATCTGGCCACTGCGCTCCAGTCAGGGCGGGCGGTTGCTGGGCCTGTTGGCGGTGCAGGCGCGCACGGAGGAGCCGCTGTTGACCGAGGAGGAGGGGCAGACGGTCGCCATGTTGCTGCGGCGCGCGGAGACGGCCCTGGAGGATCGGCAGCTGCAGCAGACGGTGTTCCTGGCGTTGCAGCGCATCATGCCGGAGCTGGAGCGCATCCAGGCGTGGCGCGGCGCGGTGCCTTACGCGGGCGGGATCGCGCTGCCTGAGGAGGATGTCCCGGCGGTGGACATGAAGGAGCTCCAGCGCTGGGTGAAGGACGCGCTCAGCCATTACTGGGGCGGGCCCAAGCTGACGCGTAGCCCCCTGCTGCGGCTGCGCGTCGTGAACCACGCGCTGGAGGAGGAGGGGGGGAATCCGGCGCGGGCATTGCGTGCCGTGTTGACGCAGGCCATCGAGCGGCTGCGGCCGCCGGGCGAGCGCCACATGACCGCGGCGGAGTGGCTGTTGTACAACATCCTGGATCTGAAGTTCATTCAGGGCATGCGGGTGCGGGAGGTGGCCCGCCGGCTGGCGATGAGCGAGTCGGACCTGTATCGCAAGCAGCGGGTGGCCATCGCCGAGGTGGCCCGGGTGCTGGCGGAGATGGAGGCCCGGGAGGCAGGGATTTCGTATGATTCCTTACAAATGCTTGACAAAGATACCCCCCCTGCCTATAATGATTATGATTTAATGGGCGGACGTTCGCCGAAGGCAAGCGAGAGTGATTGAGGACAGGGGCAACGGATGATCCCTTGGATCAGTGGCAAGGCCCGTTGGATGTTGCAATACGGAACAGGTGGTGGGAAAGTCTCGGCTGCTGCCTGACGGAAAGTGGCCGGGACTTTTTGTGTCCGGCTTTTGTGTGATGGGTGACCTTGGCAGGCAGCAGCGTTCCGTTCCGCTTGCGGCGTGCGGGGTATGTAGCCGGGGCGAGGCGCTTTCCACATCGCAGTGATGCACGGCGTCGTGTGCGGAGGACCCGTCAGATACTCGGTTCCCCGATCGATGGGGGATGGTGGTTCGATACGAGAAGGTTTCAACAGTTCGTGTGGGTTGGGGAGGATGTATGAGCGAGCCATGGCACAGTGACAGCAACTCGGGGGATGATCTGGAGGAAGGGTACTGGCAATCCCTACTCAACGATGGGGAGATCGTGTCGTCGCCGCCGCCGGAGGAGATGGAGGAGGCATCTTTCGCCCGTGTCGGCGGGGTGGGCACCGGAGCAAGCCGTTCCTGGGAGGAGGATTGGCGGGAGGCCGAGCGAGCCAAGGCGTGTATGCAGGTGCTCTCCTTGCCCGTGACGGGCTATAACCGTGGAGGCCTGCTGGTTCAGTTCAAGCGATTGAGCGGCTTCGTGCCGGCCTCGCATTTGGCGGATTGGCCGAGGTTGTTGAGCCCCGGCGAGCGTTTGCAGATGCTGGCTCAGTGGGTGGGCAAGACCATCGACGTATGCATCATCGAGATCGACCGGGCCGAGGGGCGCCTGGTGATGTCGGAGCGCGCAGTGCGGGAGGGGCATCGCGGCCGTGAGGTGTTGCAATCTTTGAAGCCGGGAGAGGTCCGTCGCGGCCGCGTGACCAATTTGCGCCCCTTTGGCGCGTTCGTGGACCTGGGGGGCATTGAGGGGTTGATCCACATCTCCGAGCTCTCCTGGGGGCGTATCGCGCATCCCAGCGAGGTGGTACGCCCGGGGGACGAGGTGGATGTGTATGTGATCAGCGTGGATTGTGAGCAGCGCAAGATCGCTCTCAGCTTGAGGCGTTTGAAGCCGAATCCATGGGAGGGTGTGGCGGAACGCTACCAGGTGGGGCAGATCGTCACCGGCGTGATCACCAATGTGGTCGGCTTTGGCGCGTTCGCGCGCATTGAGGACGGATTGGAAGGCCTGATCCACATCTCCGAGCTGGCCGAGGGACAGTTCCTCCACCCGCGCAACGTGGTGAAGGAAGGGGACCGGGTGCGGGTGCGCATCCTCAACATCGATCCGGAGAATCATCGGATGGGGTTGAGCATGCGGCGTGTGTGGCAGGAGGAGCCAGGCCCTTCTGCCGAGGAGGAGACCCCGCCGAATGAGCCGGTGAGCTCGGATACCCGGGAGCCGGCCACTGCCTGGTAGCGGACGAGATTCCCAACATCGGGGTTAGGATGACCAAACGACGCGGTTCGCGCCGCTTGGTGAGTCGTAAGCGGGCGCGATCCTCTTGGGGTGCCCGCTGGTGGCGGCGCATCGTTGGATGGGAAAAGAACAGATTGGGCCAGTCCGCGGTGGTGGGGCTGGCCCTGTTTGCGCTCGGAGCCTGGGGGATCGTTGCCCTGTTGGGCGGCCTGCCCGGGCGAGCCTTCCTGCTGCGGGTTTGCGGCTGGGGGGCTTATCCGCTGGCGCTTGGCCTGATCGGGGGGGGCGCGTTCCTGTTCCTGGGCGAGCGCGCTCGGCAGCTCTGGCGATGGGAGATCCTCGTCGGCGTCGAGCTGGCCTGGTTGGGCGCGTTGACCCTCACCCAGCTGGTGGGAGGAGATGAGGCGCTCGCTGCGGGGCCGCAGGAGCTACACGGGGGCGGCCTGGTGGGGTGGGTGCTGGCGAGCCTCTTCGATCGGGCTTTTGGCGGCCCGGGCGCGTGGTCCCTCGCTCTGGCTATGACGCTGGCGGGCGGGTGGCTGGTGTGGTACTTCCTCCCGGAGATCGCCGCCGAGCGTATCCAGGAGGTTTGGTCCGTGGTGTGGAGCGTGGCTGCTCCGCGTATTCGTATCGAGGGCTTGCCCGGCGTCCCGGAGGAGGAGGAAGAGGCCGAGGACGAAGCCGAGGAGCCCGTGTCCAGGGCGAAGACGCGCGGGGCCCGGCGTAAGGCCGGAAAGCGGCGCTCCGGCCGTCCACGGCCGGTGAAATCGCGATCGCGTCCCGACTCGCTGCCTCCCATGGACCTGTTGGCGCCGGATGAGGGCGTCAGCACCGGCGATGTGGCGGCTCGGGATCGGGCGAACCTGATCGAGCGCACCCTGTCCAGTTTCGGCGTGCCCGTTCGGGTGGTGGAGGTCAACGTGGGGCCAGCCGTGACCCAGTTCGGCGTGGAGCCGCTCTACATCGAGCGCGGCGGCCGTCGGCGCAAAGTGCGGGTCAGCCGGATCCAGGCGCTGGCCAATGACCTGGCCCTGGCGCTGGCTGCCCCCGCCGTGCGGATCGAGGCGCCTGTCCCCGGACGTCCCTATGTGGGGATCGAGGTGCCCAACTCGAACACGGCCCTGGTCAATTTGCGGGGGATCATGGAGTCGCCCGAGTTCCAGCGATTGCGATCCCCCCTGGCTATCGCGCTGGGGCGTGGCGTCTCCGGCGCGCCCGCGGTGGCCGATCTGACGCACATGCCTCACCTCCTCATCGCCGGGGCAACCGGATCGGGCAAGTCGGTCTGCGTGAACTCCATTGTGACCTGCCTGCTGATGAACAATGGCCCCGACCGGCTGCGCTTCCTGATGGTGGATCCCAAGATGGTGGAGCTGGTGGGGTATAACGGGATTCCACACCTGCTGGCCCCGGTCGTGACCGACTTGGAGCAGGTGGTGGGCGCGCTGGTCTGGCTGACGCTCCAGATGGACGAGCGGTATCGGAAGTTCAACGCGCTGGGGGTGCGGAATCTGGAGGCGTACAATCGCAAGGTGGCCCGCCGGAAGGGGGACGAGGGGCCGCTGCCGTACATCGTCGTGGTCATCGACGAACTGGCGGATCTCATGATGACGGCGCCGGAGGAGGTGGAGCGGCATATCTGCCGGCTGGCGCAGATGGCGCGAGCGACGGGGATCCACCTGGTGATCGCCACGCAGCGGCCCAGCGTGGATGTGGTGACGGGGCTGATCAAGGCCAATTTCCCGGCCCGGATCGCCTTCGCTGTGACCTCGCAGATCGATTCCCGGGTGATCCTGGACCAGCCTGGGGCGGAGAAGCTGCTGGGGCGCGGGGATATGCTGTTCATGGCGCCGGAGTCCAGCAAGCTGCAGCGCATTCAGGGGTGCTTCGTGTCGGACAATGAGATCCGGGCGGTGGTGGATTTCTGGCGGGAGCGCAACCCGGAGGAGCCGGTGGTGGCGGATTCCCTGCTTCCCTGGGCCAGCCTGCTGGACGAGATGGAGGCGCAGGATGACCTGTTGGAGCAGGCCTTGCGGGAGATCGAGGGACGGGAGCGGGTTTCCGCTTCCATGTTGCAGCGCCGTTTGCACATCGGTTACCCGCGTGCGGCTCGCCTGATCGAGCAGCTAGAGGAGATGGGGGTCGTGGGGCCGGATGAGGGGGGCGGCCGTTCCCGTCGGGTGCTGCTGTCCTCCTCGAATGGGGATGGTGACGATGAGGAGGACGGGGCGTTGTTCGATTGAGCTGTGGCAGAACGAGTTGACAGGACAGAGGGGCGCTCGTATAATGGCAGGCGGGCATGGGCGAATAGCTCAGGTGGTATGAGCGCCTCGCTTACAACGAGGAGGTCGTAGGTTCGAGTCCTACTTCGCCCACCTGGGAACGCCTGGCCGCGTGATGACACGTGGCCAGACGTTCTTTGCTTCCTAAGAGTGTGTCTGGGAAATGTCGTTGCTTCTGCTGTGCGGAGGTGCGGAGGGGCTCCGCCTCTCCGGAGAAAGCTCTTCTTTTGCCCTCGACCTGCCTGGCCTCGGCCTGGGTCCTGCGGGAAGGGCCGGGAGAGGCAG
>JAJRVX010000206.1:0-14242 GCA_024277095.1 Chloroflexota bacterium
GCATTTTGACGATGTGGAGCTGGGATGTGGTGGGACGTTGGCTCGACATGCTCAGAACGGCGACGAGGTCATCATCTACGTGGTCACGAACTCCGGCTACACGGACTATGCCCAGCGGGTGATCCGGAGGCCGGAGATCGCTCTGGCGGAGGGGGAGAGGGCGGCGGAGATTCTGGGCGCCTCGCGCCTGCTCTGCGGCGATTTTCCGACCAATGACCTGCAGTTCAATGAGAGGCTGGTGTGCAGCCTGCGCAAGATCATCGACGAGGAGGAGATCGAGCTGATCTACACCCACTGGATCGACGACATCCATCTGGATCATCAGAGCGTGGCTCGAGCCACGCTCTCGGCGGGGCGTCACGTCCCCCGGATGTTCATGTACCGCAGCAATTATTACGATACGAACAAGTTCTTCCGGGGCAATTTCTACGTGGATATCACCGACACGATCGAGCTCAAGAAGAGGGCCATCATGGCTCATGAGTCGGAGTACAACCGTATCGGCGAGAAGTGGCTCCGGTTCTTCATGAACCAGAATCAGAACGATGGGCAGAAGATCGGCGTGGAGTACGCGGAGTGCTTTGAAGTGGTGAAGTACCTGGTGTGAGAGCGTGTCTGAAAATTTACCGGTAAGGTGTCTGAGGGTCTCCCTCAGCTGCCAGCTCCACAGGGGGAGGTGTGGAGGGGACCTCCCCTCCACGAAAACCCCACTTTTCCGGCCTGCACCTGCCCTTCTCGGCCCTTTCCAAAGGACCCAGGCCGAGGCCAGGCAGGTCGAAGGCGGGAGAATGGCTTTTTCCGGAGGGGCTCCGCCCCTCCGGGCCTCCCCACAGCAGAAGCAACGGCATTTCTCCTGAGAGCCGGGACTTTCAGGAGGGGACAGGAAGAGGGATCCATGAGCGGAGAGTCTTTGGACATTCGGCCGAGGGATGCGGAGCTGAAGCAGAAGTGGGCTGGGGTGGCGGACCACGTGCCGGTGAACGCGTCCCAGTACAGCCTGGATACCCCGGAGCGGGAGGAGGCCTTCATCCGGGCCCAATTCCCGACGGAGGAGGAGTGGCGGCGGTACCGGTGGTATCGGGAGGAGTGGTACCGGCGTGCCAAGGAATTCGATCCCGGTGATGCGCCACTGGCCGTCACCTGTGAGCTGGTCAGCACATGCAACCTGGGGTGCAGCATGTGCTACACCATCACCGAGGAATTTCAGGGCTCCGTCGTCGGCGCCCAGCGCATGCTGCCGTGGGAGATCGTCAAGGCCGTCATCGACGAGTGTGCGGAGCTGGGCGTCCCCTCGATGCTCTTCAGCTGGCGCGGCGAATCCACCCTCTACCGCTCGCGGCACGACGGGCGGGTCTATCGGTTCCCCGATGTCCTGGCCTATGCCCGCCGGAAGGGCATCCTGGAGGTCACCTCGTTGACCCATGGCCAGATGATCGATGAGGAGATGGCCGAGGCCATCGTGGATGCCGAGCCCAGCTGGATCAGCTTCTCCATCGACGGATTGGAGGACGCGTATAACAAGATCCGCACTCCCCCCAGCCGGCGGGATGCCGACTACAACGCTTTCGAGACGGTGATCGGCAACATCAGGCGGTTGGTGGCCATCCGGGATGCGAAGGGGAAAACCCGTCCGCAGATCCGGGTGAACACGATCTTCCCGGCCATCGCCCGGGACCCGCAGGCGTATCGCGACTTCATGGAGTGCATCGGGGTGGGGTGGGTGACCGTCAACGAGCTGCTGGATTTCCGGGGAGAGGACCTACCGCCGGAGGCCATCATCGAGAATTGGGCCTGCCAGTACCCGTTTCAGCGGCTGACGGTCGCTGCCAACGGGATCATCCTTCCCTGCACCGGCGCTCACAATGAGGAGAAGGCGCTTGTGTTGGGGCGATATAAAGGGGCGCCACCCAAGGTGGTGCGCAGGGCGGATGGGACGACGGCCGTGATCGATGTGCCGGAGATGACGCTGCGTGAGGCGTGGCATTGCTCGAAGCTGGAGCATATCCGCCGACTGCATCGGGAGAACCGGCGTGTGGAGATCCATCCCGGTTGCCGGAACTGCCGCCATGGGGCCAAGAAGCACGGGGTGACGTGGATCCCGGATGACTGGGATATGGAGCGGATGGAGTGGAAGGATGGCGTCTGGCGGGAGTGAGCGGGATCGCCAGGGGCGCGAGAGGTATGACTGGGAGGCGGCCCATAGGATATTGTACCGTCTGGGGTATCACCGGATCCGGGTCCTTCCGCTCAGGCGAAAGCCATGGACGCTTCCCCTTTTCGGGCACGAGCTGGGCAATTCCGCCCGATTCCTGCTGGGGGGGCGGAACACGTTCGGCGTGACCCTGTGGCCCGAGCTTTATGCTGGGATCTTCGCGGCCCTGTGGCCGCGAGAATACCTCCTCTACCGCCTGTTCTTCCTGAACGAGCGAGTATCGGTCGAGGCGGTGACGGGGCGGATCGGAGAGGGGGACATCGAGAGGTTGTTGCGCAGCGGCATCCTGCATGACGACGGACAAGGGCAATGCTTTTCCCCCGTTCGCGTCGTCCCGTATCGTCATCGCCTGTATTTCACGGACCCATGGGACAGGCGCATCGAGGGGATGGCCTACCTGTCTTACGACTCCTTGTTTCTGGCCGATTGGGTGGACCGGATGATCCGGGAGGGGCGAGAGTGCGTTCGCCGGGCCCTGGATCTCTGCACGGGAGTGGGCGTGCTGGCCTGTACGTTGGCGGATCGCTGTGATCGCGTCGTGGGGACCGATGTGAACCCACGGGCGGTAGGGTACGCTCGTGCCAACGCTCGGGCGAACGGGATCGCCAACGTGGATTTCGTGGTGGCGAATCTCTTCGATGGGATTGGGAAGGAGAAGGCGTTCGATCTGATCGTGAGCAATCCCCCTTGGGTCTTCCTCCCGGAGTCAGAGCGAGCGAGGATGCTCGACTCGTATGGGGGGGCGTTGGGAATCCAGGTCACCCTGGACATCCTGGAGCAGCTGGCGGGGCGGCTGTCAGAGGGCGGGCAGGCGGTGTTGTTGAGCAAGGCGCCCATATCGGATGGGCGGGATCTCTTGCTGGAGGAGGCGAAGGAGATCGCGAGGCGGTCCGGGTGGGCGCTGGAGTACACCGAGATATGCCCGACGCCGATCCCTCCGGGCCACGAGGAGCTTTACCGCGAGCACGGCATTTCCGCGCTCAAGATGGTCGTCATACGCGTTCGTCAGACGGAGAAGTACACGCTGGATCGACGTCGTGAGCGATGGGGGGCGGTGCGGTACGTGTTTTGATAACGGACGGCAGGGAAGGGAGGTCATTATGGCGCAGGCTATGGCGCTCGCCGAGCAGGAGTTCTCATACGTCCAGGACCAATCCCGCCATGGGGACATCAACGAGTACCTGGCGGAGATCCTTGGTGAGCCTTTCCGAGAATATCGTCGCCGCTGGGATCAGGCGCATCGGCTTGAGGTGGAGACGGAGTTCCCCCTGTACCTCTCCCTGGAGACGCAGCTGAGGTGCAATTTCCGGTGCACCATGTGCACGTACTCGGTGCCGGAGGAGGTTCGGCGGCTACGTTACCCGGAGCGCATGTCCGATGCGCTGTTCGATAAGATCATGGAGGAGGCCAGCCGGCATTACTGCCCGTACATCGGCTTCAATGTGCTGAACGAGCCCCTGTTGGATCCCAAGATCATCGAGCGGATCCGCAAGGCGGTCGATGCGGGATTCATCGATCTGCGCATGAACACCAACGCCAGCCTCCTGACCGAGGAGAAGGCGGAGCAGTTGGTGGACTCCGGCCTGACGCGGCTGTACGTGGGGCTGGACGCGGTGACGCCGGAGACGTATGAGCGGGTACGTATCGGCGGTGACTACGACGCTGTCGTGCGCAACGTGCTGCGATTCCTGGAGATCCGTGAGAGGAAGGGAAAGCGCCTGCCCATCCTGCGAGTGTCCTTCGTGCGGCTCGCGGTGAACGAGCACGAGATCCCGCAGTTCATCGCGTACTGGCTCGACAAAGCGGACATGGTGACCATTCAGGAGTACATGCCGCCGGTGATCAACGAAGACTTCCTGGCGAAGCACGCGAAGAGCAAGCGGATCCCCAGGTCCTATACCTGTCCTCAACCCTTCGAGCGGCTTGTCATCAAGGGGAACGGGGACATGCACCCCTGCTGTGCCCAGTACAATTATAAGATTCGGCTGGGCAACCTGCGGGACATGAGCATCTATGAGGCCTGGCATTCCGATACGATGCGGACGCTCCGTCGGCATATGAAGGAGCGCACCTGGGAGGCCCTCCCGGTGTGCAATGTGTGCCTGAAGTCGTCGTATCTGTACCAGGCCGCGTAGCGACTCAAGACCGTTGGATGAGGCGAGAAGATGGGACAGATCCACATCGGGGACAGAGCGGTGGGGGAGGGGCATCCCACCTACGTGATCGCCGAGATCGGCTTCAACCACGAGGGGGATATGGATCTGGCGGTCCGGATGATCGAGGCCGCCGCCGAGGCGGGCGTGGACGCCGTCAAGTTCCAGACATATCGGGCGGCCGACTTGGTGTTGGAGAGCACGGAGCACTTCCAGACCATCAAGCATGGCGAGCTCTCCCCGGGCGATCATCGGCGTCTGGTGCAGGCGGCGCGCGCCAGCGGCGTCGCGTTTCTCTCCACTCCATATGGCTTTGAGAGCGTGGACGTGTTGGAGCGCGTGGGAGTGCCCGCGTACAAGGTCGCGTCCATGGATCTGACGAACCTGCCGCTGCTGCGGTACATCGCCGCTACCGGGAAGCCGATGCTCGTCTCGACCGGCATGGCCACGATCGGGGAGATCGCGGAGGCCGTGGAGGCGATCCAGGCGGCGGGCAATGATCAGGTCGTCCTGTTGCACTGCATATCCGAATACCCGGCCGCCCCCGAGGATGCGCACCTGCGGAGTATCCCGTTGCTGCAGGATGCCTTCGGCTTGCCGGTGGGCTACTCGGATCACGTGCTGGGAAACGCCGTCGCCCTGGCCGCCGTCACGCTGGGGGCCTGCGTGGTGGAGAAGCACTTCACCACCGATAAGGCGCTGCCCGGCCCGGATCATCGCATCTCCGCCGACCCCGAGGAGATGGCCCAACTGGTTCGGGATATCCGGGCCATCGAGCGGAGCCTGGGGGATGGGCGCGCCCTGCTCGGACGCCCCGATCGGGGGAACGCCCCGCTTTTCCGTCGGGGGCTGTTCGCCAGCGTGGATATCCCGGCGGGGACGGTGATCACCGAGGAGATGGTGAAATGCGTCCGACCCCAGCGGGGGCTTCCTCCCAGGTATCTGGATTGGGTGATCGGCCGCACGGCGCGGGCGGACATCAAAAAAGAGCAGCCGCTGACCTGGGATCTGCTGTGAGGGTGCGTTGGATGGAGGATGTGTAGGAGCTGCGATGGGCGAGAGAGTGCTCTGTATCCTGCAGGTCCGAATGGGATCCAGCCGGCTGCCCGGAAAGGCTCTGGCTGATATCTGTGGACGCCCCATGCTGGCGCACATCATCGATCGTCTGAGGACGGCTGAGACGATCGGGGACATCGTCGTCGCCACCACGACGCGGCCAGAGGACGAGGCCGTCATCGACCTGGCGGAGGCGATGGGGATCATGTGGTTCCGCGGGCCGGCCGAGGATGTGCTGGGCCGGGTCGCCCAGGTCGCCCTCCGGTGGGGGACGGAGGTCATCGCCCACGCCTCCGGAGACAACCCCCTGGTGGAGCCTGAGATCGTGGATGAGACAGTGCGCCGTTGCCAGGCCGAAGGGTATGATCTCGCCTTCATGGCGGGCCTGCCTCTGGGCGTCGGGCTGGATGTGTTCTCGAAGCGGGCGTTGATCGCTTCGGAGCGCCTGGCCGTGGACCCGGCGCAGCGGGAGCACGTGAACGCTTACATCTTCGATCACCTGGACTGCTTTCGCGTGGGGCGGCTTCTGCCGGATGAGGCGCTCCGGAGGCCGGATCTGCGCCTGACGGTGGACACGGAGGACGACTTACGCCTGATGCGGGAGATCTACCGGCGCCTGTACAAACCGGGGACCATCATCCATCTCCGGGACGTGCTGGATCTGTACGAGGCCGAGCCGGAGCTATTCGCCATCAATCGGCATGTGCGGCAGTTATACGTCTCCGAGTCGGCGCCGGCGCTGCGAGGGCTGTGAGGGATGTGTGGAGGGCGGCATGGATCGGCGTGAAAGCGGGGAACCCCGTGTGCTCTTCCGGGTGGATGGGGGGCGGATCTGGGGCGTCTCCCTGGGGCACGTGTTTCGGTGCCTGGCCCTGGCCGGGGAGCTATGGGGGCGGCGGGGCGCTCACGTCGCGTTTCTGATGCGGGACTACGAGGCCGGCGTGCGGCTCGTCGCAAGCCGGGGATTTGATGTGCAAACCATCGATCGAGAGGCTGGGTGGGAGCAGGAGGCGGCCATCATCGAGGAGCGGCCGGAGGATATCGTCGTCTTCGACCTCGTCGACGTGGCGGAGAAGGACACCGGCCGGCTGATGGATAGGGGCAAGCGGATCGTCGTGATCGACGACACCGGCAACAAACGGATCGAGGCGCACGCGGTCGTCAACGGGAGCATTGTGCCGGAGTTCCTCCGCTATCCGGAGAGCGGCAGGGATACTCACTATTACCTGGGGCCTCGCTATTGCATCCTGGGGGAGGAATTCGACGATCCGCCTTATCGGGAGGTCCAGGCGGAGGTCGGAACGATCCTGGTCTCCATGGGGGGATCGGACCCGGCCGGGCTGACATGGAAGGTGGCCCAGGTGCTGGGGCGATCCCTATACACCTGTAACCTGGTCGTCGTGCTGGGGCCCGGGTTTGAAGGTAGGACGGCGGTGGAGTCCGCTCTGCGTTCGTACGGCGGGAACTGCGTGGTGATCGAGAACCCATCCGCCCTGGCGCCGCTGATGCAGTCGGCGGACCTGATGATCCTGGCCGGCGGGCGGACCGCGTATGAGGCGGCTCGTCTTGGGGTGCCCGGCGTCATCATCCCATCGGCCGAACACGAGGAACGGGTGGCTGAGGCCTTCGCCCGGGAGGGTGCCTTCCTCTTCCTGCCGCGGGGATGGCGATTGCCCGAGGATGAGTTCGAGCGTCGGCTGGCCCCTATCCTGGATCGGCTGCTGAAGGACCGTTCCCTGCGAGCGCGGATGAGTGAGCGGGGGAGCAGTCTGGTGGATGGCGGCGGAAGGCGACGAGTCGCCCGCCTGCTTGTGGAGAGGGAAGAACCCCTCCCGGTCCGGTGTTGAGCCGGGGTTGGGGCTGAGTGGAGGGAAGGCATGGAAGCTCCTGTGTTCATCGGCGGTCAGGAACGAAGCGGGACCAGCATGATTCGGTCCGTCATTGGCTCGCATCCGGATATCGCGATCTTCGAGTACGATCTGCCCCTCTGGCGATCCATCTATCCGGAGCATCGGAGATATTGGGGGGAGGTCCCCAATCGGGAGCTTGCGCTCAAGATGCTGGAGGCGATCTACGGGAACGAGAAGCTCCTGCAATCCGCCTACAAGCCGGATCGGGCGAGGGTGGAGAAGGCCCTGGAAGGGTTGAATCTGGAGGATATCTCGGGCTATGCCGCCCTGGCCGGCGCCGTCTTCGGGGCGTTTCTGGAGGAATATCGACTGGTGCGGGGGAGGAAGCGTTGGGGATTGAAGACTCCCACCAATGAGTTCTTCGCCGATGAGATCTTCTCCGTATATCCCGACGCTAAGTTTGTGCATGTATACCGGAATGTGTTCTCCATGATCTCGTCGCTGAAGAAGCTGGGATGGATTCAGCCGGGAGATCAGCACCTCGCCCGTCGGGTCATCGAGTGGAATCGCTCCCTGGAAGCCCTGCTGGCCAACGTGCACCGGTATCGCGGCAGGTATCTGGGGATCCGGTATGAGAGCTTCGTGGAGGATCCGAAGACGTATCTCACGCTGATCTGTGGCTTTCTGGGGATCGACTACCGGGAGGAGATGCTGGAGATGCGGGGGCACCCAGGTGGGTGGAAAGGCTCCAATTCGGCCTTCTCGGCGTCTGCCCGCACCATCTCCCCCGAATTGGCGAAGCGGCCGGTGGAGAATCTATCGGATCATGAGAGGGCGATCATTCAGGTGATCTGCCAGTCGTACGAGCTGTACATGCGGGAGAGGTATCCGGGGTTCCGCTTGAGCTGGCTGGAGGCCGAGAGCTTAACCGTGCTGGGGGAGGAGCTTCTGAAAGGGGATCAGGATCTGGCTTTGCTGGCGTTTCGGAAGGCGGTGGACGTCGAGCCGTCCCATCGCATGGCGCGTCGCAACCTCGATCGGCTGCTCCGGGAGGTGGGCGGGGATGTGTCTGAAGCGGAGGGGGATGTCCATCGGATCTCCGCCCGTACGCCGGAGATCGTCGGCGTGCGACCGCACGTGGCCGGCGTGGACGTCACCATCCGTTGCCGGGTGTGTAGTCACACGTTTGATCATTATCAGCCAACGGTGGCTGGAGCTGCATTGGGACGACACGTTTGTCCGCAATGTCAGGCGGTGTACGAGATCTGGCCAGAGGAGTTCATCGAGGTGCTGGACCGCTTCCTGCCTCCGCGTGACTTCGAGGAGATGCTCCGGCTGAACGAGGAGGTCACGCGCATCGCGGAGACCTGGTACCGGACGAAGCCTATGGCCAGTTTGTTGACGTATCGAGGGGTGAATCTGGGGGAGCCGACCGAGAGGGAGCTGGCTGCCTTCATCACACAGGGTTTGTATGCGGCACAGGAGGGGAGGGGAGCGCATGAGCGGTGAGGTCCTGTTTTTCGATGTGCACAATCCCGAGTACCTGCCGTTAATTCGGTCGGTCGCCGACCGGGGGGTCTCGCTCATCATGAGCACCTCCCCGCTATCCAGGCGGCTCCTGGAGGCCGGGGTTTCGGTGCGCGTGTGGGAGTCGTTCATCCCGGCGGATGCGCAGGCTCGCCTGCATCGGGAGATCTCCCGCATCGCCAGCGGGCTGCCGCGGGCCCTGGAGGATCCCGTCGTGCAACAGGCGTTTTCCTCTCCGTTGGGGCAGTTCCTGCCCCGCACGGGCGAGCGGTTCTTCCAGCGTCTGGTCTCGTTATTGGCGAGCGAGATCATGACTTTGGAGATCCTGGAGAACGTGTTTCAGCAGGGCGATCTGCGCTTGATCGTGTTGGGATATGACAACAACCACGCCCAGCGGGCGATCGTGCGTTATGCCGCCCTGCATGGCGTTCCCACCCTCCAGCTGGCCCATGCCATGTACGGCAAGCTCGTCCACTTCCGCTATGCCGCCAACATGTACACCCTCTACGCGGATTACGTCGCGGTCTTCGGAGAACGGGCCCGGCGGGACATGATTGAGCTGGGCACCGATCCGGAGCGAATTCTCGTGACCGGGGCGCCCCATTGGGATCATCTGTACGCGCCTGAGGCACGGATTGGGGCCGAGGAGGCCCGGCGACGGCTCGGGCTGGATCCCCATCGGCCGGTGGTCCTCCTGTGCATGGGGTATGCGGATGGGTCGTCGGCGTTTTTCCCCGCCATCATGAAGCGGCTGTTGGCTGCCCAGCAGGCTACGATCCAGGCTGTGCGCCACCTGGGCGAGGAGGTGCAGCTGGTCGTCCGGCCGCATCCGGGCGAGTTGGGACGGGGGACGTTGTCTCCGGAGGAGCGGGAGGGGCTGCTTCAGGCCTATGGGGACTGGGTAGGGCGTCATGGGGTTCGCCTGGCGCTGCTCTCCCGGGATCAGAAGATCGAGGCGATCCGGGCGGCCGACGTCGTCATCGCGATGGGGTCCTCCTCCATCATCCCCGAGGTGATGATCCTCCAGCGCCCTGTGGTCATGCTGCCCTGGTTCGATCGAGACGATCACACCTTCACCGAGCGGGATGGCGTCGTGATCGTGGGCGAGGACCAGCAGCTTACCCGGGTGCTGTCGGAGCTACTGGGGGATCCGGATCGGCGGAAGGCGATGGTGGAGCGGCAGAACGCTGCCCTACCGGATCTGAACTACCGGAACGATGGGAAAGCCACCGAGCGGACGGCGGAGGCGATTATGAGGTTGGCATCGGAACGGGCTGCGCGACAGCGCCCTTCTCGGCATGTCCAGACGGCATCATCCAGGCGGGAATCCCCGGGGGATGCCTCGGGCGAAACGCGTGACGCGTCGCCGGATCGGGGTGCGCCGCGCAAGGACGGACGTGTGCCTCGCGAGGGGCGAGGCTCGCCGCGCGTTCTGTTAGCGTACCGGGCCGATATCGATGCGCAGGGGGGGGCGGCGGCTGTCATGCGTGAGACCGCCCGCGCCCTGCGAGATCTGGGGGTGCACGTCGACATCGCCTACGATCTCTGCCCCAGCGTCCGGGGATATGATCTGGTGCACGTGTTCAACATCTGGGAGCCTCACTCCGCGCTGGAGCAGTTGCGCTATCTGGCCAGAACCGGCATCCCGGTGGTTTGGTCTCCCATTTACCTG
Source organism: Chloroflexota bacterium (assembly GCA_024277095.1). GTDB lineage: Bacteria > Chloroflexota > Anaerolineae > DUEN01 > DUEN01 > DUEN01. Next base: position 10,471 of record JAJRVX010000206.1, read on the forward strand.
CACTGGTGTGAGTATGCCTGGGCCAATCTGGCGGTGCGGGCGGCATTTGATCCGCGGCGCACCCCGGAGAAGCGCGAGCAGCTCCTGCAGGCCTTTGTCCGGGGGACCCTCTCCGTACAGGGGATGCATCGCTGGCTTCCCAACGAGGTCTATCCCGGATTCCATCAACATCTGCGGGAGATGCTGTCGCACGTAGACCACGTGTGCGTCACCAGCCATCGGGAAGTGCAGATGCTGTTCCAAATCACCCGGTGCGTCACGAAGCCGTTCACGGTGACCCCCCATGGGGTGGATCCCTCGTTCCTAATCGACGCGTCGCCGGAGCCCTTCCAGGACCGGTTCGGCGTGCGGGATTTCGTACTTTGCGTCGGCGCGATTGACGGGCGAAAAAACCAGCTCCTGTTGGTCGAGGCTCTGAAGAGCACCGGGCTGAAGCTCGTCCTGGTGGGACCATCATACGAGTCGGATTACCTGGACCTGTGCCTGCGGGAGGGTGGGGATCAGGTCCTGTACACCGACCGTCTCCCGCAGGATCTGGTGGCCTCCGCCTACAAGGCGGCCCGCGTGCACGCCCTGCCCAGCTTCGCTGAAGGGGCCGCGCTGGCCAACCTGGAGGCGGCCGTTGCCGGATGCGCCATGGTGGTCAGCAATCGTTCCTCGGAGTTCGAGTACTTCGGCGACGCGCCCTACTATTGCGATCCCGTGGACCCCGCCTCCATTCGGGAGGCCGTGTTGCAGGCGTACGAGTCGCACGCGGCGGACCGGGAGCGCTGGGAGACCTTAAGCCGCCAGGTGCGGGAACGATTTACCTGGGAGCGAACGGCGGCTTTGACGTTGGAGGCTTACGAGCGAACCCTCTCCCAGGGGGATAGCAGCCGTGAGACGCGCTCGCGTAGGATCTTCCACATCTCTCGATCCTACAGGCCTGCCATTAAGTGGGGAGCCATCATCTTTCATTTCAGCGGCTACTCCCGCCTCTCGCGCGAGACGCTCCTCGCCCTGGATCGACGCGGGGCCATGGTGGCGGTCGAGCCCTTGGGGGTGGATCGACGATTCGTGGAACAGCTGAAGGCCGATCCGGATGTCGCGTACACCTGGACGCGGCTCCTGGCCCAGAAGGTGGAAGACGAGGGGGTTTACATCTGTCTCCATCCGCCGGTCCTTTGGAACGGCACCGACCTCTTCGCCGCCGTGCGTCAGCGAAATCCCGGCTTCAAAGCATACGTGGGCATCACCATGTTTGAGACGGATCGACTGCCTGCCGGATGGGCGGACGCATGCAATGGCATGGATGAGGTCTGGGTTCCCAGCACCTTCAATCGGGATACGTTCGCCCGAGCGGGCGTGGACCCGGAGCGCATCCAGGTGATCCCGTTTGGGATCGATATCCGGCGGTATGATCCCGAGCAGGTGCGGCCCAGGGAGATCCCGGGGCGGAGGGGCTTTACGTTTCTCTCCGTCTTCCAGTGGAGCAAACGCAAGGGGTGGGATGTGCTGTTGAAAGCCTATCTCTCCGCCTTTACGCCGGAGGATGACGTCTGCCTCGTCTTGCGGACATACCCCGGGCGTGAGGAGTTCCCGCCCATCCGGGAGCGAATTGATCGATATATCCGGGAGCTGGGCTACGATCCGGAGCACGTGCCCCCCATCCGGCTCCTGGAGGACTTCATCCCCGAGGCCGACATGCCGGCCCTCTACAAGGCGGCCGACGCGTTCGTGCTGCCGAGTCGCGGCGAGGGTTGGGGCATCCCCTTCATGGAGGCCATGGCGATGGGCCTGCCGGTCATCGCCACCCGCTGGAGCGCTCACCTGGACTTCATGAACGACGACAACAGCTACCTGATCGACATCGAGGGGTTGGTGCCTGTGGATCCTGAGCAGACGGCTGAGGATCAGTTCTACACATCGGACCAGCGCTGGGCCGAGCCGTCCGTGGAGCACACGGCGGCCCTCATGCGGCACGTGTACGAGCATCGGGATGAGGCTCGGGCGAAGGGGATGCGCGCCCGGCGGGATATTCAGACCAAATGGACATCCGACCGCACGGCGGATTGGGTGATCCGGCGGGTTGCCCATCTGACCGGCCGAGAGGAAGCCCTGGAGATGCCGGAGGCGCAGGCGCATGTGGGCGATGGAGAGGCGTCGGAGGCCGGGGTGGAGGCCTCCCGTGAGGAGGTTGCCGTGCGCCAGGCCGAGGGTGCATCGTCTGAGGGTGCACCTGCCCCCGTCCTGTGGATCGCGCCCGTCTTCGATCCCAGCGGCTATGCCGATGAGGCCCGGAACTTCATCGTGCATCTGCAAGCGCAGGGGGTGGCCATCGCCGCCCGGGAGTTGGGCCGTCACTCGTCCAGGTTCCGTGAGCAGCTCGATCCCCAGATCCGCGATCTGCTCGATGGGGCCCTGGGGCGGGAGGCGAGCCCCGGCTGCATCAGCGTCGTGCACTTCCCGGCCTATGTCTTCGAGCGCATCCCTCAGGCCGCCTACCACATCGGCCGGGTGATGTTCGAGACGGATGGGCTGCCGGCCGAGTGGGTGGCCAAGTGCAACCAGATGGACGAGATCTGGGTGCCCACTGACTTCAACCTGCAGACCTTCCGGGATGCCGGCGTGACGGCGAAGCTGTTCAAGGTGCCCGGTGGGATCGACACGGATCGGTTCCGCCCCGGATACGAGCCTCTGCCGATCCCCGGCGCTCGGGGCACGGTGTTCCTGTCCATCTTCGAGTGGATCTACCGGAAAGGATGGGACGTGTTGCTGCGGGCGTGGGCTCAGGCGTTCGATCCGGACGATGACGTCAGCCTGGTGCTGCGCACCTATCCCGTCAACGCGGTTGATGCTGATGCCCGAGAGGAGACCGAGCGCCGCATCGATCGCTTCCTGGCAGAGGAGTTGGGCCTGCGACGGGACCAGGTGGCCCCCATCATCGTCCTGGGCGAGCAGGTGCCGGAGGAGGACATGCCGCGGCTGTTTGCGGCCGCCACGGCTTACGTGGCGCCCTCCCGGGGCGAGGGGTGGGGGCGGCCGCACATGCAGGCGATGGCCTGCGGGCTGCCGGTCATCGCCACCCGCTGGAGTGGGAACCTGGAGTTCATGAACGACGAGAACAGCCTGCTGATCGACATCGAAGGGCTGGTAGAGATCGACGAGCGGGCGGAGATCCCCTTCTATCGGGGGCAGAGATGGGCGGAGCCGTCGGCGGATCACCTGGCCCGGCTCATGCGTCGCGTGGCCTCGCACCCCGAGGATATGGCACGAATCGGCCAGCGGGCTCGCGAGGACATGGTGCAGCACTGGCGGTGGGAGAAGGTCGCTGCCATCGCTGCGGAGCGGTTGCGGGAGATCCAGGAGGACCTGGCCACACGAGGCCGAAAGGCCGAGGTACACGAGGGGGATCGGCCGTTGGCGGTACGCTGGGAAGGCTCTCAATTCGTCCATCACTCCCTGGCGTTGGTCAACCGGGAGCTATGTCTGCGGCTGATCGATGCCGGGTGTGAGCTGTCCATCATCCCGTATGAGCCGGATCAGTTCGGCCCGGAGGCGGACCCACGCTTCCACAAGCTGGCGGAGCGGGTGAACGCTCCCCTCTCTCGGTCGGCCGATGTCCACGTGCGCCATCAATGGCCGCCGAAACTCACCCCACCGGAGGAGGGACACTGGGTCATCATGCAGCCCTGGGAGTTCGGCAGCCTGCCCAGGGAATGGGTCGAGGTCATGAGCACCCAGGTGGACGAGGTCTGGGCGTACACCTCCTACGTGCGTGACTGCTATATCC
>JAJRVX010000207.1:0-13632 GCA_024277095.1 Chloroflexota bacterium
CCACCCCCTGCTCCAGGAGCCCATGAACCATCCTTTCCAATCGCTGATGCATGACGCACACGAAGTGCTCCAGCGCGTCCGCCTCCGTGAGCGTCCAGACGGCGAATTGTTGTGTGTCGGTGGCATGATACAGGATAGAGACGGCCGTGCCAAGATCCGCCATCATCAATCCGGCATCACCCAGCCGCGCCGCCGCATCCCAGAACTCATCTAACGGCGGTGAGAAGGGCTCGTAGGGAATGGACAACGCCTTCTCCAGGTCCTCGATCTCCCGGAAGAAGGCGAAGCTATCACCCGGCGCGATATGCCCGTCCCGATGTCGTCGCACCTCCGCGACGAGCGGCCCCAGCGGCGTGTCGATGATCCGGCGAGTGATGGTATACTCCCCGTCCTCGACGACCTCCTGGCGCTCCTCCGCGGCGGCGGTCAGGAACGGCGGCCGCTGGAACCCGCGCCGATCAAAGAAGTCCGTATACTTGAGCACATAGGGGATCACCGGGGCATAGGAGGGCTCATGATACACGTCGGCGTAGTAGGACAGCCGTTCCCTGGGGAAGAGCATCCAGATGGGGACCCGATCAGGTTCCTTGCGCTGCAATGCCAGCAACAACCGCTCGCGTGAGGTCAGCTCACGGGACATGAGGATGCTCTCCCTTTCCGGCTATGTGTACGTGAAATACGCCGTGGCCGCGCAGTCCGTATCTGCGGTCACGCGCACCCAATGCGCGCTGAACCCGGCCGGGAACTCGTGGTGCACGTATCCACCCGCGGGGACCCGGAACACATCGTAGGTCGCCCAGGTCTGGTTGCCCAGGAAATCCACCTCGACCGTGAACGTGACCGGGCGATCCGCCCGATGCGTCAGGTGCAGCACCTTGTGCTCGAAGCCGGTCATGAGGAACGGATCGGAGGGGACGCCGGCCGTAATGCTCGCCTCCCACCAGGGGCCGCCCCACCCTTTGGGCTTGCCGAACCGCCACAGGTCGTCCGTCTTGCCGAACCAGAGGTTGGCCTGGGGCTCGCCGGCCAGCAGGTTCGCGTCGAAGATGGGCGTCACCTGGTTGCCCGCCAGGACCAGAAGCCCGCGCCAGGAGCAGAAGTCGGGGATGATGCGCAGGTGGGTAGCGATGGGCCGGACGCCCCAGATCCTGCCACCGAAAGGCACCGGCGACAGCTCGTAGAACATCCCGTTGCAGTCCATCAGATAGCGCTCGCTCTCCACCTCCCGGATGCGCGGCCACTCCGTCTGCCAGCCGTGCTCCCAGGTATGGCTGGCCTTGGGCAGGCGATAGGTCTGCCACTCCCCATCGATGAGGACCTTCAAGACGGCGGAGGCCCGATCCCATCCGGTGGCGAAGACCACCTGCCCCCAGTTGCGACGCCCGGTGACCTCGTTGAACGGCTTCCGCTCCAGGACCCTCCAGCGGTTTCCGTCCCACTCCGCCAACCGGCCTGCCGACTTCCCGCTCGCCCAGTCGTCCTCGTCGAAGTGATTATTAGCCACCACGACGCGTCCCTGCCCCGTGTGACCGCCTTTAAAGTGAGGCCACGTGCCTCGGGGAATATCCAGCTCCTCCACCAGGTCGAAGAGCTGCCGGGCAAGCAACGTGCGCAGGTCCACCTCGATGAATTCCCCCTCCATGCCCAGGAAGTAGACCTTGTTCTCGGGATCCTCCAGGTGCTCCATGGCGGCCGTCAGGCGGACGTTGACAAGCTCCTGGATCGTGCGGACCCGGCCCTGGACATCGATCACGTGGGGGCCGATGATGAGCTGGTTCGATTGGGGATGGATCATGCGGTTGGCGTAGGTGCCGACCACGCTCTCCGGGCGCTTGCGGATACGGAACTGATCATCGATCTCGAACAGCCCGGTGCCGGCGCCGGTGTCCGCCTTGTGGGAGACATAGGTGATGAACCACAACCGGCCCGCCCAGGGCATGAGCGCGCCGATGCCGCCCTCGGAGCGGACCGGCAGGAGGTCCGCCCGCACGGCCAGATCGGGAATGACGCCGCTGATGCATAGCGGGTCGTTCATTTGATGGCTATCTGCTGACATGGGGATCCATCTCCTTCAGTAGCGCATAATGTCAATGATCCGGACGGCGGCGAGGGCGCCTACCCCTTCAAACCCGAGAGGGTCACGCCCTGGACGAAGTATCGCTGGAAGATGGCGAACACGATGAGCATGGGAAGCACCATGAGCACCGAGGCCGCCATGAGCTGGTTGTAAAGCGACCCCTGGCCTGGCATGGCGGTGAAGGTGTACAGCCCCAACGCCAGGGTGTGTAGCCGCTCATCGTTCAGGTAGAGCAGGGGCCCGATGAAGTCGTTCCAGGCCGCCTGGAAGGAGAAAATGGAGACCACGATGATGGCAGGGCCGGACAACGGCAACATGATGCGAGCCCAGATGTCCAGCTCAGAGGCGCCATCGATACGCGCCGCGTCCACCAGCTCCTCCGGGATAGTGAGGAAGAACTGACGCAACAGGAAGACATAGAAGGGGTTGCCAAAGAAGGCGGGGACGATGAGCGGCAGGAACGTGTTGATCCACCCCAGCTTGCTGAAGCCGATGTACATGGGCACCATACGCACGGCGAACGGTAGCATCATCGTGCTCAGCAAGAGGACGAAGAGGGGCTCCCGCCCCGGGAAACGCAGCCGTGCGAATCCATAAGCAACCAATGTGCAGGAGAGTAACTCACCGACCATGGAGAAAAACGTGATGATGGCCGTGTTTTTGAAACTGCGCCCAAAATGCCAGAACTTCAGGGCCTTGGTATAGTTCTCCCACTGTACGGGATTTGGGATCCACTCCGGCGGCCACTTGCCGATCTGAGAGAGTGGCATCAACGAAGAGACGAAGAGCCACAACAACGGGATCAGGAAGACGAGGCTCAACGTTGCCAGGACGAGATATGTGAACGCCAGGCCGATCCGCCGCCGCCACAGCTTTCCCATGCTTCGTCCCGACCGCTTCCAGGTCACCACCGTCATCATTTCCCCCTTGCGATCCACCTCGCACGCTCATGAGAATCCACAGCCGATCCCCCCAATCCGCCGAGCGTCCTGCTCACCCCCCGTAGAACACCCACCGATCCGAGGTCTTCACCAAAAGGATGGTCAACACAAGGATGATCAGGAAGAGGATCCACGCCAGGGCGGACGCATACCCCATCTTAAAGAAGCGGAAGGCGTTATCGTAAAGATAGAGCATGTAGAAACGGGTCGAGTTGAGAGGGCCTCCATCCGTCATGATGAACGCCTGGACGAACACCTGGAAGGTGTTGATGATGTTGATGATCAGGTTGAAATAGATCGTGGGCGTCATCATCGGGATGGTGATCTTGACCAGACGCTGCCATGCATTGGCGCCGTCTAGCTCCGCCGCCTCGTAGAGTTGCTGCGGGATGCCCTGCAGGCCGGCCAGGAAGATGACCATGTTCCCCCCAACCCACCACACGCTCATGAGGATCAGCGCCGGCTTTGACCATTTCGGGCTGGTCAGCCAGGGGATCGGATCGATGCCCACCGTGCTCAGCGCGTAGTTGATGAGGCCGAACTTGGGGTTCAGCAGGTAGAGCCATAGCACGGTCGTGGCCACCAGCGGCGTGATGGAAGGCACATAAAACAACGTGCGCCACATAGTCAGCCCGCGGACCTGCACGTTCAAGAGCAGAGCCAGGATGAAGCCCAACACGATGCGCAAGGGCACGGCCCCAATGACGTAGTAAGCGGTGTTGCCCAGCGACTTCCAGAACAGCGGCTCCCGGGTGAACGCCCTGGCATAGTTATCGATCCCCACCCACTTACCAGGCTGCAGGATGGAATATGTGGTGAAACTGAGGTAAAGGGAGGCGACGAAAGGCCCGAGGACGAACATGAGAAATCCCAGCAGCCATGGCGAGATGAAGAGGAATCCCAGGACAGCTTCCTTGCGCCGTAAGGTGGGTGTTCCCTGCCGCTTCTGCCCCCTCGTTCGCATCGCCGTGATCACCGACATCATTTGCTCCTTACAGGACGCAGGCGGGCGCACCTGAGGGCTCAGGTGCGCCCATACGAATGCGGATCATCCATCACAGGGTGCCCTGCACGCCTGGCCATCCCATGGGGGTAACGCACGCGTCGCCCTATGAGCGCTCAGCCCAATACTCATCCAGGACGCGCTGCGCCTCATCCGCACCCCATTGGAGGGCCTCCGTGGGGGTCTTCTGACCATAGGTAGCTTCCTCGGTCATCTGGTTGATGATCTGCGCGATCTGCGGCTGAACAGGGCTGATGGGGATCCATACATCCTTGCTCATGACATCCAGGATGTCGTTCCAGAGCGGGTTGCCTTCGCCGGAGGCCGGGTCCTCATTGCAGTACTTGAGCGGGGACGGCCGCTTCTGTTGCTGCAGGAACCAGCAGGCACCATCCTTCTCCACGGTCAGCCACTTCACCAGGAGCCAGGCTTCCTCCTCATGCTCCACGCCACGGGGAATGACATACCCCCAGCCGCCATAAGCGACGCCGTGAGACTCACCATTGGGCCCATGCGGGACAACGCTTACGCCAAGGTCCGGGATCAGATCCGGTGCATATTCCTTGATCTTGAAGAACTCCCACGACCCGTTGATCTGCATGGCCTCATAGTCATTGTAGAAGGGGCCGTTCTCCCACTCGCCCGTCTGGCTATAGAACGCGGCCACCTCCTCCGCGCCCCCGTTGATCTCGTTGGTGTAGTTTACCATCCAGGTTAAAGCTTCCAACCCTTGTGGGCTGTTGAACTGGATCTTCCGGAGGTCCTCGCTGATCCAGGTACCGCCGTTATTGTACAGCCAGACCAGGAAAGGCCCCGCCCCAGCCACGCTGAGGACATTGATGCCCACCTTCTTGAGCGTACCATCCTCGATCACGGTAAGCTTGCGGCCGATCTCCTCCAGCTCCTCCCAGGTCTCGGGGGGCTTTTCAGGATCCAGGCCCGCCTCCCGGAACCAGCGCTTGTTGCGCCAGAGGATATCGAGCGCGCCGCCGGTCGGCAGCGGCAGGATCCACGTCTTGCCCTTGTACTGGCAGCCCCGGAACTCCGCGTCATAGAACAGGTCTCCGGTGACGCCATCCCGCTCCATCCACGCGTCCAGAGGCAAGAGCGCGTTTTGCTCCACGAAGGCGGGCATATCCTGCCGGCCCAACATGGTCACATCAGGCGGATCGCCGGCAGCCACGGCGGTGAGGATCTTCTCCAGCCGCTGATCCCACGGCTGCAACGTCACCTCCACCGTGATCCATGGGTACTTCTCCATGAAGCGATTGATCTGCTCCTCCATCAGGGGGACGCGATTGCCACCCCAGTGGTGCCAGAAGCGGAGCGTCACCGGCTGGCGCTCAGCTTCGCCGCCCTCCTCCGCCGCCGGGGCCTTTCCCTCAGCCGGCGCCTGCGGCGCCGCGGGCGCACAGGCGGCCACCCATGCTCCCGCCCCGGTCAAGGCGATCAGGCGCATGAACTCGCGCCGGGTCAAACCCTGCCTCGTCCGATTCTTGCTAACCATGGCGTCTCCTCCTGAAATCAACAACTCATGGAAAAGAAGGGGGTACGGGATCACCGTCGCGCGAGCCTACCCCGCAGGCGAGGGATGACTCCCCGTAGACCCCCTGACGACCAGGGACGTGGGCAACAAGACATGCCACTGTTCACCGTCCGGTTCCTCGATCATCATGCACAACCGGCGAGCCGCGATGACGCCCAGCAGGCGTGCATCGAAGTGGACGGACGTCAGCGGAGGATCCGTGAAACGAGAGATCTCCTCATTGTGGAATCCCGTGATGGCGATATCGTCGGGCACCCGATAGCCGCGCTCGCGAATCGCCCGCAGCCCCCCCAAGGCCATGGCGTCATGAGCATAGGCGATGGCATCCAGGTCCTGGACCTGATCGAGCAACCGCTGAGTCTGCTCATAGCCGGATTCCGGCGTGAAGTCGGCCGAGATGACCTGCTCCGGGGAGAAGGGCAGATGATGCTCGCAGAGGGTCAGGCGAAATCCTTTGTACTTCTCCTCGCTGGTCGTCGTCGTGGGCGGGCCGTTCACGAGGCCGATGCGCTGGCGCCCCCTCTCGATCAGATGGGCCACAACCTGCTCCATGCCGTGGAAGACATCCGCCATAACGCAGTTGACGCGCAGCGGCAAAACGTGAGCCCCCGCGATCACGAAGGGGACCCCCAACACCTGGAGGCTTCGCACGAAATCACGATCGACGACCCCACCCATCAGGATGAGCCCGGTCACCGCCGGATCCTCCGCGTACTGGCGCGCCTCCTCCGCCCGCATATTCGTGCGCTGGATCCGAGTCGCAACGCCGTGACACTCAAAGATCGATTGCGCACCGGAGGAGACCATGCGCTCCAGATAACCGCCGACGGAATACATATCCGGCTTGTCGTATGAGGCCGTTGTGTAGTACGCCAGCATCAGCACCATGCGAGCCGCCTGGCGGGGACGGCGCAGGGCATTCAGAGGGTATCCGAGGTCCTGGGCAGCCTGCCATACCGCCGCGCGCGTGGCCTCGCTCACATAGGGATATCCGTTCAGCACCCGAGAGACGGTGGAGGTCGAAACGCATGCCTGACGGGCGATATCACGCAGCGTCACACGCACGAGGAAACCCCTTACCTTGTCGAGGACAGTGGAGATGGCCAAACAGGTGGAGGATCGCAGGGCCGCAGAGGTCACGAGAACGGTTTGACCATCTTGCTTTGGAACGCGCATCCACTCTGAAAACATTGTCGCGCCCATCCTGAAACATGTCAATGGGTTCTCGCAAGATTGCAACAAATCTGCAACACCGGCGACTCCGATCGCTCCCCGATCGGGCATCCCGTCCCGTAGATCCCTTTCGGCGCCCCCCCATCCTCCAGGCCTGTTCCCGTGCGGCGCATCCAACCCTCCTGCTCTGAAAACAGATTAGCGACTCCAATGGACTCCGATGGACTTCTTGGATCATCAGGGCTCGGCAGCCGGTACGGTTCACCGTGTTAGCTCGCCCTGAAGTGGTTCCTTGGCGCGCCGCCGGCGTTCGCTTCGGTCCCCATCCCCCCGAAGCCCCCCTTCCCGGGGAAGGGGGGCCAAGAGGTGGGTTTGGGTGCGTGAGCGGCGGCGGAGCCGCCGCTCACGCACCCAAACCCATATACATCTTCCCCCGCCTCCCCCGGTTCGGGGGAGGCGGGGGCCAGGGGGTGGAGGGGGTTCAGGACAACCGGTCAAAGTCACTGTGGCAAGCCCCCGGGTTCCTTCATCCCAACGGTGAACAGTTGCGACACATCCGGCATTGGACGCGTCCGGCGTTTTCACCTATAATCCCAATCGCTATGCTTTTTGCGGGATTCGCGCTCGGTCATGATCTGAGTTCACGCGAATCGCTCGATGGTGATGTGATACGCGACATGTTGGCGCCTGTCGGCTTCGTCGACTGGCAGGCGGCCGCCCGCTGTCTGCGCAGGCTCGCCAGCCGGGCGGAGGGACGAGAGGCGTTCCTGGGATGCCTCCCCACCCTGCTGACGGCCCTGCAAGGCGTCGCCAGCCCCGACCGGGTGCTGGTGAACCTGGAGCGCTTCGTCCAAAGCGCTCCGGATCGCCAGGCGTTGCTCCGCTACCTCGCCGACAACCCCCGGGCCATCGAGGTGCTCGCCACCCTCTTCGCCGGAAGCCAGTTCCTCACGGAGATCCTTCTGCGCACCCCTGAGTACTTCGAGCGGCTCATCGCCTACAAGCGGCTGGCCCAGCCCAAGGACGTCAAAGGACTCTACGCGGAGGCCTTGGAGGCCATCGCCCCCTTCGCCGAGATCGACGCCCGGCTGGACGCGCTGAGGCGCTTTCAGCGCTGGGAGCTCCTGCGCATCGGCACCTGCGATCTCCTTGGCCTGCTGGACCTGGCCACGGTCACCGATCAGCTCTCCGGCCTGGCCGACAGCCTGGTTCGGGCCTGCCTGGCCATCGCCGCGGAGCAGACTGACACCCCAACGGAGGGGTTCGCCGTCCTGGCGCTGGGCAAGCTGGGCGGCCAGGAGCTGAACTACAGCTCCGACATCGACCTGCTGTTCCTGGCGCGCTCGGGCCCCATGGCCTATCGGCGGCTGGGGCAGCGGCTGATCGAGGCGCTGTCCCGGATCACGTCCGAGGGGTTCCTGTACCGCGTCGACATGCGGCTGCGCCCGTGGGGCCGCTCTGGGGCACTGGTCTCCTCCATCGACGGGTATATCGCCTACCTGCACCAACACGCCCGGCTGTGGGAGAAGCAGGCGCTGCTCAAAGCGCGCGTCATCGCCGGGGATGAGGACGTCGGCGAGGAGTTCCTGCATCGAGCGACGCCGCTGATCTACGACATCACGGGCGAGGCGGCGCGCGCGGACATGCGGGCCATGAAGGAGCGAATCGAGTCCCAACTGCGTCAGCGTGGGCGGGAGTGGGGCGAGGTCAAGCTCGGCCAGGGCTCGATCCGTGATGTCGAGTTCGTGACCCAATACCTCCAGCTGCGATATGGCGCGCGCCGCCCCGATCTCCGTAGCCACAACACGCTGGACGCCCTGTCCAGGCTACGCGCTTCCGGGTTCCTCCCCGAGGACGAATACGACGTTCTGCTGGAGGGCTACATCTTCCTGCGCACCATCGAGCACCATCTGCAACTGATGCACTACCAGCAGACCCATGCGCTCCCGGACGACGCGGAGGGGCTGGCCCATCTGGCCCGCCGGCTGGGATTCCAGGGGGCCGAAGCCGGCGCGCAGCTCGTCGCCCGATACCAGCAGCACAGTGCAGCGATCCGGGCCGTCTACCAGCGATATCTAGAGGGAAGGGAAAGCGTGCGAGCGATGAATACAAATCCCCGGCCTGCCTCCGACCATGGCTCACGACACCTGGCCCGGATGGGCCCCTCGTACATCGCCACCTTCAGCGATCGCGAGATCGAGCATCACATCGCGCTGGCGGACCGGCTCGGCCAGGACAACCTGGTCGAGGTGGAGGCGGAGCCTCGCGAGGACGGGCAATGGCGCGTCACCATCGTGGCATACGACTACCTGGGCGAGCTCTCCCTGATCTGCGGGCTGTTGTTCGTGTACGGGTTCAACATCCTGGACGGGCAGGTCTTCACATACGAGCCGCTCTCGGAGCCTTCCGCCGATCCACGGCCGAGCTCGACGCCCTCATCTCGCCGGGCGCGGCCCCGGCCACGCCTGTCCACGGGAGGGCCATCCGCGGAGACCCGGCGCAAGATCGTGGACGTGTTCACCGTGCACCCCGTACACGGGGAGGTCTCCCCGGAGACCTGGGCGCGATACGCGGAGGATCTGGAGGCTCTCCTGCGGCGGCTGGACGCCGGGGAACAGCGGGAGGCCCAGGGCGAGCTGGCGAAGCGGGTCGCCGACGCGCTGCGAAAGATCCCCAGCGCCACGGCGCCGCTGTACCCGGTCGATATCGAGATCGACAACGAGGCCTCCGAGCGCTATACCGTCCTCCGCATCGACGCTCCGGACACCATCGGCTTCCTTTACGAGTTCACCAACGCGCTGGCCCTCATCGGCATCTACATCGCCCGGGTCACCATCGACTCGGTGGGGAACCGCGTGCGTGACACGCTGTACGTCACCGATGCCCGAGGGCAGAAGATCACCGATCCGGACAGACAACGCCGGCTGCGCGCCGCGGCCGTGCTGGTCAAGCACTTCACGCACCTGTTGCCGCGCTCACCCAACCCGGAATCCGCCCTGCTCCACTTCCGGAACTTCGTGGGGCAGCTCTTCATGCGGCCGGACTGGCCCGACGAGCTGACTACCCTGGAGAGGCCGGAGGTGTTGGAGGCGCTGGCCAGGTTGCTGGGCGTCAGCGACTTCCTGTGGGAGGACTTCCTCCGCATGCAGCACGATAACCTCTTCCCGGTCGTTCGGGACGTCGATGCACTGGCACAGGCGAAGACCAAGGAACAGTGGCGCCGAGAGCTGGCGGACGCGCTCCGGGAGGCCCCGGACTACGAGGCCCGCCGGGAGGTGCTCAACACCTTCAAGGACCGGGAGATGTTCCGCATCGACATGCGGCATATCCTGGGCTACATCACCGAGTTCGGGCAGTTCTCCGGTGAGCTGACGGAGCTGGCCGAGGTGATCGTGGAGGCGGCCTACCACCTGTGCGACGAGGAGCTGCGGGCCCAGTACGGGGATCCCCTCCTGGAGGACGGGACGCCCGCCCCGTTGAGCGTCTGCGCGCTGGGCAAGTGCGGCGGGCGAGAGCTGGGCTACGCCTCCGACATCGAGCTGATGGTCATCTTCGCCGGTAACGGCGAGACCACGGGGCCTCGCGTCATCACCACAGCGGAGTATTACGAGCGACTGGTACACGCGTTCCTGCAGACGATCCGGGCACGACGAGAGGGGATCTTCGAGATCGATCTGCAACTGCGCCCCTACGGCCGCATGGGCAGCATGGCCGTCTCGCTGGAGGCCTTTCGGCGCTACTTCGGACCGGGCGGCCCCGCGTGGGCATACGAACGCCAGGCGCTGGTGAAGCTACGGCCGATCGCCGGGGATCCGGAGCTGGGCAAACACATCGAGGCGCTGCGAGACCAATTCGTCTACAGCGGCGAGCCGTTCGACGTCAAGGCTATGCGCGCCATGCGCGAGAGGCAGATCCGGCACCTCGTCACGGGGGGAACCTTCAACGCGAAGTTCAGCCCGGGCGGCCTGGTGGACCTGGAATACCTGGTCCAGGGGCTGCAGATCACCCACGGGCACCAGGACCCCACGCTGCGCCGAACCAACACGCGAGAGGCCATGGAGGCGCTGGCGGAGGCGGGCATCCTCTCAGCCGAGGAGTTCCGGCGGCTTCGGGCGGCCCACATCTTCCTGAGACGGCTGATCAACGCGCTGCGGATGGTGCGGGGAAACGCCAAGGATCTGACCGTCCCCCCCACGGATAGCGAGGAGTTCGCGTTCCTGGCCCGCCGGCTGGGATATGGGGGGGACGTGGAGCGGCTCCACGCCGATCTGGTCCGCCACACCGCATACGTCCGTGATCTGAACGCGTTCTTATTGCGATGAGGGGTTTATGCAGGTTGTACAAACGGGAGGCGCCCTATTTGGCCACTTTGAAGGTGGTCGGCGCGGCCTGGTTGTCTTATAGTTATCCTGGCGAGGCTTTGCTATGAAGCCTAATCCTATCCAGAAGCGAAAGGAGTCGTACACATGCCGCTTCAGTGCAGCACACCAGAGGATGTCTTAGCCGTAATCAAGGAACACGACGTGCAGATAGTGGACCTCCGGTTTACCGACATGCCGGGGATCTGGCAACACTTCTCGATACCGGCGGGCGCACTGGATGAGGACGCTTTCAGCGAGGGGCTGGGCTTCGATGGGTCGTCCATTCGCGGCTTCCAGCAGATCCAGGAGAGCGACATGCTGCTCATCCCGGACCCGACGACCGCCTTCTTCGATCCATTCCGGGCCGCGTCCACGCTGGTGCTCATCTGCAACGTGCGCGATCCCATCACGCGCGAGAACTACACTCGCGACCCGCGATACATCGCTCAGAAGGCGGAGGCCTACCTCAAGAGCACCGGCATCGCGGACGTGAGCTACTGGGGACCGGAGGCCGAGTTCTTCATCTTCGATGATATCCGCTACGCTCAGGACACCAACTACGGCTATTACTACATCGACTCGGTGGAGGGGAGCTGGAACACCGGCCGGGAGGAGAACCCCAACCTGGGGTACAAGCCGCGCACGAAAGAGGGTTACTTCCCCGTGCCGCCCAGCGACACCCTGCAGGACATCCGCAGCGAGATCGTGCTGACCATGCTCGAAGCGGGCGTGGAGACCGAGGCGCACCATCATGAGGTCGCCACCGGCGGGCAGTGCGAGATCGATATGCGCTTCGCCGAGCTGGTGCAGATGGCGGACAACCTGATGAAGTACAAGTACATCGTCAAGAACGTCGCCCGCAAGTACGGCAAGACGGCGACCTTTATGCCCAAGCCGCTGTTCGGGGACAACGGCTCGGGGATGCACACGCACCAGAGCCTCTGGAAGGGCGATACCAACCTCTTCTACGACGAGAGCGGCTACGCCGGGCTGAGCGACATGGCCCGATACTACATCGGCGGCCTGCTGAAGCACGCGCCATCGCTGCTGGCATTCTGCGCGCCGACGGTGAACTCCTATCACCGCCTGGTGCCCGGCTTCGAAGCTCCGATCAACCTGGTCTACTCGCAGCGCAACCGCTCGGCGGCGGTGCGTATCCCCATGTACTCGCCCAGCCCGAAGGCCAAGCGAGTGGAGCTCCGCTTCCCGGACCCCTCGTGCAACGGATACCTGGCCTTCGCGGCCATGCTGATGGCGGGATTGGACGGCATCCAGAACCAGATCGATCCCGGTGAGCCCATCGACAAGGACCTGTACGATCTGCCGCCGGAGGAAGCGGCGCGGGTGGAGTCCACCCCCGGCTCCCTGGCCGAGGTGCTGGACGCGCTGGAGCAAGACTACGAGTTCCTGCTCAAAGGCGACGTCTTCACGCCGGATGTCATCGAGACCTGGCTGACGTACAAGCGGGAGCGCGAGGTGGACCCGATCCGACTCCGGCCGCACCCGTACGAGTTCTACCTCTACTTCGACATCTAACCCGCGAGATCTGGATCGGCCTGCCGCGGGCTGAGCAGCGACGCTCAGCCTGCGGCAGCTTCCATGCCCGGGCCTGATCCGATCCTACCGGGAGGGACCAGGCCGGGCGCAAAAGGCGACGAGCTTCCTTCAGGAAGCCCGCCGCCTTTCCTTGTGCACGGCGAGGCACCCGGGGGCATCCCGCAACGGCATGCTCCATAGGGGAAGGCATGGAAATCCCACTTTTCCGACCTGCACCTGCCTTTCTCGGCTCTTTCCGCAGGGATCTGGGCCGAGGCCGGGCAGGTCGAAGGCGGGGGAAGGGCTTTTTCCGGAGGGACCTCGCCCCTCCGGGCCTCCCCATAGCAGAAGCAACGGCTTTTCTCAGACACGCTCCTAGTAAATGGGCAAATAGCGCTCCAACTCCCACTGGCTGACGGAGACCCGATATTCCTCCCACTCGATCCGCTTGGCCTCCATGAACCGCTCGAAGATGTGATGGCCCAGCGCGGCCTGGATGACCTCATCCTTCTCCAACTCGGCCAGGGCCTCCTCCAGGGAGCCGGGCATCATCTGCAGCCGGCTTCGAGTGCTGTCGATCTCGTACAGGTTCTCCTCCGCGGGCGGAGGAGGCTCCATTCCCTTCCGGATGCCATCCAAACCGGCGGCCAGCATCACCGCGAAGGCCAGATAGGGATTCGTCGAAGGATCCGGACAGCGCAGCTCGATGCGCGTGGCCTCCAGGCGACCCGGATTGGTGCGCGGGATCCGGATCAGCGCGGAGCGGTTAATGCGCGCCCACGAGATATACACCGGCGCCTCGTAGCCGGGGACCAGCCGTTTGTAGGAGTTGACCAGCGGCGCGATCACGGCGGCCATCCCGCGGGCATGCGCCAGCTGGCCCGCGATGAACTGCTTGGCGATGATGGACAGCCCGTACTCATCGTTGGGGTCTGCGAAGGCGTTCTCGCCCGTATCCTTGTGGGTCAGGCTCTGATGGGTATGCATGCCGGAGC
>JAJRVX010000208.1:0-2680 GCA_024277095.1 Chloroflexota bacterium
ACATCGCGCCGCCAGGGCCAGTTGCAGCGCGGCGGCAGCCTTGGGAGCGCGGGAGGGCACACGCCACACCCCCGGCGGGGCATCCAGCGTCACCGTCACGCGGGCGTACCAGTCGATGGGACAGGAGACCAGACAGGGAACGCCCTCCAGGGTCCCCTGCACCCACTCGCCGCAGGTGCCGGGGAGGGTCACGGTGGCGGTGATGGGCTCCGAGGAGACGACGTCCTGCATGGCCTCACCATTCGAGGATGGCATCCAGGCGCGATATATCCAGCGCTGCCTCCAATGCATCGGCCAAACGATCATAGGCGGCCATCCGGAGGGCGGCGGCAGAGCGGGCCTCGTCCGGCGGCCGCCATCCCAGGCTGCGCAGCCAGCTCCGCCGGAAGGCGTCGTTCAGGAACAGGCCGTGCAGGTGCGTACCCCACACCCGGCCGTCGGCCGTGGCGGCGCCATCAGGCACCCGCTCCCCATCGGGACGGTGGATCTCCAGGAGGGGCGTCGGCGTCGCCGCCTGCCCCATGTGGATCTCATAGCCGGTCAGCTCATCCCCGGACTCCAGCCAGGGCAGGGTTCCGCACAGCCGGGCACGCACCTGCCAGGTTGCCTTCTCCCGATGGAAGACCACCCGGGTCAGCAGCAGCCCCAGGCCCTCCGCCTCCCCACCGCCCTCCACCCCTTCGGGATCGCGAATAGATTGCCCCAACATCTGATATCCGCCGCAGATGCCCACGATCGCCACGCCGCGACGGGCCATCGCCAGGATCGCTTCGGCCAGCCCGGTCCGCCGGAGCCAGGCCAGATCGGCCAGCGTGTGCTTGGTGCCGGGCAGGATGATCGCGTGCGGCCGCCCTAGCGCACGCACCGCGCGCACGAAGCGCACGCGCACGCCTGGCTCCATGCTCAGCGGATCGAAATCATCGAAGTTGGCGATGCGGGGCAGGGCGATCACGGCGATGTCCAGCTCTCGTCCGCCGACATCCGCCCCCGAGGAGGGCGGGGCCTCCCCCAACGTCGCCGCGTCCTCCTCGGCGATGCCATGATCCGGCAGCCAGGGAACGACGCCCAGGACGGGAACGCCGCCGCGCTCCTCCAGGATGCGCACGCCTTCCACGAAGAGGGCCGGGTCACCCCGGAACTTGTTGACGATGAGCCCCTTCACCAGGGCCCGATCCTCCGGCTCCAGCAGCCATAGCGTCCCCAATAACTGTGCGAAGATGCCCCCCTTATCGATGTCGCCGACCAGCAGGACCGGGCTCTGCGCGTGCCGGGCCACGGCCATATTGACGATGTCCCCCCGCCGGAGGTTGAGCTCGGCAGGGCTCCCGGCCCCCTCGATGATGACCAGGTCGGCGCGGGCGCGCAGGCGGGCCAGCGCCCCAACGACGACATCCCACAGCTCCGCCTTCCGGCGATAATAGGAGCCCGCGGGGAGAGTAGCCCAGGGACGGCCCAGCACCACCACCTGGGAGCGGCTGTCGGCCTCGGGTTTGAGCAGAATGGGGTTCATGTCCACATGCGGGGGAATGCCACACGCCTCGGCCTGGCTCACCTGCGCGCGGCCGATCTCGCCCCCCTCGGGGGTAACGCCGGCATTGTTGCTCATGTTCTGAGCCTTGAAGGGCACCACCCGCAGCCCACGCCGGGCGTACAGACGACACAGTCCGGTCACCAGCAGGCTCTTGCCTACAGACGAGGCGACCCCCTGGATCATCAGCGTTTTCGCGAGCATCGCAGGGCCTCCATCGCCGCCACCAAGCGGACGTTCTCCTCCAGGCATCGGGCCGCCACCCGGATGAAGCGCGGCAGCCCAAACGAACGACAATCCCGCACCTGGATATGATGCTCCTGCAGCAGCCAGCTCCGGACGGCCGCCGCATCGCCTACCTCGACCAGGAAGAAATGGGTGGCCGACGGCAGGACCCGCCACCCCAGCGCACGCAGCGCCTTTCGCAATGTGGCCCCCTCCGCGCGCAGGGAGGCAACGGTGTGCAGCACGTGCTCACGATCGTGCAGGGCCGCCAATCCGGTCGCCTGGGCCACCGCGCTGACGCTCCACGGCGGCTGCACCCGGGCCAGCGCGTCGATCACCGGCGGCGCGGCCAGCGCGTAGCCCAACCGCAGGCCGGGTAAGGCGTAGTCCTTGGTGAGGGAGCGCAACAACACCACACGCCCGTCGGCGATCAAGGGGATGCTCGGCCACGGCTCCGCCACAAAGGAGCAGTAGGCCTCGTCCAGCACCCACAGGGCGGAGGGGGCGGCCGCACGCAGCCGGGCGAGCGATCCCGCGCTCAGGTAGATGCCGGTAGGATTGTTGGGATTGCACAGCCAGACCAGATGAGGCTGACGGCTCGCCAACGCCGCCTCCAAAGCGGGAAGATCCAGGTGGAAGTCGGCCTCCTCGGTCGCCCGCCACTCCACAACCCGCCCCCCCATCAACCGGCTGGCCACGCGATATTCCCCAAAGGTGGGGCCGATGATGAAAGCCGTATCGCCGGGACGTAGATAGGCCATGGCCACCAGCCAGATGAGCTGCGCGGCGCCGTTGCCCACCAGCACCTCGGCCGGCGATACCCCCTCCCGGGCGGCGATGGCCCGGCGCAGGGACGTGGCATGGCGGTCGGGATAGCGGGTCACATCCACGGCAGCCATGGCCTCGACGACGCCCGGGGGCGGCCCG
>JAJRVX010000209.1:0-4175 GCA_024277095.1 Chloroflexota bacterium
ACGTGATCTGTCGTTTCTTGCTTGGCGGATGATGGATCTCTTCTCCCCCTACGATGATCTCGACGGAGCTGCTATGACCGAGAAGATCCCTCTGCGACCAGATGCGGGCTCAATGGAATTGGACGACGACTATTCGGATGATCTGGCGGGCACGGAGACGATCAACGACCCGGTTCGTATGTATCTGCAGGAGATCGGGCGTCACCCGTTGCTTACCTCCGAAGAGGAGATCCTGTTGGCCAAGAGGATCCAGCGAGGTAAGGAGGCCAAGCGCCGCCTGATGGAGGGGGCGCCCGTTGAGGATCACGAGGCTTTGCTCATGGATATCTGGGACGCTCAGCGCGCACAGGACCGCCTGGCGCAGTCTAATCTGCGTCTGGTAGTCAGCGTGGCCCGGCATTACGTTGGGCGGGGGTTGTCCCTGATGGATCTGATTCAAGAGGGGAACATCGGTCTGTTGCGGGCTGTGGAGAAGTTCGATTATCGGATGGGGTACAAGTTCAGCACCTATGCCACCTGGTGGATCCGCCAGGCGATCAGCCGGGCGATCGCGGATCAGGCGCGCACGATCCGCATCCCCGTGCATATGATCGAGAACATCAACCGGCAGGTGCGGGTGCAGCGGGAGCTCCAGCAGAAGCTGGGGCGAGAGCCCACCGCGGAGGAGATCGTGCTGGAGATGGGCATCCTCTCCGCGGAGGATAAGGAGCAGATCCTGCAAGCGCGTGCGGCTGGCCGCCGCGCGGACGAAGCCGTGGAGCGGCGGCTGCAGAAAGCCGTCAACAAGGTGCGCAGCATCACCCAGGTATCGCAGGAACCCATCTCCTTGGAGATGCCGGTCGGATCGGAGGAGCAGGTTTCGTTGGGCGATTTCATCGAGGATGACAGCCTGCCGGGCCCTGTCGATCAGGCCGCGTTGCTTTTACTCAAGGAGCAGTTGGCGGATATCCTCAGCGCGCTTCCGGAGCGTGAGCGGAGGGTGCTGGAGATGCGGTTCGGATTGAAGGATGGCAACAGCCACACGCTGGAGGAGGTGGGACAGGCCTTCGGCGTCACCCGGGAGCGCATTCGGCAGATCGAGGCGAAGGCACTGCGAAAGTTGCGGGGGCCTCTGAGCGTGCGCAAGCTGCGCGATTATCTGGCGTAGAGCTTTTGCGGCCCTGAGGATATGGCTCCCTCGGTCGCTTCGCTCAGGGGACCTTCGCTGCTTGGTGAAGATTTGACCTGGGTAGGTGGTTGCAGTATAATTGCGACGGTAATCCTCGGTAGCTCAATTGGCAGAGCGGCCGGCTGTTAACCGGTTGGTTGCAGGTTCGAGTCCTGCCCGGGGAGCTACCCATAGTTTCGGTTGGTAACGTACAGTCGATCGATCGGAACTTCTGTGAAAGCTCCGCTGGTGCCAGCAGCGGAGGAGCGGGAACCGTTGGTCCCTCTTGGGGCCGGCGGTTTTCTTTTTGCCGCCGGCCCCAGTCATTCGCCCCTGGTGATCTCCTCAACAAGTGGCGAACGCTGGGGCCCGATCAAGAGGGTCCGGATATCCTTCTACAGCCAGCAAATCAAGGGGATTGCACTCTAGTGCGGCAGCAAGCTTCTCCAATGTTTCAGATGAAAAATTGCGCCCCTTAAAGATCTTTACAAGAGTTGTTGGATGAAGACCTGCTAGCTTGGCTAGTTGCTCCTGCGTTTCGATCCCCCTGATTGCCATGAACATCTTGACCCGGCGCTCGTCTATCCTGAGCCCCATAGCGTCCGACCTCCTTTCCTGTTCTCGCCACAACTATATCACAACTTAGCCCTGGCGTCAAGACTAAAAGCATATTGAGTTGTTGTTATTTCATACAGTAGATGCTTGTGATCTTGACAAATGGCGTTAGGTCGTGTATAATATGACTAGAATCTAATAGTGATAGCTATGAAGCAACGAGATGTGTCTTGTACGAAAGGAGCGCATCGTGGAAGTGCTGGTGCGGGACAAGTGCAAGAACTGTAATGGGGAGGGCGTGATCTACGCCCCACAATGCGGCGCCTGTGGGGCGCCTGTCCCTCAGGGGTGGCGGCCAAACCATGGTGGGTTTGAGTTTCGTCTGCCGTGTGGCCACCTCTTGAGGAACCTGATAGACGAGCTTTCATGTCCCGTGTGTGATGGGACGGGATATGCCCAACGGTGGGCGCCGGTTTCCGAGCTTTGGCGCTCATGTGCCGAAGCCGAGGGAAGGTAGACATGGCTTGGCTGGAGCGGACGTTCTACAGCGATGGAGTCTCGCTCCCGTTCAAACGAGGATGGTGGGCCGTGGTGGACGGCCGGGCTTACTTCCTCTGGGAAGACGAGGACGGGCCGGAGTTCGAGGACCTGGCTCGTGTGATCCAGGAGCTGGCGCCGGTCTGCAGCATCGAGGAGGCCATCGACATCGCCCGCGCCGACGACCAGCTCGTCCGGCGCAAGCCGTGGGTGTGGTTCTAGGAGGTCAGAGATGGCTCGAGAGTGTGTGGTGTGCGGCAGGGACCAGCGCTACAAGAAGGTGTGGGAGGCTTACGGATCTGGGCGGGCCGAGAAGGTCATCTGCATGGCGTGTGGACCCGAATGGACCTTCGATCGTGAGGGGCGCCCCAGGCGGATCCAGGCCATAGACCCGTACAGGGCTAGAAGGGGGGTGGGACGTGGTTGAGGAGGGTTGTCTGCAAGGGCGTACCGTCGTGCCCCACCACGTTCGGTGTGACAGGCTGGAGGATGCATACAGGCATGCCACCGGGTTGGCCGACGCCGCCCATCGCCTGGTGCTCCTGTTGGGCGTGGCCGGTAGGGGCGAGACGGGTCCCATATTGCACATCATGGAGGTCGTCCGGTACCACGTCGAGTGCGCGTTTTTCCATCTGACCGAGCTCCAACACGAGGTGGAAAGCCATGGATGAGCATACGCTTTACAGCGCGAAATACGCGGACCGTATCCTGACTCACTATATCGTCATGGCGCTGGAGAGCGCCGGCAGGACGGTGGACGGCGACGTTCGCGCCGAGCTGAGCAACCTGATCGAAGATGCCGTCCGGGAGGCGGTGAATGTTGCCGTGGAGACGGCGCTAGAGCGAATGCAGGAACTCCAGCGGCAGGCGTGACGGGTTAGGGAGCATGGTGGCCTGATCGGGACGTTCATGCTCCCTAATCCTCGCTACAGGAGGGACCATGTACAGACTGACCGAGCGAGACAGGCGAATCGGGATCACTCAAGAGATGATCGACGAGGCTTATGAGAGAGTGAAGGCCTCACATTACATCGGCACGGACCTGGAACCGTTCATCTCCTATCTCCCGCAATACCGGAAGGAAGGCAACCAGTACGTGATCGATGGCGTGGCGCCCTATATGACCGTCGACGGCCGGGTTCGTGAGATGACCCGGGCCCACGAGGGGAGGCGCTATGATCTGATGACCTTCATAAACCCCTCGGAATCGGACCTGCTACCCGTCGAGGTGATCACTCCCGCCGGCGAAGTGCGGCGGTTATATTGTCCGCCCCAGGCCTGCCTGGCCGTGTACATCGACCCCGAGGGCGGGGTCCACACCGGTACGGCCAAGCTTGGAGGTACGAGAGGGGCCGCGGTAAGCAATCCATACGAGGATGCGGAAACGTCGGCGGTGGGGCGAGCGCTGGCCATGGCGGGCTTTGGGCTGATCCCGTGATCCGGCATCGCCTCGGCCGACGAGGTGGCCCGGGCCCGTGAAGAGGCGGCCAAACCCAAGGCGTCCCGATCCAAACCCAGGGTGCAGGCACAGGGCACCCGGTCCGCCGCCGGGACGCCCAAGGCGGCCCAGCCTCAGAACGGGAACGGCAAGGGCGGCGCCAGGGTGGCCAGGGTGAAGACGCCCAACTGGCCTGCGGCGGTGCAGCACATCATCGAGCAGACGGGCGATTACTATCTTGGCGATGACGGCAAGCCGAACTTCTATCACCTGGTCGGGGCGGCCGCCAAGTGCGGTCACAGCGAGATCACGGATGCCAACATCAGGGATGTGATCGGGGATCTGATCGATTACGCCCGGGTCGCCCGGGACGCTCAGGGCCAGAAGGTCGAGGAGGGCAATGATGACCTGCCTTTCTGATGTGTTGAGTGCCCTTCCTGGCATGGCGGACCGTGAGCTCGAGGCGGTGATCGAGGCCGCCACGAGCATCCTGGAACG
>JAJRVX010000210.1:0-4612 GCA_024277095.1 Chloroflexota bacterium
CCCCACTGCACTTCACCCGCGAGCGGTTGATCTCATTGGATCAGGCCGCTCGGGTGCACGAGCTGGCCAAGCGCATCCTCCAGGAGATCGGCCTGGAAATCCGACATGCCGAGACGCTGGAACGGCTGCGGGCTGAGGGATTCCGTGTCAGCGATGGCCGCGTTTTCTTCGAGCCGGCGGCCGTTGACGAGTACGTGGACGAGATGCGGCGTTGGATCTCGTCCCGACCGGCGGCGTCCTCTGCACCCGATGACGGCCTACTGACACTGAGTGTCAGCAGGTACTCGCTGTATGTGCACGACATCGAGACGGGCCGCGTCGTGCCATATACCACCGACCGGCTGATTGAAATGTGCAAGCTGATCGATACCCTGACGGATGAGGGGGTCTATGGTGCGCCGCCGGGCATCCCCACCGATGTGCCTCCTGACCTGCAACCCGTGGCCCAATACCGCATCGCGGCCCTGCACGCCCGCCAGGGGGCGAGCCCCGTGGACCCCACCTCTGCTAGGACGGTGAACTATCTTCTGGACATGGCCGAAGTCATGGGGCGGCCCGTCCATAGCCTGCCGGTCTATGTGCCCACACCCCTGCGTCTGGGCGGGGAGTCGTTGGATGTGGTGCTGGCGTGCGCGGATCGCCTGTCGCACATCTCGGTCAGCAGTATGCCCTCCACCGGTGCCACCGCGCCTATCCATCCCTTCGGCGCGCTGGCGCTGGCTGCAGCCGAGTTGATGGGCGGTATGGTGGCCGTGCGTGTCCTGACCGGCAAGCCGACGAGCTTCACTGTCGACATCTTTCCCTTCGATCTGCGCGCGGGCTCGATGGTGTTCGGGTCGCCCGAGAACATGCTCTTTCAGATGCTGTGCGCGGATTTCAACCGATTCTATGGCTGGGCCCAGGATCGGGTGCCTAACAATATCCACGTGATGGCCAAGCTGCCGGATACCCAGTCTGCCGCTGAGAAAGCGGCCATCATGGCCCTGGGGGCCTTCCTGGGGGCACGCCACTTCAGTTGTGCCGGCATCCTCAGCCTGGATGATATCTTCAGCCCTGAGCAGTTGCTGGTGGATTGCGAGATCCGAAACTGGGTGCAGCGAGCCATCCAGGGGGTGTGGATGGGCGAGGAAGCCATAGACGACTGGCTGGCCGAGATCCAGGCTGGCGTGCAGCGAGGATTTATGGCCTTGGATAGTACCCTGGACCACTACCAGCAGCACATGTGGTATCCGCAGCGCTTCCAGCGCGGCCTCATCGGCCACTGGCTGGCCGATGGGCAGCCCCGCCTGTCCGACCGCCTGCGGGACGAGGTGCGACGGCGCATCGCCACCCATGACTTTGAGTTGGACACCGGCCGGCGTCGGGAGATCGAGCGGATCTATCAGGCCGCGCGAAAGGCGGTCGTTGAATGAAGGGCGATGGCAGGGTAGTCACCGACCGCGCTCCATACCATGAGTAAATAAGAACTGGCTCTATGCGGAATAGTGAGGTGAGCCTGCTCAAAGGGGACAATAGTCCCCACATCTCACGGAGTCAACACCGGGATCCCATAATGTCCAGTGTCGCGGACTGTTGTCCGCTCGGAGCACCCCACTAATTTGCGTGGATCCAAGAAAACTCAGCGAGGAAGCCGATATGACCACGATCCGCCTTCAGTTCCTATCCGAGCAAGAGATACAGGCCATTCACGACGCCAGCCTCGCCATCCTCCGCGACACGGGCATCATGGTGCACCACGATGAGATGCTGAAGCTGTTGGCCGAGGCCGGCGCCCAGGTGGACTGGACACACAAGATCGCGCGCCTGCCCGAAAACCTGGTCATGGATTGCATCTCCCGCGCGGGCAAGCAGTACGTCCTGCACGGACGTGATCCGGAGCGCTCAGCCCGCTTCGGTTACGGTGACCTCGTGCTCATGTCCAGTCCCGGCCAATATGCCTGGATAGACTCGGAGACCGGGCAACGTCGGCCGTCCACCACACAGGACCTGCGCGATGCCGTCTGCCTAGGCGATGCCCTGCCCCACATCACGATCGTCGGGGCCATGGCGATCGCCGCGGACGTGCCCGTGGCATATCGGGATGTGTTCCTGACCGCCGAGCTGGTCAAGGGCACGACCAAACCGACGCGCTGTTGGGTCGCTAACGGCCGCACGGCTCGTTACGTGCTGGAGATCTATCGCGCCATCGCCGGGGGGGACGCTGCCCTGCGTGCTCGTCCCATGGTGGAGGCGTTCCTGGAACCCATCAGCCCGTTGCAGTTGCCCCATGATGGATTAGATGTGCTAATGGAGTTCGTGCGCGCCGGTCAACCGGCCAGCTTTGGCCCAATGGCGATGGCATCGGGCACCGCGCCGGCGACACTGGCCGGCACGCTGGCCCAGGAGAACGCCGAGGTGCTTTCGGGCGTCGTCGTCACCCAACTGCTGGCGCCGGGCACCCCGGTGACCTACGGCGGGATCCCTCACATCATGGACCCGAGCACCAGCATCTGTTCCTTTGGCTCTCCCGAACAGGCGCTGATGGGCGTGGCCATGGCGCAAATAGCGCGCTTTTACGGCTTCCCGGTATACATCAACGTCGGCATCACCGACGCCAAGGTCCCTGATGCGCAGGCCGGCATTGAGAAGGGCGCGACCATGGTCCTGGGCGTCCTGGCCGGCGCGGACACGTTTGGACACGCCGGCATCTGCGGAACCGACCACGGTGCTAGCCTGCCCTGGCTGCTCATTGACAACGAGCTGATGGCTTATGTGAAGCGCATCGCGCGTGGGCTGGAGATCAACGCGGATACCCTGGCCATCGACGTCATTCATGCCGTTGGCCCCGCCGGCAACTATCTGGCTGAGGAACACACCGTCCAACATTTCCGCCGCGAGATCTGGCTACCCGGTCCCGCCTGGACCCGCCAGACGTGGGATGGATGGGAGAGTGAGGGACAGACCTCGATGGGCGAGCGCGCCGCGGCTGAGGTGAAGCGCATCCTGGCCACGCACGAGCCGGAGCCCATAGACGAGGCGCTGGCGCGAGAGGTGGACCGCATCGTCAAATCCGCACGACGCGAGATGGGATGAACCCATCCACGGAGCAGGATCATGAGAGTAATCGACGCCAAAATTACTTCCCACTCAAGAGACCATCAACTGGCATCAAAGAGCCCGTGAGAAACTCGATACGCCCCGACCGCAAGGACAAGCTGCTACTGGCTCGCGACGCAGCCCAGCGAGATCGTCGCTTCGTACAGCACTCGGGCGCCTAGAAAGGCATCCCCAGGGGCCACATGCTCGGCGGGTGAGTGGCTGATCCCTCCACGGCAGCGGACGAAGATCATGCCCACCTCCGCCAGCTTCGTCATGACCTGGGCATCGTGTCCGGCCCCGCTCGGCAGCCGATAAACCGGCAGGCCAACTCGCTTACAGGCACCGGAGATCGCGTCGATCACAGCCGGGCTCAGCGAGGCCGGGCTGGCCCGCAGGAGCTCATCCACCTCCGCCGTGAGGCCGCGCTTTCGGCAGACGTCCTCCACAGCCTCACGAATACGAGCCTCGGCTCGGTCCCGGGCCGCCTCATCGACGTCGCGTATGTCAAAGGTGAGGGATGCCTCCCCAGGGATCACGTTAAACACGCCCGGCCGGACCTCCAACCGCCCCACCGTGACGACGCAGGTGGGCGACGTGGCCTTCGCCGTGGCCTCCGCGACCAGCGCCAGCTCTGCCGCCCCTAGCAGCGCATCCCGACGCAGCGGCCCCATGGGCGTCGCGCCGGCGTGGTCCGCACGGCCATGCAGGCGGACGGAGAGCAACAACAGGCCGGCGATGCCGGTGACGACGCCCACGGCCAGTCCCTCGCTCTCCAGGAGGGCCCCCTGCTCGATGTGGAGCTCCAGATAGTATCCGATCTCCGAGGGGGCACGAGCCGCCTCACACACCCGATCCGGGTCCAGCCCCCAATCCCGGATAGCATCCGCGATCGCGATCCGGTTCTCATCGCGCCGTCGCAAGTCCCCCTCGGACAGGTCGCCGACCATCGCCCTGCTGCCGAAGAAGCCCCCCTTCCAGCGGGTGCCCTCCTCATCCATGAAGGCGACCACCTCCAATGGCGCGTCCAGATGTACACCATCCTCGTGCAGCGCCTGCGCCACTTCGATAGCCGACACCACGCCCAACGCCCCGTCATAACGCCCACCGTTCACCACGGTGTCGATGTGAGAGCCCAACATCACACATGGCGCACCCGGATGCCTCCCCTCCCGCCGGCCGATCAGGTTGCCGACCGCGTCGGTCCTGGCGCTCATCCCGGCCTCCTCCATCCAGGCTCGCACGAGCCGCTGGGCCTGGCGGTGCTCCGGCGTATAGGCCAGCCGGGTCACCCCGCCCTCTGGGGTAGCTCCGATCCGTCCTAAGGCATTCAAGCGATCCACCAGCCGATCCCGCTGAACGGGCATGTATGTCCCTCCGATTTTGTGAGATTGCGAATGACCGGATCGCTCCCTGGTACGAACACAAAAAAGGCCGGAGGCATTTTCCTGCCTCCAGCCTGTACGTCACATGAGCCGCGAGGGACTCGAACCCCCAACCCGCTGATTAAGAGTCAGCTGCTCTACCAGTTGAGCTA
>JAJRVX010000211.1:0-4981 GCA_024277095.1 Chloroflexota bacterium
CTCCTGCACCACATCGCGGCCCTCCAGCCCCTCCCAGGCTCGTGCCATGGCGATCAGCTCATCGGCGGGGGTGTCCTCGGTCGTCAGTGCCGCCTTCATGGCCCCCTGCTCCCGGATGTGTCGCGTGAGGGCGCGCGTGTCCACCTCACTCAGGCCTGGGATCCCGTGGCGGGCCAGGTAATCGGGGAGCGATTCCACCGCCCGCCAGTTGGAGACTCGCGGGCTGACCTCGCGTACGATGAAGGCCTGCACCTGGGGCCGGGCGCTCTCCACGTCCTCCGGGTTCACGCCGACGTTGCCGACGTGCGCTACGGTCATGGCGACCATCTGGCCGCGATACGAGGGGTCGGTGATGACCTCCTGGTACCCGGTCATCGAGGTGTTGAACACCACCTCGCCCACGACCGTGGCCCTGGCCCCGAACCCCTCGCCGTAGAATAGCGTACCATCTTCTAAAGCCAGTAACCCTTTCATTGCGTGTCCTTACGAATCGTGACGTTCTCCTTGTTCGCTCTTGCACCGCGCCTGCGCGCCAGACGGGTCGGATGATCTCCGGGCATGTCCTGGGACGCGGCCAGAGGAAGGCTTGCGTCCCTCGGCCGCCGATGTCTCCCTGATCACATTCTACATGAGATCTCGCTCTTGCTGAAATCCTCGCGCTCGCCGATCCCCGGCCGGATCGCCATCGATTGCTCTGTTCATCTCCCCCACGGGAAACTCCGCTTTTCCGGCCTGCACCTGCCTTTCTCGGCCCTCTCCGAAGGACTCGGGCCGAGGCCGGGCGGGTCGAAGGCGGGAGAAAGGCTTTTTCCGGAGGGGCGGAGCCCCTCCCTCCCCACAGCAGAAGCAACGGCATTTCTCAGACACACCCTGAGCGGGCGCGCCTCATTTCCTCATCGCCGTGGCGAGGTTGCGTCGCCAGGCGACGGGGACCGCGCTGCTCAGGAAGTGGTCCCAGCGAAAGGATCCCTCCGGTGTGGGGATCGCCTCCTTCAGATTGACGATCACGGCGATCTCATCGCAGCGATGGAATTTCGGGCAGTAGATGCACTCTTGCCAGATCTTGGGGCTGATATCCCAACGATCCACCACTTTGAATCCCAGGCTTTGGAAGAAGTGCGGCTGGAGCGTCAGCGCGCAGACCTGGTCGATTTCCGCCTCGCGGGCGACCTGCAGAAGGTATCGCACCAGCGCGCGGCCGATCCCGCGTTTCTGCATTTGGGGGGCCACTGCCAGTGAGCGTATCTCCGCCAGGGAGGGGCTCAGACGGGCGAGGCCCGCGCAGCCAACAATTTGCCCCTCCCTCTCCGCCACCACGAAATCGGACAGGTGGCGCAGCAGCTGCTTTTCCGAGCGGGGCAACATCAGGTTCTGTGCCGCGTAGACGTTGATCAGTTCGGCCATGGCCGGCACGTCCTCTGCCCGGGCTGGCCGTATGATCACGTCTGCTTGAGCGTCATGGCCCATTCTCGATCTCCGTCCGGGGTTACAGCGTGGCCAGGATCTCGGTGATCCCCTGGACCGCGCGGTCCAGATCCTCTCGCTCGATGACCAGCGGCGGGACCAGGCGTAGCACCTTCTCCCCCGCGTTCACCATGATCAGCCCGCGCTCGTAGCCCGCCTGCACGATGGGGGCGACGGAGATGTCCATCTCGATCCCCACCATGAGCCCACGTCCCCGGATCTCCCGGATGTGTGGGCTGTTGATCTCCTGCAGCCGCTCCACCAGGTAAGCGCCCTTGGAGCGCACCTCGGCCAGGAAGGCCGGGTCGCTGATGCGGCGCACCACGACCTGCGCGGCCGCGCAGGCCACCGGGTTCGCCCCGAAGGTGGACCCATGGTCGCCGGGCTGCATGACGCTTCCCACCTCCTCCGTCATCAGGATCGCGCCGATGGGGAGGCCTCCACCCAGCGGCTTGGCCAGCGTCATGATGTCCGGCGTCACCCCGTACGGTTCGTGGGCCCATAGCGTCCCGGCGCGCCCCAGCCCGCATTGCACCTCATCGAAGATCAGCAGCGCGTGGTGCTGATCGCATAGCTCGCGCAGGCCCTGCAGGAACTCGGTCGTGGCGGGGTGGATGCCGCCCTCCCCCTGGATCGGCTCCACGATCACGGCGCACGTCTCGTCGGTGATCGCCTCGGCTGCCGAATCCAGATCGTTGAACCGGGCGATCTGCACGCCCGGCATCAGGGGGCGGAAGGGCGCCTGATACTTCTCTCGCGGCGTCAGGGCGAGCGTTCCCATGGTGCGCCCGTGGAAACCGCCCTCAAAGGCCACGAACTGGATCTTTCGATCCGCCTGGTCCGGGTATCGGGTCTTAGCCCACTTGCGGGCGAATTTGATGGCCCCCTCGTTGGCCTCCGCCCCGGAGTTACAAAAGAAAACCCGATCGGCGAAGGACCGCTCACACAGCATCTGCGCCAATCGGGCGTGAGGCTCCATGTGGTAGAGGTTGCTGACGTGGATCAGCCGGGTGGCCTGTTCCTGGATGGCCTGCACCAGCTCTGGATCGCCGTATCCCAGCGCGTTGACGGCGATGCCGGAGACCAGATCCAAATAAGCGCGCCCCTGATCGTCGTACAAGGTGCATCCCTCGCCGCGCAGGATGACGAAGGGCGGGCGGACGTAGGTTTGAAGCACGTACTGCTGCTCTAGGTTGATGATCTCTTGTCCGGTCATGAAATCCGCTCCTGTTTTGGAATCTGGTTACGCGAGCTGGTGGCTCGCCAAAACGAAGGCCGTTCCGGAATCGCTCAGGAGGCCGTTCAGGTCGGTGATGATCGCCTGAGACACGCCGCCATGGATCGCCTCCAGGGCGGCCC
This sequence comes from Chloroflexota bacterium, assembly GCA_024277095.1. Taxonomy (GTDB): domain Bacteria; phylum Chloroflexota; class Anaerolineae; order DUEN01; family DUEN01; genus DUEN01. The sequence goes on from JAJRVX010000211.1 coordinate 2,824, forward strand.
GCACTTTGGGGATCATGCCGCCGGTGATGATCTCCTCCGTGATCCACTGCTCCGCCTGGTCGGCGGTGATGGCCCGGACGCACTGTCCCGCGACCAGGACCCCCGGCACGTTTGAGATGAAGGCCAGCCGATCGGCGCCCAGCGCCTGAGCCAGGGCCGTGGCCGCGTGATCGGCGTTCACGTTGTAAATGTGCCCGTCCAGTCCCAGGGAGATGGGAGAGACCACGGGGATGATGCCCTCCCGCAGCAGGGCCCGGAGCACGGCCGGCTCTACGGAGACGATGTGTCCGACCCATCCCAGGTCGCCGGCCGGGTGGGTCATGCGCTCCACGCGCAGCAGCCCCCCATCCACGCCGCTCAGCCCCGCGGCCGGGATGCCGGCCTGCACCAGCGTCGCGACGACCCGTTTGTTCACGCGGCCGGAGAGCACCATCTCCGCCACGGCCAGCGAGTCGTCATCGGTCACCCGGAGCCCATCGATGAACCGCGGCTGAAGTCCGATCCGCTTCTGGAGCTGGGCGATCTCCTTGCCGCCGCCGTGTACGATGATGGGAGCCCAGCGCTCCCGTAGCTTCGCCACGGCCTTGACCATCGCCCCCAGGAAGCCGGGCTGGTCGATCTCATTCCCGCCGAATTTCAGCACGATGATGTTGGACCCTTCTCCCATAGCTCCTCCCGATCAGGCCAGTCCCAGGGTCTCCGGCAGGCCGAACATGACGTTCATGTTCTGGACGGCCTGCCCTGAGGCGCCCTTGATCAGATTATCGATGCTGGAAGTGACGATCAGCGTATTGGAGTGGGCGACCCGTGTCAGCCCGATGGCACAGCGGTTGCTACCCACCGTGTGGCGCAGGGTGGCGGCCTGGCCCGGCGGCAGCAGATGGATGAAGGGCTCGCCCGCGTAAGTCTTCCGGTAGAGGTTGTGGACCTCCTCGCCCGTCACGTGGGAGGGCACCTCCACGTACATGGTGGAGAGGATGCCGCGGCTCACCGGCAGCAGATGGGGCGAGAAGATGATCTCGTAAGGCCCGTTGATGGCCCCCAGCTCCTGCTCCATTTCGGCGATGTGCCGGTGGGAATGGCCGATGCTGTAGGGCGACAGGTTCTCGTTCACCTCGACGAAGTGGGTGGTCAGCTTGGGGGTGCGTCCGGCCCCGGACACGCCCGATTTGCTGTCGACGATGATCTTCTCGCCCAGGAGGCCCGCCCGGGCCAGAGGGTACAGGCCCAGGATCACGCTGGTGGGATAGCAGCCGGGGTTGGCGATCAGGCTCGCCTCGCGCACCTGCTCCCGGCGGAGCTCCACCAGGCCGTAGACCGCCTCCTGCAGTAGCTCCGGCGCCGAGTGGGACGTTTTGTACCAGCGCTCATACACGGCGGGATCCGCGATGCGAAAGTCGGCCGACAGATCGATGGCCCGTTTGTCTGCCTGCCGGACCCGGCGCACCATGTCCATGGAGGCGGCGTGCGGCAGGCAGAGGAAGGCGATGTCCACGTCGTCCAGCGGCGCGTCCGCCGCCGCGATGAGGGGCAGATCCCAGGGGCAGGGGTAGAGATCGCAGAGTCGGCTGCCGGCCGAACTCTCCGAGGTAGCGAAGATGATCTCCGCCTCGGGGTGCCGCAGCAGGATCTGCACCAGCTCAAAGCCGGTGTACCCGGTCGCTCCGAAGATCCCGATCTTGATCACGTTGGCTGCTCCGATCGTGTCGTGATGTGGCGAATTCCTGATCTCGTGGCACAAAGGCTTCCCAATAAAAAAGCTCTCCGTCTGGAGAGCTTGCCGCCAAGATCTTCTTTGATCGCCCTATGGGCCCGGCCCACGCGCAGCTATCCAGACCAATGGTCCGGCTGCAACCTCCTAGGGCTCCTAGGCAATCGGGCGCGAATGGGAAGAGGACTCATGATTTCTCTGCGTTTCCCCTGCGGATTGGGCTGAGCGGCCCAGCATCTTGCGAGGCCGCTGGCATATTGGTTATACCACGGCTACGGCTCCCTGTCAAGCAGCGATCGGGACGGCCAGGGCTTTTCAAAGTTCTAACAAAGGTGTGGAGAGCAAACGCAGACCAAGGTCCGGCATGGCAGCTACAATTCGGCGCGCATCTGGGATATAAGGGGCTTGCACAAGGCGACGTAGAAGATTCAAAGCCACGTTACGAAC
>JAJRVX010000212.1:0-3075 GCA_024277095.1 Chloroflexota bacterium
CTTGCGGTTCTTGTTCAGATAGCGCACGAAGGAGCGGATGCCCCCCTCAAAGTAGAAGGACATCTCGCGCCCGTCCCGCTCGTCCCGGAAGACGATGGTCAACCCCCGGGTGAGGAAGGCCATCTCCCGAAACCGCTGGACGAGCGTCTCGAACCGATAGTCCAGCCCCGCCTTGAAGATCGTCGTATCCGCCAGGAAGGTGGTCTTGGTCCCGGTCTCGTCCTCCGGCACATCGCCGACGATCTCCAGATCCGTCACGGGGCGCCCCCTCTCGTAGCGCTGGCGCCAGATGTGCCCCTTCTGCTTGACCTCGATCTCCAGCCACTCGGAGAGGGCGTTCACCGCGGAGGCGCCGACGCCGTGCAGACCGGAGGCGACCTTATAGCCGCTGCCACCGAACTTGCCGCCGGCATGCAGGGTCGTCATCACCACTTCCACGGCCGGGCGGCCGGTCTGCGGATGAATGCCCACCGGGATACCACGCCCGTTGTCCTGCACGGTCACCGCGCCGTCCTTATGGATGGTGACCTCTATGCGATCGCAGGCCCCGGCCAGGGCCTCATCGATCGAATTATCCACGATCTCCAGGACGAGATGATGGAGGCCGCGCACATCCGTCGAGCCGATGTACATGCCCGGACGACGACGCACCGCCTCCAGGCCCTCGAGCACCTGGATATCACTGGCATCGTAATGCTCGTTATTCTTATTTCCGTTTCGTCCCGCCACGGTTGCCTCCAAATCCTCTTTCACGAAACCGGCCGAACGCGATCACGCCGCTGAAGCTGCCATCGCCGATAGCGATCCCGATAGAAGATGATGCTGGCCGCCGCCAGGCCGGTCCCCAGGTAAGCGTTAGCCACGACGCTGACCACGGCACCCGCAGGCCACAGGCTCAACCGCTCCCAGATGATCGAGAACCCGACCATGATGAGCTCGGTCAAGAGCCACAATCCCACGGTGGCCCAGAAATTGCGTCCAACGATGTTCACGCTGCGCCAGATAGCCGTGATCACATGCACATCGTCCAGGACGATGGCGTCGGCGACGAAGAAGAGCGAGAGAAACATCCACAGCACCAACCAGATCATGACGATCGAGATCGTGCTGATCAGAGCCGTCCCGACGGTAGGCCCTAGCCACATGGCGATCGTGACGGCCGCGGAAAAAGGCACCGCGATCGCCACGAGGATCATAGCCAGGGCGATCAGATAGAGAACCAACTGCAGCCATCGGGAAACGAGGCGCCGTCCGAAGCCCTGCCAATCGGGGCCATCCTCGCGCAGCTGTCCGGCGATCAGGCTCAGGTAAAGCGCAGCGATCAGAAGCCCAATCGCGGAGAACACGATGAAGCCAATCGCCGCGACGAGAAAGCTCCGGATCTCGACGACACCTCCCCACCCACCGCCTGGCAATAACACCGCCAGGCTGGGCTGCCCCACCAGCCGGTTGGACAGCAAGAGCAGAAGGTTCATCTCCTGTCCCTCGCTCCCAAGCATCTCCGTCACCAGCCGCGTCATGGGCTGTGCGGCCTCGGAACTTCCGGACAGCATCACCCCCTGCCAGAGGGCCAGCATCTGCTCGACCAACGGGCGCACGGAAAGCCGTGGCCCTAGCCACAACAAGAGATCCAGAACCACCGGCGGCAGGATCAGCCAGGGATGGCGAGCGACCGCATGAAAGCCTGCTGAGAGGGAGTCAATCACTCCCAAACGTTCTTCTTCCCCACTCATAACCTTCGTATTTTACCATGCCAGGCCCTTTAAGCGAAATATGGGGAAGGAAGACGTTCCTGCATCTCTATTTTACCAGAACATTTGTTTTACGTCAAGTAATAAAGGCTCTGATTTTCGGGGTGGTCTCCCCCATGGGTGTTGCCGGGGCAGGGGCGATCCATGACCCCCCGCCTGGGAAAAGCCCACGGGAGGCGCCATTATGCGGCGTCGCTCACCAGCCCCACCAACATAAGGCAGAGGGATCGCCGATTTCGGACCTGGCCGCCGAGGCAGAACGGGTCCCAATCCTTTCCCCACAGCGCATCGCCCGTTTGACAATCCAGCGCCGTAGCGGTAGACTGACCGTAGTCACCTTTTTTGGATGATTATGGAGACCCGATCCCAGATCACCGCATCCAGGGGGAGAGCGATGGCTCGATCCAACTCGGTCGGCGTGCGAGAGCGCAAGAAGCGGGAACGCAAGGAGCGCATCTACCGTGCAGCCTTGCAACTCTTCCGGGAGAAGGGATTCGAGAACACGACGGTAGAGGAGATCACGGACGCGGCACAGGTGGCCAAGGGCACGTTCTTCAACTATTTCCCGACCAAGGAGGCCGTACTGCTCTACCTTGGGGAACAGCAGCTAGGCGGGCTGCGCGCCCTGGCAGAGCTGCGCGTGTGGGACAACCTCCCCGTCGTCGAGCGCATCAAGCGCCTGCTCTGCTCCCTGGCAGATAGCGCCGAGGAGGATCGGGATCTGATGCGGCTGATGGTAACCCGGGCGCTGCGGGCGGGCGATCTGGTGGCCAACGGCAACGGTCGCTTCGGCCTGCGAGGCATCATGGCGCTGCTGATCGCGCAGGGGCAACGCACCGGGGAGTTCCGGGACGACGTCCCGGCGGATGTGCTGGCGGGCCTCATCGAGGCCATGTATTTTCACGAGCTGCTCCAGTGGTGCACCAGCTCCGTCCCCTACGCGCTGAGCCACCGGTTGAAAGACCGGATAGACCTGCTGCTATCCGGTATCGCCCCCCAATCTCGCGTGATGTACTTAGAGCCACGAGCACAGGATGTCCTCTCGAACTGACGGGGCGTGGTCTCGCGCCCCTCTGGGCGATCTGGCCACGGCCCCCCTCACCCCGCTCTCCTGGTCCCTGCTGCGTTCCGCCAGCGATCGCGCCCTGCGCCTCCTCGCAGAGGAACTGGAGCTCCCTTCCCCGCGGGGGACATGGCTCTCCCTGAGGGATGGCCTGCCGGGCGCGAACCTGGACGTGCTGAACGGCTTCGTCAGGTCGCTCCTGGGCACGGACACATGCCTTCCCTGGAGAAGCGGCACGGCACAGCCCGCCAGGACGGGATC
>JAJRVX010000213.1:0-16167 GCA_024277095.1 Chloroflexota bacterium
AGGCCCATGATCGCCCGCGTGATGTCCTGGCCCCGGTTACGTGTGTACGCGCTGGCCCTGCTGGTGTGCACCTTGTGGGGGGCGAGCTTCGTGCTGACCAAGGTGGCGCTGGAGGAGTTGGGCCCCTTCGCCGTCGCCTTCGGCCGATGGTCTCTGGCCGTCCTCGTCTTCGCCCTCTATCTGCCCCTGATGGGATATACCTCCGAGGTGCGGAGGGCGTTGCATGAGCGCTGGCGGGCGTTCGCCTGGCTGGGGCTGGTCGGCATCTGCCTGTTTTACGTGTTGCAGAATTTTGGCCTCCGGTTCTCCACGGCGGTGAATGTGGGATTGGTCATCAACGTGACCTCCATCTTCATCGCGATCCTGGGGGTGTGGTGGCTGGGAGAGCGCCTGGAGCGACATGCCGTCCTCGGCATCGTCGTCTCCTTCGTGGGCGTGTCCCTGGTCAGCCTTCAGGGAGGGCGTTTGGCCCTTGGGGGGCGATCCTGGCTGGGCGATGGTCTGACGGTGCTGGCGGCGTTATGCGCCGCGGTGTACTCCGTCTACGGAAAGCGGGTGGTGGCCCAATACTCACCTGCCGTCGTGACGGGGTTGGCCGCCCTGTTCGGGGCCGTGTTCCTGCTCCCATTGGCGATGTGGGAGGGGTGGACATGGCCCATCTCCGTGCGAGCGCAGGGAGCCCTTTGGGTCCTGGGGTTCGGCAGCAGCGCCCTGGCGAATTTATGGTGGTGGAAGGTGTTGGAGCAGAGCGACGCGTCCCGGGCGGGCACTTACCTCTTCCTGATCCCCATTATCTCCACCTTCCTGGCCGTGGTGTTCCTCGGCGAACCGTTCACCTGGATGACGGCGTTGGGGGCTGCCCTCGTTTTGGGTGGGGTCATGCTGACCCAGCACCAGACGGTGTAAGGCCGTTGGGACGGGGGAGATCCCCCTGATCGCTCATGCAATTTGGCGTTCCTTATGCCTACTGGTATAATTGCTTTTTGGGAATAAAACGACTTTGCGCGTGTCCGGTCGTCCTCGAGGGGGGCGACCATAGCTTGTGTGGCTTTGCCGTGGAGGGTCAAGAGCGTGTTACAGCGGAAGACGCAGACGCCGGAGTATTGGGAGCAGGAATTCGAGGTGACGGAGGAAGACCTCGAGCACCTGTACAATCTGATTCTGGAGCGCAATAGCCCGATCTCTACCGAGGAGATGGTGCTGGAGGTGATCCGCCGTCGTTGCCAGCTCGAGGAAGAGCGGATGCGGACGGAGTTGTCGCGTGGCGTGGTCTATCAGCCGCGCGAACGCTATGAGGTCGGCCAGCAGTTGGTCTTCCCCGTGTTCGACTATCGCCTGGGCACGGTCGTCTCGGTGCGGCCGGGGCGGAACCCGGAGCATGGCGAATTCGATGTCATCGCCGTGCAATTTGAGAACGAAGAAGAGCCTCGGGAGTTCGCGGCCAACCTGAAGACGCCCCACAAGTTGAACCGGGCGGACGATAACGGGGCCGAGCTGTGGGAGGCGGCCCATCTGATCTCGCCCGACGAACTGTACCAGGCCTACGGTGAGCGGGTGCGAGAGCTGTTGGTGGAAGCCCTGCAGCGGCCCGATTCGGAGTTCGTGTGCTACGATGATCAGTGGATGCTACACGGGCTGCTGGCCGAGATCCATGTGGGCCACTTGAACCTGGCCGAGGCGCTGATCGAGGTGAAGGGGCAGCCTCTGAGTGTGCAGGAGATCCTGGCCGAGCTGGATCTGCCCGAGGAGATACCGGAGCCGGTCAAGGAGTTCTCCCTGAATGTGGCGCTGCAGCAGGACGATCGGTTCGATCTGGTACATGGTCGAGAGGGCGAGCTGTGGTTCCTGCGGCGATTGGAGCCGCCCGAGGCGTTGAGCACGCCGAAGTGGCTCGTCTACACACCCGTCCGTTACAACCGTGCCTTCCTGAGCGTGGAGCTCCTCCAGGTCGAATGGGAGCTCGACGATGAGTGGACGGAGGGTGGGATCAGCACCGACTCGGCGGGCATGATCCCCAGCACGACGGTCGTGTTGACGTATCCGCATTGGAAGGCGGGCACGTTGCCGCTGAGCGCTCGCACGCGGTCTTTCTTCCCTCCGGGAGATCGCGGCCGGGGGGTGATCACCTTCATCGATGGGCGATGGGGACAGCGTTTTCAGGGGTGGATCGTGTATGAGGGCCGGTACGTGTGCGGGCTGGCGCCCTGGTTCGAGCAGCACAAGCTGCCGGTGGGGGCGTACATCACCCTGGAGCGTACCGCCGACCCCAATGAGATCACGGTGGACTTCCGCCCGCGGCGTATGCGTCGGGAGTGGACCCGGATGGCGAGTGTGGAGGAGGGTCGGCTGACCTTCCAGATGGAGAAGCAACCCATCGCTTGTGAGTACGACGAGCACGTCCTGGTCGGGGAGAAGGATCCGGACGCGCTGGAGGCGCTGCGCGTGCAGTTGGATGAGCAGGGCGCCGACGTCTCCGATCTGTTGGCGATGGTGTTCCCGGAGCTGGCCAAGCTCAGCCCTCAGGGGACCGTGCACGCCAAGACGCTGTATTCCGCCATCAACATGGTTCGTCGCTGCGCCCCCGGGCCGATCTTTGCCGCATTGATGTCGGATCGTTCGTATCGGGAGATGGGTGGCGGCTACTACGCGTTGAACACGGAATAGGCGGGAGAGGGACGATGATTTGGTTGAAACCCACGGTGGATACGAAGTTTTACATTGACCAGGAGTGGTGGGAGCGAAACGGCCTGAACTTCCGCCTGTATCTGCGCGATCAACTTTGTCCCGAGTGCAAGGAACGGTTCCCCACCCATCGGGAGACGGAGAAGGTGGATTGGGTGGACCCGGACACGGCGGAGGTGAAGCAAACGGATGCTCTGCTGGAGTGTCTGCGGAGTTGCTGTGCCAAGCACGCGGAGTTCATCACCCCGCAGGTCCCCTTGGTGGCAGCCGCCTTTCGCCTGTTGCTGGTCAATGGAAATCGCCCCATGTCGCCGCGAGAGATGCACGAGGTGATCCAGTGGCGGACGCCTGAGATGATCTTGCGGACGTTGACGGGGGATCACATCTATCTGGGGATCCGCCCCGTAAGCGAGAACTGATCTGGGGCCGCAGCGCAGGGTCGTTTTGGCGCCGAGGACGTATGCCTCGGCGCCTTTTTCTTTCCCTATATCTCCAGGGTGATCTCGCTGCGCTGGATGCGGGCGAACGCGGCCGGCGGATCCAGGTTTTCCTCGGACATCCGCAGGTAGAGATACTTGAAAACGTCCCGCACGATGGCCGTCAGGGGCACGGCCAGCAACATGCCCCAGATCCCGGCCAGCTCGTTTCCCATGACCAGCACCAGCATGATCAGTGCGGGGTGGAGCTGTACGCTCTGCCCCTGGATGCGGGGCACCAGGAAGATGTTCTCGATCTGTTGCACCCCCGCGAAGAGCAGCAGGGTCCACAACATCTTGCTGGGCGACTGCAGCAGCGCGACCAGGAGCGCCGGGATGGCGCCCAGGATGGGGCCGATGAAGGGGAAGATCTCCAGTACGCCGGCGATCAGCCCCAGAAGCAGCGGGTAGTTCACGCCCACGATGGCCAGCCCGATCGTGTCGATGACGAAGATGAACAGGCAGAGCAGGAGCTGGCCGCGGATGTAGGCGCTGAGGACCCCGTCTGCGGCCCTCCCCAGGAAGTGGGCGTCCAGCCGGTAGCGCTCCGGGATGAGCCGCATGATCCCGGAGAGCACCCGGGCCTGGTCGTTGAGGATATAGAACAGCCAGAAGGGCAGGATCAGGACGCCCAACACGAAGCTGACCGTGTTCGTGATGACGGACAGGGAGCGGGTGATCCCCTGCTGTACACCGGTGACCACCAACGCGGCCATCTGCTGGATCCAGGATAGGATCCATTGTTCTACCTGGGGGCGCAGGTTGCCCTGGGCCACCTCCTCCAGCCGGATGCCGAAATATTGCTCCGCCAGACCGCCGACGTATTCCCACGCGTTCAGGTACCAGTCCGTCAGCCCCAGATTCATGCGTGCACGGGCGCTTTCCAGCCGATCGGGCAGGGCGGTGAGCAGATCCTGGAGCTGTCGGAGGATCAACGGGACGAGGAAGGCCATGATGGTGACCATGATGCCGATGATGAGCAGATAGACGATGATGATAGCCAGCGGTCGGGAGGCCCGGACGCGTTGCAGGGGCGCGGGCATGTGCTCGTCGAGGAAGTTGACGACGGGGTGCACGACATAGCCGATCAGGAGGGCGATGAGATAGGGGTAAAGGCCTCCGCGTGCTGCCCAAACGGTCCAGGCCACCAGGAGCAGAATCGCGGTTATGAGGATGAGTCGATTACGGCGGGAGCGCATCATTCGACACCTACCTCTTTCCTTCTGCCTTCACTGTGTGGAGCCATCGCCAGACAGTGCTGGACGGCGCTCTCGATCTCCTGCGAGGGCGGCACATCCTTGCGCAGATATGCCAGGAATTCGATGTTCCCGGCGGGCCCAAGGAGGGGGGATGGGATCAGCCCTTGCAGGTGCAGGCCCTGCTCCTCGGCGAAGGTTAGAATGCCCAGGAGTACCTGCCGGTGCACCTCGGGATCTCTGACGACGCCGCCTCGCTGGACCTGATCGCGTCCCGCTTCGAATTGGGGTTTGATCAGGGCGATGATCCGCCCGGAGGGCTTGAGCCATCCCTTCACAACGGGCAGGATCAGGCGCAGCGAAATGAAGGAGACATCGATGGTCGCCAGGTCGACCTGGGCGCCGTCGGGGAGGGCGCTCAGGTAGCGGGCGTTGGTTCGCTCCAGGACGACCACCCTGGGATCATTGCGCAGGGACCACGCCAGCTGTCCGTAGCCGACATCGATGGCGTAGACGCGGGCGGCGCCGCGTTGGAGCAGGCAATCCGTGAACCCGCCCGTAGAAGCCCCCACGTCTGCGCATGTCCATCCCTTGGGGACGATGTGGAACGCGTCCAGCGCTGCGGCCAGTTTGATCCCACCCCGGCTGACGTAGGGCAGCGGCTCCGTCACCTCGATTCGGACGTCGGGTGCGACGTGACGCCCGGGCTTGTCCGCCCGTTGTCCGTCCACACGCACATGCCCGCTCATGATCAGCGCCTGGGCCTGGGTGCGGCTCTCTGCCAGCCCACGCCGGACCATTTCCACGTCCAGTCGTGCCTTGCGTCGGTCTGCCATCTCCTCTCGTCTTTTGCCGTGCGGCTGCATCCCTGGGGTGACCCAGATGGGCGTCGACATGCAGGGCAACTCTCTTACCCGCCATCATCGAGGCCGCTGGCTGGGTGCCCCCTGCCCTTTTCACGCGCCCGGAAGTTGACGATCACGCGAGTGTAGCGTAGAATTCGCTCCTGAAATTTCCGGAGGCCAGGCGGAAGGGCACGGGTGAGAGGTGTATCCTTTTCGGTGGGGGTGCCGCGCTTGGGACACATGCGCCAGCAGGGTGCCCATCGCCCCGCCACGTCGGCTGTCTGATGGGTTCGGGAAGGGAGAGCGATCGATTTGGCTCGAGCGTTGTTGAAGACCATGCGGCCGCGGCAGTGGACGAAGAACGCCTTCGTCTTTGCCGCGCTGATCTTTGACGGCAAACTGACGCAGGTGCCAGCGCTCCTGCACACTCTGGCGGCGTTCGTCTGGTTCTGCCTGCTCAGCAGCGCCGTCTATATTATCAACGACCTGGCCGATATCGAAAAGGATCGGGCGCACCCGGACAAGCGGCGGCGCCCCCTGGCGTCTGGCGAGCTTTCCCCTCGCGTCGCGATCATCGGAGCCGTGGTATTGGCGGTCATCGGGCTGAGCGGTGCCTTCGCGACGGGGATGGCGCTGGGGTGGGTGGTCCTCTCCTACCTGTTGCTGAACCTGGCGTACTCATTCTATCTCAAGCACATCGTCATCATCGATGTGATGAGCGTCGCGGCGGGCTTCGTCCTGCGGGTGGTGGCCGGCGTCGTAGTCGTGCAGGTCGCCCGCTTCTCGCCCTGGCTCTATGTCTGCACGACGCTGCTGGCGCTTTTCGTGGCTCTGGGCAAGCGACGCCATGAGATCACCCTGCTGGCGGATAATGCCAGCGCGCATCGCGCCATCCTGGACCACTACACGGTGCCCTTCCTGGATCAGCTCATCTCGCTGGTGACCAGCACCACCATCATCGCCTATTCGCTGTACACCTTTTCCGCCCCCAACCTGCCGCCCAACCATCTGATGATGTTGACCGTTCCCTTCGTGTTGTACGGGATGTTCCGGTACCTGTATCTGATCCACGTGCGTGGGCTGGGCGGCGCGCCCGACGAGCTTATCCTGCGGGATATCCCCTTTGTGCTCTCCGTGCTCCTGTGGGGGGCAGCCGTAGTGATCGTCCTCTACGTGGTGCCCTCGCAGCTCTGACCCGGCCGGGCGTCAGTCGCTCTCTTCCTCGGGCAGGAACTGACGCCAGGGCCCCTCCATACCTTCCTCGGTGACCCCGTAGTACACCTCGATCGAGCCATCGGGCATGCGTTGCACCAGATCGTAGCGCACCTTGCCCGCTCGCTTCTGCTGGCGCCACAGCCCGATGTTGCCTCGCCAGGTGATGTCCTGTGGGTTGAGCGAGTTGGACTCGTGTTGGCTGATGGCGTAGTTCCACAGCTTCCGTGCCGAGGCTCGCGTGACGTTCTGGACGACCTGGTTGTTGCGGAGGTCCTTCAGCGTGTGGTAGAGGACGCCCTTTCGCTCCACGGTGTCCAGGATCTGCACGCCAACCTTGGGGGGCTCCATGCGGTCCGTCCGGGCAGGAGGCTCCGCCTGCTGGGGTTGCTTCTCGGGCTTGGTGGCGGAGGGCATCTCCGGCTTGGGTAGGGCCTGCTTCACCAGCTCGATGATCTCGTCACGCACCGCCAGGCTGGTCTCGCTCTCCTGCCGGATGTAGATGTGCGTCTGATCCAGGCAATAGGGCTTGTCCTGGCCCTCGGGCACGACAACCCGCACGACCGGGCGCCCCTGGCTCTCCATGACGTCCACCGTCACGTCCAGCGGCGGGGTGACCTTGCGCTGGATCTCCTGCTTGAGCAGGGTGATGGCCTCCTCCGGCTTGTCTACCCCGGAGGGCAGCCCCTTGCGCGTCCCGCTGACGCCGATGTAGATGGTGCCGCCCTGGGCGTTGGCAAAGGCCACGACATCGGCCAGCACGGCGTGCAGCCGACCGCCCTTGCGGGTCAGGTTCTCGTGGAACGACTGGACGATGTTCGGCCCCTGCTCACGAGCAGCCAGGACGTGATCATAGGGCTCCCGGGTGGGGCGATAGGGCCGGGTGCGGGCGAAATCGTTGCCCTCGAAGACCGCCTTGATGGCCTTGAAGCTCACCTCGGGCAGCAAGATCTCGGTGACGCGATCGCCAATGCCCAGCTGGTGCCTGTCCTTGAGGTCCCGGTTGAGCCGATGGGCGTCGGATCCCTGGATACAATGCATGCGCCTGGGATATTCGGGCTTGGAGCCGTCGAAGAAGCGGGCGGTGGCCCGCCGGCTGCGGCTCTCCAGATCCGTCACCTCCAGCGCGTGCAGGTGTGGATCCTGCGTGTAGGCGATCTTGGTCTGGCCGCCAAACGGGAAGTCTCGCATGGCCACTCCATTTGCCGAATTGGCATGGGCCGCGATCACCAGCCCGCCGGCCTCGTGGATCAGCCGATAGGCGGTCAGCACGTCCGTCGTGGGCCCCACCTCCGTGGAGCCCTCGTCCAGCTTGTCGGGCGGGACGTTGAGCTTCAGTAGGAGATACTCTAGCTCACGGACCGGGGTTTCCGGGGGAAAGATGCCCAGGATGTGGAACCCAAAGGTGGCTGTGAACTCAAATCCCGGTAGGATGAGCAGTTTATCACCCAGGCGGCGATATTCGTCCAGTGCCCTTCTCTCCTGTGGACGTAGCCGCTTCTGTTGTTCCAGCCAGGTCAGCCGCTTGATCTCCTCGCGCAGACGGGCGACGCCTGCCACGGTGTTATGGTCGGTGATGGCAACGATGTCGAGCCCTCGCATCTCGGCCTTGTACAGCCAGTCAAGAAATGTGACGTCGGGCTCGGCCCAATCGGCGGAGGCTGGAGAATGCAGGTGAAGGTCCATCCGCCGCCAGGTACGTCTTCCTCTGCGATGTCTATTGCTACTCTTACTCACGAAATACCCAATACTCCTCAATATGCTCTAGGATACCAATACGCCGGCCGTGGTCGCATCAAGGCCGGCCAATGGGTCGCTCAATCCTTTTCCTCCGCCGGGAGCGACCGATCCCGGCGGGGCCCCACCCGACGATCGAATGGGGGAAATTCAGACTGCTTACAATAAGCAACATCATTGTACCATAATCTGTGAGGGGGACCAAAACGAGGCGATGACGAAAGGGGCAGGCCCTCTGCGGGGCTTGCGGATCGTTGGCTGTCGCTCATCGCCCTCGGCTTCGTGTGGCCCATAGCGTGCCCAGGGCGCCTATCCACGCGAGCGATCCCAGGCCCACACCCGCCCACCAAAGCCGGGGCCGATACGTGAGCGTCACCTCGTGCCGCCCGGCGGGCAGCGGGATCGCCTGAAAGATGTAGTTGGCCCGCAGCACCGGTACCCGCTCGCCCGTCTCCAGCCGGGCCTGCCACCCCGGGTACCAGGTCTGGCTGATCACCAGGTAGCCCGACGTCGCCAGGTCCGCTGTGATGCGCACCCGGTTGGGGCCCTCCGGGCTCCACGTGGCCGCTGTCATGTCCCTTCCGGGGGACGACAATGGGACGCCTCCCTCCAGGATCACCTCTCGCGCGGGATCGAAGGTGGGGGCGTGGATGGCCTGCCAGGCCCGCTCGTGGTCCGGGACGACGGTGGCCTGGTACACCACCCAGGCACGTGGCAGCGGCGACCGATTGCGATACACGTTCAACGCCGGATCGCCGTCGAAGGCGAGCTCGAACTTCTCCCAGTCCAGGACGACGTCCTTGCGGGCGATCACATACCCGGCGTTCAACTGGTCGTACAGGCGGCTGGAGCGGCCGCCCATGTTCTCCCAGTATCGCTGGTAATCCGCCAGCATCAGCGGGTTCACGGTGCCCCATACGTCGTCCAGGCCGTGCACCAGCGCTGCGCTGGGTTGCCACAGGTCCAGGATCCCCGTGCGGGCGTCGATCCGGGTCGGGCCGGGTTGGGCGCGCAGGAACGCCACCAGGGCGGGGTGGTCGAACCCCCTGGTGGGCTCCTGTCCGCTGAGGTCGTTGTAGGCGCCGCTGCCCAGGTCCAGCAGGATGATCGCCAGGGCGATCCAGGCCAATGTGGTGCGCCTGGCGACGCGTGGGCGCCAGGCGGCCAGCCATATCCCGGAGGCGATGGCGAATCCCAGGCTGAGCATGGCCGAGATGAGGGCCACGGCGATGTGGAGGACGACGCCGGGATCGGCGTCCTGCTTCGTGATGAGCGCCAGGTAAAGGCCCAGCGCGAACAGCCCAAGCCCGCCGGCCAGCGCCCAGGTTCCCCGCCATGTCCAGCGTATCCGCCCTCGGATCCTGCCTCCTTCGCGTAGCAAGGTGTCTATCCCCAGCGCTGCCAGCCCGGCCAGCGCCAGGTCCGTGACCAGCAGCATGCGGGCGGGTGCCCGGAGCTGTGCGAAGCCGGGCACGATCCAGGTCAGCCAGCCGTGGGGCAGCGCGTAGATGCCCAGGGCGATCACGAACGATCCGATCGCCAGTCCCAGAAGCCGCCACGTGATGCGATCGCGCCGCGCCTCAACGGCCAGAGCGGCCAGCACCAGCGGCAGGATGCCCAGATACCCGACCTCGACTCGATCCCACGGCCCCCAGTGGAATTGGGGGCCGCGCCCGAAGAAGCCGGGCACGACCCATCCGATGAATTGCGCCGGGCTGAGGGAGAACCCCACGGTTTGCGTGTAGTCCCACTTCGCGCGGGCCGTGTATTGGGTGAGTTCCCAGGCGGGCAGCAACACCGGCGCGGCGATGAGCCCGCCGACCGCCGCCACGATCGCCAGCCGCCCGGCTGCTCGCAAGACGCCCGGCGGATCCCAGCGCGGCATCAGCAACAGCCGGATCGCCGTGTCCAATGCCAGCGTCAGGCCGATGAACAGCGTCATCTGGGGATGCCCGGCCAGCGTCCCGATGCCCAGGAGCAGCCCGGCGATGAGGGCCCAGCGCCATCCCCTTTCGGCTTCGCTCCGACGGAACGCCCATAGCGTCCACGGCAGCCAGCTGCCCACGGCGATCAGGTTCAGATTCCCGAAGTGCACCAGCATGGGGTCGCTGAAGGTGACGGCCAGAGCGCCGGCCAGCGCTGCCCAGCGGCTGAGCCGTCGGCTTCTAGGCAGCTCCCGGAGGAAGAGGTACGTTCCCAATCCCATCCACCAGAAGTGGAAGAGGCTGAGCCCCTCCATGATCGTGTAAGTGATCTGAGGGGCCAGGAGGAAAACCACCAGGTGGAGGGGGTAAAGGAAGCCGCTCTGCGGATCGGCGGCGAAGGGGCTGCCGCTGTAGAGATGGGGATTCCAGAGGGGGAGATGGCCGGATCGCAACGTTCGTGCGGCGAAGTGGTACATGGGATACAGGAACGAGGCCAGGTCGCCGCCGTCGGCGGGCATATAGGCCTGCCCGGAGACGATGCGCCAGAAGAACCCGACCACCGCCAGCCCGAGGAATCCTGCTGCGGCCACATCCCATCTGGTGCCGAGGGGGAGATGCCCGAGGGCCTCCAGCCGGCGGGTCAATCCCCATAGCAATAGCCAGATGACGACGAGGGTCAGCAGGATCATGGCGTTCTCCGAGGTGGGCGTTGGTGTGCGCTTGCAAGCGGCCGCATGCGGCCACATTATACCGCTACGGGAACGATTTCGCCAGCACCCCTGGTGCGGGGTGGGGTACGTCTGGCCACGTCGTGTGCTGGGGGAAACCGAGAAGACGCGTATACAGACACGACACCTCGCCACCCGGTACTCGTTCCCTGAATTTCCTTACCCTGCCGGTGGGTGGTATACTCGGGCATAGCCCGACTGGGCCCATTTGTGAATAGCGTGTTGACATAATTCATGATGCTGGCAACTTGAGGGGTGGGATGATGAAGATCGTCACGACGGAGGAGATGCGCCGGATCGAGCGGGAGGCCGATGCGAGGGGCCTCTCCTATGCGCAGATGATGGAGAACGCCGGCCGTGCGGTGGCCGAGGCCGTTCGGGAGAAGACGACGTGGTCCCGATCTGCCCCGATCCTGGTGTTGTGTGGGCCGGGGAACAACGGCGGGGATGGCCTGGTGGCCGCCCGGAACCTGGCCCAGTGGGGATACTCCGTGCGTGCTTATTGCGTGAAACGGAGACCCGATGGAGATGAGAACCGGGAACGGGCGATCCGGGCCGGCGTTGAGGTGCGGGACGAGGTGGACGATGCCGACCACGCCCGGCTGCGGGCCTGGCTCTCCGAGGCCGGCGTCATCGTGGACGCCTTGCTGGGCACCGGGGTCACGGCGCCGTTGCGTGACCCGATCAAATCGGTCTTGGAGCTAGCCCAGCGGGTCGTGCATGGACGACGAGCGCAGTCTGGAAGGGCTGCCTCGGAAGAGGGGATGTCCATCGTTCCCGTCCTACCCCTCTCGCCGCCAGTCGGGGGGGAGGCGGCGTCCTCGCCGCCGCAGCCGGAGATCGTGGCGGTGGATTGTCCCAGCGGCCTGAATTGCGACACCGGCGAGCTGGATCCGGCCGCCCTCGTCGCCGATGTCACGGTGACCTTTGCATATCCTAAAGTGGGACATTTCCTGTTCCCGGGAGCGGGTGCTCTGGGGCGTTTGCTGGTGGCCGATATCGGCACACCGCCGGAGTTGGCGGATGATGTGCGGGTGGAGTTGGCGACGCTCGAGGCGATGCGAGCGCTGTTCCCGGAGCGGCCGCTCAACGCGCACAAGGGCACGTTCGGTCGGGCGTTGGTGGTGGCCGGGTCGGTGAACTACGTCGGGGCGGCGTATCTGGCGGGTGCGGCAGCCACCCGGGTGGGGGCGGGTCTGGTGACCATGGCCGTCCCCCGCTCCCTGCATCCGGTTCTGGCGGCCGCTTTGCATGAGACCACCTGGTTGGTGCTGCCCCAGGATATGGGGGTGGTCGTCCCGGATGCCTGCCGGGTGCTGGATGAGCAGCTCGACGGCTATCGATCGCTCCTCATCGGGCCGGGGCTCAGCCAGGAGAAGGAGACGGTCACGTTCATCCAGGAGTTCCTGTTGGGCGGCCGGGCGGTGCGG
Source organism: Chloroflexota bacterium (assembly GCA_024277095.1). Classification (GTDB taxonomy): domain Bacteria; phylum Chloroflexota; class Anaerolineae; order DUEN01; family DUEN01; genus DUEN01. Next base: position 12,232 of record JAJRVX010000213.1, read on the forward strand.
CGAGGCCGTGGCCATCTCGGCTTCCTGCCTCATGAAGAGGAAGGAGGGGCGGGCGGCCGGCCTGCGTTGCCACCCACCGTCGTGGACGCCGACGCGCTGAACGCTTTGGCGAAGCTGGAACATTGGGCGGATAGCCTGCCCCCCAACTGCGTCCTCACGCCACATCCGGGGGAAATGGCCCGCCTCTGCCGGACGGGCACCCGGGAGGTGAACGCGGATCGGCTGGGGGTTGCCCGGTCTTGCGCCCAGGAGTGGGGACAGGTGGTTCTGCTGAAAGGGGCGTATACCATCGTCGCTGCGCCGGAAGGGCGAGTGTGGATCCTTCCCTTTGCCAATCCGGGGTTGGCGACCGGCGGCACGGGGGACGTGCTGGCCGGCGCCATCGTCGGGCTGCTGGCGCAGGGTCTCACCCCCCTCGATGCGGCGGTCCTGGGAGGGTATCTGCACGGCCTGGCGGGCGAGCTGGCACGTCGGGACCTGGGCGAGGCGGGCATGGTCGCGGGGGATCTGCTGTCCCGGTTGCCGGAAGCCATATGCCGGTTGGTGGGGGAGGGGGCATAGCGGCGTCGGCGCTCACGTCGGAAAGCGAACGGGCGGACCCCATGGGCCCGCCCGTTTTTGGTGACTCGGGTGTTGGAGGATGCTTGGTCAGCTCTCGGCGTCCTCCTCCCCTTCCGACTCGGAGGATTCCTCTGGCTCGGAGCCGGCTTTGCGGCGCGCCTCGGCGATGATCTCCTCTGCCTGCCTGCGTGCCTCGGCGACGATCTCCTCCGCCCGCTGTTCCGCCTCCTTCAGGATGGGCTCCGCCTTCGTGCGGGCTTCCTCCAGGATCGGCTCCGCCTTCCGTTGAGCTTCGGCGAGAATCTCCTCTGCTCGCTGGCGCGCCTCGGCGACGATCTCGTCGCTGCGCTCTCGAGCCTCGGCGATGATCTCCTCCGCTCGCTGGCGTGCTTCGTCGGCACGCTCCTTCAGGTCCTGTCCTCGCTCCACGATCTCCCTGCGCAACTCGTGTCCCGACCGGGGCGCCAGGAACAGAGCGGATACGAAGCCGCTCAAAGCGCCCAGGATAAATCCCCAGAAGAAGGACCCACCACCGTTGTTCCTTCGCTCGTCCATAACGCTCCCTCCTCACGCGTCCGAGATGCTCAGCAAAGCGGAATGGCCTCCGTGTCGCCGGCCATCAGGCGCAGCCTTCGCCTTGCCAAGGATGTCGGTTCTTTCGCCGTTTTAGCGATCCCCATCTCGCGACCGGCCGGCCAGCGTGGCTGCGGCCTCTCGTAGCCCGGCGATGTACCCGGAGGCCTTGGCGATGGGAGATACGACGCGCTCACTGACGAAGGAGGCGGTCTCCTTCACCGTATCGGCCGCATCCTGGGTGGATCGCAGGATAGGTAGTACCTCTTCTTGCAACGTGCGAATCAGCTGGTAGATCTGCCAGATGAGGATGCTCAGGAGCACCCCCACGGCCAGCACTTCAATCGAGATGAAGATGATGAAGAGATCGCGCACCACCTGGGCGCGTACCGGCTTGACGGCCAGCGCATAGATCGCAAGCCCGATGAGGGCCAGGATGATCGCTGCGATCAGGCCGATCTGCCATTTGCGGATGCCCTGTCGTGTCTCGCCGTTCATGGGAGTGTGGCACCTCCTGCGCCGATTGTATCACATTTATAGACGACGAGCAATGAATAAGGCCAACCATGCTCCCAGCGTGGCGCTTGCGATGTCCAGTTGTCCGATGCGTACCAGCATCAGGTCGGCGAGGTAGCTACCCCACTGTGCCAGGCCAAAGCCGATCCATGCGGCGATGAGAAAGCGGGATAGGTCTTGCAGGGACTCGCCCCGCCAGAGATGGTAGGCGGTCCCGTACAGGCTGGCGATCAGGAAGCCCAGCACCCATGCGGGCGGTATCGGTATGTGCATGGCTCACCCCGTGTCCAGCTCTGGAGGCAAAGGCCGGTCCTCCGGCTCGATGATCCCTCCGCCGAGGCAGACATCGTCCTGGTAGAAGACCACTGCCTGTCCCGGCGTGATGTCGCGCAGTGGGTGGTCGAACCGGACGTGCACTCGCCCGCCTGACAGCGGCCGCACCCGGGCTGCCACCTCGGTGCCCTTGTAGCGGATCTTGGCGGTGACGGCGATCTCCTCCTCGGGCGGCCGTCCGGAGATCCAGTTCGCGTGAGCGGCGGTTAGCTCATCGCGTCCCAGTTCGCCTCGGGTGCCCACCACCACCGCGTTGCGTCCCACATCCAGCTTCAGCACGTACAGAGGCTCCCGGGCGGCGATGCCCAGCCCGCGTCGTTGCCCGACGGTGTAGTAGGGCAGTCCTTTGTGTTGCCCCAGCACGTTCCCGGCCCGGTCCACGATGGGGCCGGGACGCACAGCGTGGGGCGCCCAGTCCGCCAGGAAGCGCCGATAATCTCCGTCGGCGACGAAGCAGATCTCCTGCGACTCCTCCTTCTCCGCCACCGGCAATTCGAGCTCGCGCGCCCGCCTTCGGACCTCCTCCTTGGTCAGGTGCCCGATGGGGAAGCGCAGGTGGGCCAGCTCCTGTTGTCGAACCACGTAGAGCACGTAGGACTGGTCCTTGGCCCGATCGATGGCCCTCAGCAGCTGATAGGTGCCGTCCGGAGCCCGTCGGACGCGGGCGTAATGCCCTGTGGCCAGCGCGCTCGCCCCGATGCCTATCGCGTAGTTCAACAGGCGCCCGAATCGGATGTGACGGTTGCAATACAGGCATGGGTTGGGTGTGACACCGCTGGCGTACCCGGCGATGAAGCGGTCGACCACGTGCTCCTTGAAGGGCCTTTCGACGTTTAGGAGGTAGAAGGGGATGCCCAGGATCCCGGCGACCCGGCGGGCGTCCTCCACGGCCTCATCGGAGCAGCATCGATTCAGGCTGGGTAGCCCGGGGCGTATCTCGGCCCACAGGCGCAACATCACCCCGATGACCTCGTAGCCCTGCTCCACCAGGAGCGCCGCGGCCACGGAGCTGTCCACCCCGCCGCTCATGGCGACGACGACGCGCTCTCGGCTCATGGTCGTCCTTATGCCCAGGAGGGGGCGTAGGCGCGCAGCCGTTCCACGATGCCGGGCAGGACGTCCAGCACCCGATCCACATCCTCCGGACGGGTGCTGCGCCCCAGCGTCAGCCGCAGGTGTCCCACGGCGTCTCGTCTCGGGATGCCCATGGCCGTCAGCACATGGGAGGGCTCCTGGGCGCCGGATGTGCAGGCGGAGCCGCTGGAGGCGCAGATGCCTTCCAGATCCAATCCCATGAGCATCCCCTCGGCTTCTACACCCCGGATGATGAAACTGGCGTGGCCCGGCAGCCGACGGGTCCGATGCCCGGTGAGCCGGACGTCCGGGATGCGGGCCTCGATGCCGTCGATCAGGCGATCTCGCAGGGCGGTCAATCGAGCTGCCTCCGCCTCTCGCTCCTCCTGCGCCAGCCGTAGGGCGGTGGCCAGGGCGACGATGTAGGGGATGTTCTCCGTCCCCGGCCGGCGTCCCCGTTCGTGGCCGCCCCCGGTTTGGATCGGCCAGAGCGGCGTCCCCCGGCGCACGTACAGGATGCCTACGCCCTTGGGGCCGTAGAATTTGTGGGCGGAGAGGCTGAGCAGGTCCACGCCGAGGGCGTCCACGTCGAGCGGAAGGTAACCTCCAGCCTGCACGGCGTCGGTGTGCAGGGGGATGCCGCGTTCCCGGGTGATAGCGGCGATCTCGGGCAGCGGTTGGATCGTCCCCACCTCGTTGTTGGCGTACATCACGCTGACCAGCACGGTGTCGTCCCGTAGCGCCTCCCGAACCGCCTCCGGGTGAACGAGTCCATCCCCGTCCACGGGTACGACGGTGATCTCGAACCCGTAACGATCGCGCAGATCCTCCGCGGTGTGCAAGACGGCGTGGTGCTCGATGGCGGTGGTGACGATGTGG
>JAJRVX010000214.1:0-14849 GCA_024277095.1 Chloroflexota bacterium
GGAAGAGACGGCGAAAAAAGTCGTAGTAATGGGGATAGAGGCGTCATCTGAGGGATGTCGGCGAGGGCCTCAGCGCCCCATTGGTATCAAATGAAGCGATACGGAAGCGTGACCCCGCATCTCTGGGGTGGCTCGGAGGGGCGGTAGCCCCTCCGAAGAGATCTGTTTTCAGCTCCTCACCTGCCCCGTGGGGCCGGAGGGCACCGGCCAAAGCCCCAACCAGGCAGGGAAAAGGCGGGAAAAAGCGTTTTCCTGCGGAGGGAAGGCCCCTCCGCACCTCCCCTTTCAGGTGCGACCGCCCGTGGAAGGAAAAAGCGACAGGCGGGGGCCTCGCTCATGCTGTTCAGTTGATGCGAATAGGGCAATTCATGAATCGCCCCCGCCTCGGCAACACCCATGAGGGAGACTACCCGACCTGCCTCCCAGCGGAAAAGGTCGGGAGAGGCCCATGCCGGCTGAGAGCTCCTGCCGCCCACGACGACGCGCAGAGCGGCCGCGTCCCTGTATCCATAAAGCGAATTGTAAAGGAAACTTACGGGACGTTTACAAATCCGATGACACGCCCCGCCGATATGAGGGATAGAAACACCCATAAGCCAGGCGCACTGGCAATCCGGCTGGGTAAGGAGGTGCACAAGCGCTCGATACGTATGAACGTCTCGGGACGGAGTACTCTCGCAAAGGCGCCTTGCAACGCCACAGGCTGACAACCTGGACCAAAACGAAGATTCGTAATTCAACTCTGATCTGAAACGAGAGATCCATAGGACGGTAGAGGAGGTAAGTAAGATGGCAACGATTGACTTCACCCGGATCAACACAAACATCGCCGCTCTGAACGCTCTGAACACGCTGCGCGAGGTGAACAAGAACCTGGCGCTGGCCCAGACCCGTCTCTCCACGGGTAAGCGCATCAACGAGGCTGCGGATGACCCGGCCGGTCTGACCCTGGCGACCAAGCTGGACGTGCGGGCGACCGGCATGCAGGTGGCCATCGACAACATCGGCGACGCCAAGAACCTGTTGGCGGTGGCCGAGGGCGGCCTGAAGAAGATCAACGAGATCCTGGGCAAGATGCGTGCCAAGGCGGAGCTGGCTGCGAACGACGCCTTGAGCAGCGACGAGCGCAGCGACATCGCCAACGAGCTGGCCCAGTACGCCCAGGAGATCGACGATATCGTCAACACCACCCTGTGGAATGGCCAGGCGCTGTTGGACGGCACCGCGGACTTCGACTTCCAGACGGGTCCCGTGTCCTCCAACTACACCGAGTGGTCGCTCAACCAGGCGTTTGACGTGCAGGGCACCGGCACCGCCGGCCTCGGCGACCTGGCCACCGTCAGCGGCGGCACGTACACCGTCGACGACGTGAGCACGGCGGCCAGCGCCCGGGCCTACATGGACACGCTGGACAGCGCCATCTCGACGGTGTCGAACGCCCTGTCCGAGATCGGCTCCATGGTCGCCCGGCTGACCTTCAAGGAGGACACGCTGGCCATCGGCAAGGTCAACACTCAGGCGGCCTACAACCGAATCATGAACGCGGACATGGCACAGGAGCAGTTGAACTCCGTCAAGTACCAGATCCTGCAACAGACGGCTATCGCCATGCTCGCTCAGGCGAACCTGGCACCACAATCCGTCCTACAGTTGATAGCCGGATAGCCTTCATGATCCCGGCATGGGCTCAGGGTGGGGCTCCCCCCACCCTGAGCCTGGCCATTCCATAACCTGGAACCTGGAGACCAGGGGGGAGGACAGATGAATCCACAGATCGCACTGCGCAACTACAAGAGGAGTCAGATCATGTCCGCCACGCCGTTGCAGCTGGTGCTCATGGCCTATGACGCCGCCCTGGTGGGGTGTGCCCGTCGCGATCTGGCCAAGACCACGCAGGCGGTGAACACGCTGATCAAAGCGTTGGACATGAGCCAGGGCGACATCGCCGTGCAACTCTACTACCTGTACCAGTACTGCAACGATATGGCGCGACAGGGTCAGTTCGATGAGGCAGCGAGGGTGCTCCGAGAGCTTGCCAGTGCCTGGATTCAGTGCCTCGTGGAGCAGGGGTCGCCCCCGAAACCCAATGTCCATTAAGGTATGAAGGGGAATCGCATGACGATGGGACGGCATGAGCGTAGCGGAACGGCCCAGGGGCATCCCGGCAATCGCCCCACATGGAGGGCCAAAGGAGGGTGCGCTCAGCCGGCGCAACATCTTCGAGTGGGAGGGTCGCCATGGTAAGCCTGATTTCGGGGCTGTCTTCCGCCTCCACCATAAGTTCCGACTACCTGGATGCGCTGGTCACCCAGGCCATGGCCTACTACCAGCGCAATTACCAGTTGATCGAAGCTCAACTGGATCAGCTTAACACTACCCGCTCCCTGTACACAAGCCTTCAGTCGCGATTGGACGACCTAGATAACGTCGTAGACAGCCTGGCGGCCAGTTCCTCCTCCGTCTTTGGCAGCAAAACCGCTACCAGCAGCGATACCGACGTCGTCACGGCGACGGCAACATCCCTCGCCAGCGAGGGGACGTACAGCATCTCCATTCAGACGCTCGCCAGGGCACACCAGGTGCGATCGGAGCAGCAGCTCTACATCGATCAGGCACTGGGGCTGTCCGGCACCTTCGTCATCGGCGGGCTGCAGAATCGCGCCGTGTCCAACCTGGTGACCGTCGCGAACACGGTGGACGATTTCGGCGTCGGGACCAGTATCACGTCGGGACAGAAAGAGCTTGGAAGCGGCACATACTACGTAGAGGTTCGCGACAACGGGGGCACATGGGAGTTTCGGCTGGTCGATGAGGACGGCCAGGCGGTCAGCATCGCGAGCGTCAATGATGCCTCCACCTTCACGTCCGGCTGGCAGAGCCTGAGCGCGGTCGCCGGCCAGACCTATGATACCGGGCGAGGGCTCACCATCACCTTCGGCACGGGCACCTTCACGGAGGGGTGGCGAGGGAACGGTGCAGCCAGCGTCCGCTACGACGCGCAGGGCGCCACCATCACGGTGGACACCAATGATACGCTGGTCGACATCGCCAGCGCGATCAACAACGGCACATACGCGGAGGGGAACGAGGTCACGGCCACCGTCGTGGATCGACACCTCGTCCTGACCGCTGCGAATACAGGCACGCGCCATCAGATTGTAGCCAGCGACATCTCTGGAACGGTCCTCTCCGGGACCGGGAGCAGTGGGCTAGGTATTCTGGGAGATGGCGGAACGGGGGATGTGGACACCTCTGACGGGTTCCTGGTCACCCTGCAACAGGCCGTGGACGCGAGCTTCACGGTGAACGGGATCAGCATCACCCGTCAGAGCAACACGGGGCTCACCGACATCATCCGCGGCGTGACGCTTAACCTGCTCGACGAGGGCACGAACGCCACAGCCGATCTCACCATCGCGGCTGACACGGAGACCGTCACGAACACGATCAACGACTTCATCTCCAAATTCAACGACCTGATCGACTACCTGAAGACGCAGACCGACACGACCTCGACGTCGAGCACCACGTACACCCGCGGCGGATTGGCCGACGAGCCCACGTTCTATCGGCTACGCCTCTCCCTGATCACAGACCTGATCCGTTCGGTGGATACCCTGCCGGCCGGAGATCCCACCTCGCTGAGCGAGATCGGCATCACCTTTGACGACAACCTGCATCTGGTCATCAGCGATAGCGGCGCCCTCAACGAGGCGCTCTCCTCCAACTTCGAGGGGGTGGCCAACCTGTTTGATGCGCTCATGGATCGACTCTCCAGCCGGCTGGATCCGTACACCCGGACGGTGGACAGCCTGATGGATCGGCTGATCGAGAACATCGACAATCAGATCGAGGACACCAACGAGACGCTGGACCGGATGGAGGAGCGCATGGAGCTGCAAGAAGCCTCCCTCCGCAGGCAATATACGGCGCTGTTCGACCAGATCTACGCGGCGAACGCCACCCAGTTCACGCTGGGCACCATGCTCTTCGGCTCATTCAGCCGTCTGGCTTAGCGTGCCCTTCAGGGGCCCCCGTGGGGGCCCCGCCGAGAGCCCGAGGCACGTGAACAGACGAAGATCGGCCACGATGGCCTGATAGCCGCTGCGGGTGAAGCTTCCACGCTCCACCCGCCTGGGGAGAACACGCCAGGAACGGCGAGAAAGTCTCGTTGGTTTCCGAAACAGCTTGGACCGGCAGTTTACAAAAATATCCCGAACTCTCGTGCAGCACCCTGCACAGGACATGAAACCCGGAAGAGCCTGCCCCCTGGAGCCCCCTCCTCCGCAGCACGACGCCGCGAGGAGGGGGCATCCCTAAGAGTGTGTCCGGGAGATGCCGCCGCTTCTGCTGTGGGGAGGCCCGGAGGGGCTCCGCTCCTCCGGAAAAATCCTCCTTCCGCCTTCAACCTGCCCGGCCTCGGCCCGGGTCCTTCGGAAAGGGCCGAGAAAGGCAGGTGCAGGCCGGAAAGTAAGGTTCCCGTGGAGGGGAGGTCCCCTTCACACCTCCCCCTGCGGAGCTGGTAGCTGAGGGAGACCCTCAGACACCTCGTCGGCAAATTTTCAGATACGCTCTCAGGGACGCAGGCCATCTCCACGACGCCCGTGTGCAACGGTGGCACGAGAGCCGGGCATAACATAAGGGTGAGGGATATGTCGCCATCATCGCTTCCAACACCGTACGGACGACAGCATCGCTTCCAGGGCAAGACCATACTAGCCCTCACGTTGGGCCTGATGATCCTCTGGCTCGTAGGGTGCAGCGGCATCCACCTGGCCGTGGTCATCGGCCCATCAGCGGACGACCCCACCGTGACGGATGCGGGAGAGGCCGTGCCCATCCCGCCGGATGGCGCCCCCACGCCGGAAGCAACCGTCGCGGACGAGGAGCCCACGGCCGAGCCATCCACGCCTACACCCGAGCCTACACGGCCACAACCCAGGATCCCAGCGCAGTCGCCACCCACCCGGATCGTTGCTCCCAGCATTGATCTGGACGCGCCGGTGGTGACCGTGGGGTGGTCCGCCCAGGAGCGAGACGGACGTTGGTTCTCAGAGTGGCAGACAGCCTCCTACGCGGCCGGGTTTCATCAGGACTCCGCTCTGCCCGGCCACGTGGGAAACACGGTAATCTCAGGACATCACAATATCGAAGGGAAGGTCTTTGAACATCTGATCGCCCTCAAGCCGGGGGATCTCGTGATCCTATACGCGGACGGCCGGCCCTACCAATACCGGGTGGTGGACAAGTTCCTGGTGAAGGAGGCCGGCGCGCCGCTGGAGCAACGGCGCCAGAACGCACGCTGGATCGCCCCGACGCGGGACGAACGCCTGACCCTAGTCACATGCTGGCCCCCGGATGGAAACACCTATCGCGTGATCGTCATCGCGAAGCCGATCGAATAACATCCGCGTCAGGCGATCGAACGACATCTCGGAGTCAGGCCATGCCGAGCACCGATCGAGCCAATGGGAAGAAAATCTACCTCTTAAAGACGCTGGCCCGATGGCCCGTCAGCGGTCGGCATTGGCGTCTGCTGTACCTGGGCCCAGGCGTCGTCGAGCCCGCCCCCACGCCAAGCCATCAGGAGCCCGCCACGGGAAAGGGGCAGGAGGACGCCATCGCACGGATCGAGCGGGAGATCGCCGAGGTCAGCAGCCGCGTAGAGGAACTCGACGCCGCCCAAACGGAGCTTTTCTTGCAGGTACGCGACCTGCACGCTCAGATCGCGGAGATCCCCGTCTCCCTCGATCGTCTGGCACAACAGATCCAAGACCTGGGCGTCGTCACCACCGTCGTTGAATTAGGGAAAGATGGGGACACGCACGGCGACGAGGGGGAAGAGCCTCCTCTCGAGGAGTGGATCAGCGTGAAGGAGGCCGCTCGTTATCTTGGGGTTAGCCCGGGTACTGTAAGACGGTACATCAAGAAGGGATATATCCGGGCAGGTCGGCTTCCATCCGGTAAGAGGCTGCGGATTCCCCGGTCGGAGGTGGAGCGGATCCTTCGATCGGAGTCCTCTGAAGCCGATCCGCCATCGCCCCGCCAGCCCGCTGCGGATGAACCACCCCGAGAGGATCCCACATCGGATCCCAACGTATAGGAAGACGGCCTCCAACCGCTTCAAGCCGGGCAAAGACGCCCGGCTTCTTTCTGTCCTCACACCACACAGCAGAAGGGGTAGAGAATGGGAATCTGCTCCAACCACTCACAACTGAGAGCGCGTCTGAGAAAAGCCGTTGCCCCTGTTGTGGGGAGGTCCGGAGGGCCCCGCCCCTCCGGACAAAGCCCTTCTCCCGCCTCCAACCCGCTGGCCTCGGCCTAGATCCCCGCGGAAAGGGCCGAGAAGGGCAGGTGCAGGCCGGAAAAGTGGAATTCCCGTACCGTAGCACTTTGAGGCAGCCTCCCTCACGGGTGTTGCCGGGGCAGGGGCGATCCATGACTCGCCCCTGCCCACAGGTAGGCGGCGGCGGATCAATCCTCCGTCTGGGAAAAGGCCCCCAGGAGGCGCCATTCGTGCGGCGCTGCCCGCAAAATGGTCTCCTGTGGGCTCACCAACACCAGACAGGGAGGCTACCCGCTCTGGGCCCCAAACGAAAGCGGGCCGGGTGATCCGGCCCGCCCGTCACTGCATCAGCTCTCCTGTGCCACGATCACGGCCGGAGAGTCTACCGGAGATAATCGACCAGGGATGGGCCGACCAGCCGGGCGCTGGCGGCCAACAGAGCGCGATAGGCCTGATCCTCCACGTTCAGGTTCAACACCGCCTCCGCCATGTCCGCATCTTCCACATCGCTCAGGAGCTGACGGAGATCCAACTCCCACTCCCGAAGGCGGGACTCGGTCGCATCGACCCGATCGGCCCGGGATCCGACCACGGCCAGCGCCTCCAACGTGGTATCCAGGGCCCGCTCGATGTCCTCGATCGAGCTGCGGATCCCATCCGTATCCTGCGCCTCCAGAGCGGAGCGCAAGCCGGTCAGCGAGTCAAACACCTGCTGAAAGAGCGGGTGATCCCCGGGGACATTGATCTGGATCCGCAGCCCCTCCTCCAACTCATGCTCCAGAGCCCCCCCGTCCCCGTGATAGACCACTTGCGGGGTAGGCGTGGAGATCAGCTCAAACGGCGCGGTATTCACCCTGCGGCCGGAGAAGAGATACAGGCCGCGGTGGCTCGAATTCCCGATCTGCACCGCCTGCCGCAGCATGGCGTCCACCTCTACGATCCATCCCTGGAACGCCTCTGGAGACTGATTCGCCTCGTTCACGGCCCGCAGGGCGAGCGCATGCGCCCGCTTCACCACATCGCCCAGATCCCGCAACGCCTTATCCGTAGCCCCAAGCCAGTCCGTCGTCAGCCCCAGGTTACGCAAAGTCGTCTCCAGCCCCCGTAGATGAGACCGGATCTCCAGCGCCCGCTCCACGCCTATGGGATCATCCTCCGGCTTCTGAATCCGCTTTCCCGATGCCACCACGGACTGCAAGCGCTGCAGCCGGCTCAAATGATCCGAGATATTCTGATTGGCTTCCTCTATGAGGCGACGTTGTGTAATCCGCATCTCTCACTCCGCTTACCGACCTACCAATCCGGTGTTGTTGATCAGCCGATCCAGCATCTCATCCATAGCCGTGATCACGCGAGCCGCGGCCTCATAGGCCTTCTGCGACGACACCAACTTGAGGGTCTCCTCGTCCAACGAGACGCCGGCGATGCTGTCCATCCGCTCACCCAGGTGCTGTAGGAGCACGGTCTGATTGCGGGCGACGGCGTCCGCGTGCTGCACCTCAACCCCCAACAGGGAGATCATGGTGTTATAGAACGACCCAGGCGTCGTGCCCTGGGGCATCAACGGCTGATCGGCCAGCGCCGCGATATCCAGCGCGTGGCTGCCATCCCCGGGCGCATCAGGCTCGGACGCCGCCGCGATGTTGTCCAGGTCATCCCGGATGGGTTCGGCCACGGCGATGTCGCTGGCATCCGTGCCCTGGAAGAAGTCCAGATTGGTCGCGTTATTGAGGCCATATCCGCTCCGATGCACGCTGTTCACGCTGGAGATCAGGGTGCTGGCCAACTCATTCAGTCGATCGACGTAGGAGGGGACCTCCTCCTCCCGAGCCTGCAACAGGCCAGCCAGCTCCCCCCCCAGCACCTGCACCGGGGTCCCGTCCTCGGCCCACGTCGGCTCGGTGCTCTCCGAGATCTCATGGGCACCCCGCTTGCTGATCAGGAGGTGCCCTCCCACGTTCACCGTGACCCCGCCGTCCTCGCGGATCGTCGTCGAGATCTTAATCACCCGCCCCAGCTCTGCCAGCAACCGATCCCGCTCGTCCAGAAGATCGTTGGGGGTTCCAGCGGCGCTCCCCGCCTGTCGGATCTGGCGATCCACATCCGCGATGCGGGAAGAGAGGTCATTGACCTGCCGAATGGCATCGCGAATCCGCTCGGCCAGCTCCTCGCGCAGCGCCAACAGTTCCTGGTACTTCTGCCGGATCAGATTGGCCAGCTCCTCCGCGATCTCCCGCAGATGCGCACGCATGGCGAAGCTGGTGGGATCCGCGCCCACATTTCGCCACCCACTCCAAAATTGATCCAGCGCCGCCCCCAGCCCCTCCTCGGACGGCTCATTCAGGATCACCTGCACCCGGCGGAGGGCATCTCCCAACACCTCCCAACGCGCCTTCTCCCCGTCCTCACGCCGTATCTGCTCCGCCAGGAAACGAGAGGTATATCGGCGCACGTCCACGACGTTCACGCCGGCGCCCAGGAATCCCCCTCCCGGACGCTGATTTATCGGCAGCCAACGCGAGGTCAGGGATACCTCCTGCCGAGAGTATCCCTCCGTGTTCACGTTGGCGATGTTATGGGTAATGGTCTCCATCGAGCGTCGATGCGCTCGAAGAGCACTGAGACCGATCTGCAGGCCAAAGAATGATGACACCATAGGTTACCGTCTCCCCCCGACCCACGTCACCATTTCGGCCGCCATCAAGCCTGACGCTCCACCAATCGACCGCCCTTTCGGCCACCACCCGGCCCCCTGGGGCCGTACACCAACGCCGTCTCCTCCCCCACCAAATACTGCCACAGCGCCCGCCGCAATCCCAACTCCACGTTCACCACGGATTTATTGCACTGATTGACCAGGTACAGCTCCGCCAGGCGATCGGCGACCACTCGCGCCTGGCGCATCAGCTCCTTCCCAAGATCGGAGTCCATCCGATTCGCCACATCGGCCACCGTCACCGTGGAGGCCATCATCCCATGGCGATCCGCCCAGGCCACCAGGAGGGCTCTCCGAGCGAGCTCAATGCGATGCAGGGTGGCCAACATCTTCAGCTGCCGCTGGCTGGCCCGCTCCACCTCCTGCGAATCCGCCGCCAGCAAAGCCCTCTGGATCTCCCGCGCGCTCATCAACAAAGAAGCGCACGCGGCCGCTTCCTGCCTCAGTACGTCCAACAGGCGGTTTTCCATATCCGCCCCAGCCGGGGATAGAGAGGGATTCGGCACCACGGCCCCTTACTCCGCGTAATTCTCCGGATATCCCCCTTTGAGCAGCCGATCTACCAGGGACTCCACAGGCACCTGGTAGGTACCCTCCTCGATCATCCGCTTGAGCTCGTTCACCCGGTCGGTACGGACCTCCGGTGCCTCCATCGCGGCGGTCTTCGCCTTCTGCAAAACATGTGCCTCCGCCGAGAAAGTGACCTCGTCCCGTTGTACCTGCTCAGTTTGACGCGCCCCCTGCACCAGCCTCTCATCGACCTGGGGGAGCTGGGATTGATAAGCCCGTGAGATCTCAGAAGGGATCTTATCCGGAATGATCATCGCCCCCTTACTCCTTCCATGTGTTGCGTTCGCCTTCCGGAGTGTACAGTCGTCCTATAATATTTATCGGCAGAAAACGGCCTCTCGTTAAATCCAATTTCCCTCGATCTCACGGATTTTTTCAGGCCTGTATCTCCACCGCCAATTCATACATGCGGTTCACCATCTGCAGCGCACGGAGGGAGACCCCATAAGCCCGCTGGGTGATGAGCAGGGAGACCATCTCGGTGGACAGGTCCACGTTGGATGTCTCCAGCGCCCGGGAGACGATCTCAGCATATCCGGGAGAGCCCGCCTGGGCCACCTGGGCAGGGCCGGAGGCCGCCGTCGCGATGTAGTAACTCCCTCCGATCGCCTGCAATCCCGCAGGATTGGAGAATCGGGCGATCTGAATCGCGCCTACCTGCTGCACCTGCCCATCCACCTGCACCAGGACGGCGCCGTCGCGATCGACGTAGACCTCACGGGCATCGGCGGGGATGGTGATAGGCGGCAATACCAGCTTACCATCCGCGGTGACCAATCGCCCCTCGGCATCCAGGCGAAACGCCCCATCCCGGGTATACGCGATCGTCCCATCCGATAGCTGCACCTGAAAGTACCCCGGGCCATCCAAGGCCAGATCCCAGGCCCGTTCCGTGGGTTCGATGGCGCCCTGCAGGACGACGCGACGCGTGGCCGCCAGACGGGTCCCCTCAGGCTGCCACTCCCATCCCTCACCTCCCTCCTTGGGCAATGGGAGCGCCACACTTTCCGTGATCGCCTGAAAGCGTTTGTAGCCGGTCGTTTGCAGGTTGGCGATGTTGTGGCTGATCAGGTTGATCTCCTGCTCGCGAGCATGTATTCCACTGGCTACAATTCGCAACAGCGAGCTCAACGTCGCATCCATCTCTTACCCCTCCATCACACCCGCCCTAGATCCAACAGACGCTTCACCGTATCATCCTGCACCTTGAGGAGCTTCTGGTTCGATTCATACGTCTTGAGCGCCGTCATCATCGTGATCAGGGCAGAAGACACATCCACATTGGCACGCTCCAGATATCCCTGTTGGATGGTCACCTGCCCCTCCGGGACGGGCTGGGGGTTCTGACCCGCGAACAGGCCCTGGCCCACTCGTTGCAACGCCGTCGGATCCGCGAAGCGCACCAGGGCCAGCCGGTCCACCCGCGTCTCCCCCGCCCAGATCACACCATTGGGATCGATCGAGACGTCGCCATCGGGCAGCTGAATCGCCCCATCTTCGCCCAGCACTCGATAACCGTGATGAGTCACCAGATAACCGGCCGCGTCCCGGCCAAAGCTCCCGTTGCGGGTATACCGCTCCCCTTCCGGCGTCTGCACGACGAAGAAGGCGTCCCCACTGATCGCCAGCGCCAAGGGGTCATCGGTGGCCTCCAACGGCCCCTGGGACAGATCGATCCGATGCTCTCCCTGGTACACGCCCATGCCAAGCGCCCCCACCTCCGCCACGGCACCCCGGTTCGTATCCCACTGGACGAGCGGTACGTCTCCGGCCGGGCTGAGCACCGGAATCTCCTGCTTGAAGGCGGGGGTGTTGACGTTAGCCAGGTTGTTCGCGAGCACCGACTGCAGCTCCAACAGGGTCTTCATGCTCGTAGCCACTGAATAGATCCCTCGGTTCATCGAGTCTCCTCCTGCCGTCCGCCCCACAGTACGAAGATCAGTATGCCGAACACTACCGCAGCTCCCACGATCGCATCCCGCAAGATCGAGCGTTCGCCCCTCTCCCCTCCGGTGACGGGGAGGAACTCCGGCCGCGGGATATCCGAGGAGCCCTCGGCCGGCTTCTCCTGCTTCAACAGCGCCTCCGGCACGACGGCCGTGTTGGGGAACCGTCCCACCAACGCCCAACGATCGCTGGGCTTCTCGCTGGGGCCAGGCCCCGGCTCCACGGAGATGAGCATCATGCGATACGTGGTGTATGGCAGATCATCCAGCAACACGTGCAACCGGCCGTTCCCCTGCTCATCGCTGTTAAACGTACCCACGGGAATCATCTCACCGGTATCCGCACGCTGGAGCCAGGCCTGGTAGATCTCCCCCTTCAGGCGGGGAAGCCCCTGGATCTCCAGGCGCACCTCCCCCTCGCCCACGGACACCACCGCATGGCCCGTAGCCGGCGCCGGCCCCCAGGTGGACATCCCGGGGATGAAGTCCAGGAAGATATCCACAGGAGCGCCGTTCGCCTCCACCTCTCGGACGGCGATGGACAGCAACAGCACGGCCGCCAGCACCCCCATCACTATGGCAAACCGGACACAACGAAGCCCGGAGCAATCTTCCACGTCCTGCCCGGGATAAGGGCGATCCTCAGAGCAAGCCCACTGAGGGAAGGAGTTTAAATCCATCATCATGCCTCCTGTGCCGATATTTTCAGTCGCAGCGCCACCTCCTCCTGCGCCACCTGCATTTGACGAGCGATGTCACGCACGCTCTTCCCCTGCGCCAGCATCTCACGGATCCGCTGATCCATCGAGGGGGGAGCATGAGGCTCCTCGGCCGTCTCCAGCTTCATCACCTCCGGGCTGATCTGTACCTCGTCCAGCACCGGCTCCTCTATCCGATCCTCTGAAAGCGCGCGGAGCGCATCGCGCATGCGCTCGGCGCGATCCAGCAACGCCTCCAGTTCATCACTCTGATGATCCAAATGAGCGCTCACCTGCTCGGCCGTCAGCAGGAGGTCCTCGGACAGCCTCGCCATTGCCCGCTCCCACTCCTCGATGGAGGAAGCGGAGGCCGCCAGACGCGAGGCCCTCCACGCCATGACCATGGCGCATACAGCCACTATCAGGGCTACGACCGCGATCACCTCATGCATACATCCGTCTCCTCGCGCCCCTCCTGGGCGGGGATTCGACCCCCAGGCTGGCCCGCAGCGACAGGATCGCCTTCGCGTGGAGCTGACATACCCGGGCCTGAGAGAGCCCCAGCACCTCGCCGATCTCCCTCATGGTGAGCCCCTCATAGTAGTACAGGGAGAGTAAGATCTGCTCACGTTGGGGAAGGCGTCTCAGCGCCTCCTGCAGCTCCACCCGCAGTTCCTCCTCCTCCAGGCCGGTCGACAGCTCCACCCCGTTCGGATCGTTCAGCATATCCCCCAGGAAGGTCGTCTGACCGTCTTGCGAGGGGGCCAGGGGGGCATCCAGCGAGAGGATGGCGAATCCGGCCTCCAGCAGCGCCTGTTCGTACGTCTCCTGCTCCATGCCCGTATACGAGAGGATCTCCTCATCCGTCGGCATCCTCCCCAGGCGCTGTTGCAAGTCCCCGATAGCTCTTCGCACGGTGTGCACCCGCTGACGGGCGCTGCGGGGTAACGGATCCAGCGAGCGCAGAGCGTCCAGGATGCTCCCCCGGATGCGGCTGACGGCGAAGGTCTCAAACCGGTTCCCCAACTCCGGGTCGAAGCGCTCCACCGCCTCAATGAGTCCTACTACTCCATACCCGATCAAGTCCTCTTCGTCAATGCTACCGGAGGGCTGTACCCCCATGCGCGCGACGACGCGTCGAACCAGCGGGGCGTAGGCCAGGATGAGCGCCTCTCGCGCCGCCGGATCGCCAGTGGCCTTGTATTCCGCCCAGAGCTTTTCCAGGCGCGCATCCTCCTTGTGGTTGGATGCCCTGGAACGACGTGAACGTCGCGTGTTCTCCACCAATGGTTCCCCTACACTCGTCCGTAAGTGCGGCGGGGATCGGACGCCCGCCTTCTCCGCTTACACCACGCCATCCGACGAGCCGGGACGGCCAGCTGCGGACGGAGGCCGAGTGATCCCGATCGCGCCGGAGAAGCCCCCTCCCACGTCAGAAGGCATCTCTACGCCGCGTCGGCGACCTCCTCGCCACCCTCCGTCCCCACGCCATCGGACTTCTCTTCGGGCTTTTCCTCCTCGATCCGAACCGGGGAGGAGTCGGGAGTCAGCGTCAAGATGGCCATCAGGCCGAGAAGGGCAAAGCCGGCCAAAGCGATCATGCTCCGGCTCACCATCGCCTCAAAGCTGGCGCCCGACATGAAGCTAGTCACGGCCACCAGCAGGGCCAACGCCAGACTCATCAGGTACACAGCTCTCATGACCGTTGGTGACATCCCCATAAGCGCCTCTCCTTCATCGTGGATGCTTCAGGTTCTCTGGTTATCGGACCCGCGACCCGCCCAGAGGACGGGTCCGTTCCATCGCAACTCATAACGACGCCTCCGTGACGGACAGGGAGGCGGACGCCTGGCGATTCACCGGGCGTGCTCCATCCCCCGGATCCGCTGCCCCCTCCCGCGTCCCGTAGACGATCCACCGCGCCAGATCCTGGGCTGAGGCGATCTCCACATCCTCTGGGATCCGCTGCCCCGTGGTGACGTACGCCAGGGGCAGATCCTCCTGGAGAGAGAGGCTGACGGCCGCCCCAAGGCGTCTCGTCTCATCCGCCTTCGTCAAGACCATTCCGGTCAACGGAAGCGCCTCAAAGCGGCGGACGATCCCCTCCATGTCCGCGTAGGAGGTGGGACCGGCGATGGCCAGGTAGACCTCGCAGGAGTCCACCGCGGCCACAAAGGTGCCCAGCTCATCCAGGTAGGCCTGATCCTGCTGATGACGCCCCGCCGTGTCCACGAAGATCAGATCCCGATCGCCATAGGCCCGCACCAGCGCGGCGAACTCTTCCGGCGTGTAGGCCGCCTCCACCGGGACGCCCAGCACCTCCCCATAGGCCTGCAATTGGGGCATCGCGCCCGCCCGATAGGTATCGATGCTGACCAATACGGCCGACCGGTGCCACTCTCGCGTCCAGCGGCCAGCCAGCTTGGCCAGCGTGGTCGTCTTCCCCACCCCCGTGGGCCCGACCAGGAAGATCACCCTACCCGGCCGGTCGCCGACGGCGGGCGTGCAAGTCCGGATCTTGCCCTGCAGGTGACGGGCCACGCTGGCCCGGGCGGTATCCAGATCATTGGCCGCGTTGGGGCTCAGCTCCTCCGCCGCCGCCATGACGCAATCGGAGGCCAGCTCCGCGGACA
>JAJRVX010000215.1:0-3425 GCA_024277095.1 Chloroflexota bacterium
GGTTTACGACTGGGATTGGACGTGCAACTGCCGCGGCTCTCCGATCCCCAGTCCGCCGGTGACCCTGGCCGGGTTGGCCACCACCCCGGGCGAGCCCATTCACGTGCCGGACTCCGGATACACCATCGGCAGCGGCTACGAGGTGCTGGTCCTCTACGCCGACGCGCATCGCATCACCCTGAAGTACACGCGAGACGACAACGTGGTCCACGGGTACACGTTGCACCTGGAGCACATCTGCGTGGACCCGGCGCTGCTCGCCCTCTACGACGCGTGGAACGAGGCCGGACGGGAGCGCCTGCCCGCCCTTCAAGCCGGACAGGCCCTGGGCCGGGCCCGCGGCGTCGAGATCGGCGTCGCCATCCGGGACAGCGGCACCTTCATGGATCCCCGCTCGCGCAAGGACTGGTGGCAGAGCCCGTAAGAGGAGAGGTCCTCGGACGCTACAACAGGTCCGGCGCCCATTCGCGAGGGTGATCGTCCACGCCCTGGAGGATCACGAAGGCGATGACGATGAAGACCAGCAGGGAGATGATGGCGGCCGGGCGGCCAAGCCCCAGCGTGTCCACGATGAAGCCCCACATGAACGGCCCGATGATGCTGGCGAAGCGCCCCACCATGGAGTACAGCCCATAGAACTCCCCGATGTAGCGGGGAGGGCTCAACCGCAGCATGTACGGCCGATCCGAGCTCCATGTGCCACCCAATGCCATGCCGGCCGTCAGGCTCACCAGCCAGAAGAGCGACGGAGGCAGATCGAGCACGGCGATGAACACGGCCAAAGCCAACGCCGCCATCCACATGATCAGCACGATGTTCAGGCTGCGCTTGGGCCCGATGCGATCCACCACGACGCCCCACGCCAGCCCGCCCAACACGGCCGAGGCGATGGAGACCAACAGCACGATCTGGGCCTGGGTGGCGGTGAACCCCACCTCGTTGGTGACGTAAATCCCCATGAAGACGATGACCGTGTTGACCGGATCGGTGTAGAAGATCCGGCCGATCAAGAAGCGGATCAGGCCCGGGAACTGCTGGGCGTGTCGCACGGTCTGGCTCACCTGCCGCAGCGCGTTCACCAGCATCGTCCGGGTGATGCGCATCTTCCCCGCAGGACGGGGCTCCTTCACGAAAAGGAAGCAGGGAAGGGCGAACAGCAGGAAGAGCGCCGCGCTGAGCCGGAACACCCCCACATAGCCGATGCGATCCAGCAGTAGCAACCCGCTGCCCACCCCGATGAACGAGCCCAGGTACCCCAGGCCGATCCCCAATCCGCCGACCCGGCCGCGATTCTCCTCCGTGCTCACCACGGGCAGCAACGAATCATAGAAGATCAACCCGGCCTGGAACATGTAATTGGCGAGGACGAAGAAGGCCAACGAGAGCACCAGCCCCCCCATGCCCAGCAGCGCCGTGAAGAACACGCACAGGAGGGTGGAGACGACCAGAAACGGCACGCGACGCGCCGTCTGATCGGAGAGCGCGCCGAGGATCGGGGCGGACAGGAACATCAGGAACATGGAGAGGCTATTGGCATATCCGTAAGCGGCGTCGGATCCCCCCATGACGTTGACCACCCACAGGGAGAAGTACAGGGAGACGATGTTCATAGAGAAGATGGTGTTCGCCAGGTCGTAAAGTGCCCAGGAGAGGACGACCTTCCAGTTCGTGGCACGCGCCGCCGGTGAGGAAAGCGCCGCGGTGTTGGCCATGCTCGCCTCCTTCCACCCTCACATCGCATGGAGAGGAAAGAATCCTCAGAAAAGGGGACCACACCATCCGCCGCGCAACAGCTCCAGCCGCCGGGGATGAGGCGTCCCGTCAGACGAGATCAGGATGGGTAAGCCAGCCTGGCCCTCATCCCAACAGCAGGGAGGCGTAATACGTGGCAGGGACGATGAACAACAGACTATCCAGCCGGTCTAGTACGCCCCCATGTCCGGGGATCAGCCGGCTGGAATCCTTGACGCCAACCTGGCGTTTGATCATGGATTCGGCCAGATCGCCGAACGGGGCCAACAGGCAGAGGATGGCGGCCAACACCACCGCCTGCAGCGGCGGAAGCCCCACCAGCCACATCCCTAACGCGGCCCCGCCCAGGACGCCGATCAGCCACCCGCCGACGGCGCCCTCCCAGGTCTTCTTGGGGCTGAGCCGCGGGGACAACTTGTGTCGGCCCACGGTGACGCCGACGAAATACGCGCCGGAATCGGTGACCCAGGTCGTAAGGACCGCCAGCGCCAGCCAGAGCAGCCCATTGGGACGCATGCGCAGCGCCACAAAGGGAGCGAGGAGCACGCCCAGGTAGACGGCCCCTGCGGCGGTCCACGCCCAATCCGTCGCCGGATGCGATTCCACCCGGAACAGCGCCAGCGTCAGCGTGACCATCAGCCCGCTCCCCAGCACCAGGCCGATCGGCAACGTCCGGGGCCAAAAGCCGCTGGCGATCAGCGCCAACGTCCACACCACCCCCGCCCAGGCATGCGGCTGGTATCCGCCATGCTGCAACAGGCGAAACAGCTCGATGCTGGCCAGCGCGCCCGCCAGAGCCACGGCCGCCAGCCACCAGTATCCGCCAGCGTAAGCCAGCCCGGCCACCAGGGGGATCAAAACCACAGCGCTGAGCACACGGTCACGCAGCAAGGCAAGCCTCGGGGTATATGACGTTCAGGACTGGGACGAAGGGACCTTACCAAAGCGCCGTTCACGCCGGGCGTATTCCACCAACGCCTTGCGCAACTCCTCTTTGTCGAAGTCAGGCCAATAGGTGGGAGTGGCGTAGTATTCCGCGTAGGCCGCCTGCCAGAGCAGGAAGTTGCTCAGCCGATACTCCCCTCCGGTACGGATGATCAGATCCGGGTCCGGGAGATCGCCCGTATACAGATAACGGCCGAACAACTCCTCCGTCAGCTCATCCGGCTGCACGCCATCCTCCATCAGACGACGGACGGCATCCAGGATCTCCGCGCGGCCGCCGTAGTTGAACGCCACGTTCAGGATGATCCGATCGTTGTGCTTGGTGAGCTCCACCGCCGCCCGGATCTGCTCCTGAAGGCGTGGATCCACGCCGGTCAACCGGCCGCTGTGCCGAATCTGCACCCCTTTCTCATGAAGCTCCGGGAGCTGGCGCCGGATGTTCTCGCGCAGCAGGCGCATCAATCCCTGCACTTCCTCAGGTGGCCGCGCCCAGTTCTCCGTGGAAAAGGCGTAGACGGTCAGCACTTTGATACCGAACTCGACGCACCCTTCCAGGACGCGCCGGATGTTCTCCGTGCCCGCGCGGTGCCCCATCAGGCGAGGCAGCCCTCGCCTCTGAGCCCACCGGCCGTTCCCATCCATGATGATGCCGATGTGATAAGGGACACGCGTCAGCTCGCTATCGCTCACCTTTCCATTCCTCTCGCGGCACTCCCCAGAGGGTACAA
>JAJRVX010000216.1:0-3513 GCA_024277095.1 Chloroflexota bacterium
CGCCTTGGCAGCCGCCCAGGAAGCGAGGACGGCGTTCCAAGGAGCTGCAAAAGCTCATTCAACAGTGGGCTACATGATCACGATTTCGCGGGGACTTACCAGGCAGCTTGGAAGCGTTAAAAAAGGCTTTCGCCCAATTTCTCTAGGTGTTCCCGAGGGCTTTATCCTTCTTCGAGCACGGTGGCGAGCTCGTCCACGACTCGATCCAGCTCCTCCCGGCTGATGACCAGCGGTGGCAGGAAGCGGACGACCGTAGGCCCTGCCGGCAGGGCCAATACACCCCGGTCCATCAGCCTGCGCAGATACGGCGTGCTGCGCTCCCTCAGCTCCACGCCCACCATCAGCCCCATCCCTCGAACCTCGCGTATCTTCGGCGACTCGATGCGGCGCAGGAGCTCGATGAGATAGCCCCCCTTCTCCGCCGCCTGGCGGGGCAGATCCTCCCGCTCCAGCACATCGATGGTCGCCAGGGCGGCCGCGCAGGCCAGCGGATTGCCTCCGAAGGTGGAGCCGTGTACACCCGGCTTGATCTGGCTGGCTACGGCCTCCGTCATGAGCACGGCGCCCATGGGGACGCCGCCAGCCATCCCCTTGGCCAGCGCCATCAGGTCGGGCCGGAGATCATGGTGCTCTACCGCGAACCACCGCCCTGTGCGGCCAAATCCCGTCTGCACCTCGTCCACGATCAGCAGGGCCCCGGCTTTGTCGCAGAGCTCCCGGGCGCCTTGCAGAAACTCCCGGGAGCCGGGCCGGACGCCCCCCTCGCCCTGGACGACTTCCAGAAGAACGGCCGCGGTGTCCTCAGTGACGGCCCGGGCCAGCCGGTCCAGGTTGTTGTAGGGCACATGGGTGAACCCGGGGACCAGCGGCTCGAACGGCTGTCGGTACTTCTTCTCCCAGGTGGCGGAGAGCGCGCCCAGGGTGCGGCCGTGGAAGCCGCGCATGGTCGCCACGATGCCGGGGCGGCCGGTGGCCAGGCGGGCGAACTTGATGGCACCCTCGATGGCCTCTGCGCCGGAGTTGCAGAGGAAGGCCCGGGTCAGCCCCCCGGGTGCCAGGCCGATCAGCCGCTCCAGCAGGCGGGCGCGTTGGTCATTGTAGAACACCTCCGGGCAGGTGATGAGCCGCTGGGCCTGCTCGGCGATGGCGTCGGCCACCTCGGGGCGGCCGTGGCCGACGAGCGCCACGCCGTGGCCGGAGGCGCAATCGATATACTCACGACCGCCGGCGTCCCATAGCCGGGCTCCCCGGCCGCGCACGATGGCGACTTCCCGCTTGGGGTACGCGCCGGAGGTGTAGCGAGATTCCAGCTCGATGATGGACATGTTGGATGACACCATGCTTCCTCCCGAAAGAAGGTGCCCCTCGTTTCAGGCCAGGCGGCCGTGGCGCAGGGGCTAGACCTCGACCCCGAAGAGGGTGCGGAGCGCGTAGCCCACCAGAAAACTGAAGCCAGCGACGCCCAGGCTCAAGGCGGCCATCTCCAGGAAACGTTTGCGGAAGGAGAGCTCTCGGGCGACGGCCACATAATAGTTGAACAGGGCGATGATCGCCACGGCGATGATCAGCGTGGCGATCAGGCACACGAAGTAGTTCTCGAACCAGAGATAGGGCGCGATCAGGACGAGCACGGTCGCGATGTACGCCAGGCCGGTGTACACCGCGGCCTTCCCTGGCGTTCGATCGGTGATGTCCTGCTCCTCTCGTACGGACAGATACTCGGACGTGGCCATGGACAGCGCCGCCGCGATGCCCGTGATGGCGCCCGTCATGGCGATGAGCTGCGTGTTTTGCAGCGCGAGGGTCAGGCCCGCCAGTGCGCCGGTCAACTCGACCAGCGCATCGTTCAACCCCAGGACGATGGATCCCACATACCGCAGTAGATCTTCGTCGAGGAGGTCGATGAGCCGGGATTCGTGGGTCTTCTCCTCCTCCGCCAGCTGTTCTGCATCCGGCAGCACGCCGATCAGCGATGCGTAGTCCTCGTGAGCCGCCTCTTCACCGCTTTCCATCAGCTTCAGCCCGAAAGTCAGCCCGAATATCCGGCTCAGTGTGGTGTAGAACCATACCTGACGCCTGTCCGGCGGCACATCCTCTTGACTGTAGCCGCGCCAGGTGTCGTAATGCCGCAACTCATCGGCTGCGATCTGCTCCAGGATCTTCCGATTCTCCGGCTCTTTCACGCTCTGAGCCAGCCGCTGATAGATCAGATGCTCGGTGATCTCGTTTCGCTGGAAGGACAGGAGCTTCTTCTTGATCTCCGGAGAGATCTCAATGGTGGCCTTCGTCTCGTTCACGATGCACCTCGTCTGTGTGAGGCATCCGACGTCCGTTCACTCGATGACGGTTCCCTGGCCGGCCAGCGCTCGGCGGATCGGCTGTTCCACCCGGCCGTCGGCGAAGACCACCCGGCGCACGCCGGATTCCAGCGCCTCGGTGGCCCCCAGCACCTTCTTCTTCATCCGGTCCTGGGCGAAGTCCATGGCCGATTCCACCCGGCCGCGCGGGATATGCGGGATCAGGCTGGATTCGTCCGGGTAATTGCGTAGCAGGCCCGGCACGTTGGACAGGATGATGAGCTGCTCAGCCCCCATCGCCTTGGCCACCGCCGCGGCCGCCCGATCCCCGTCCACATTGATGGCCTCGCCGTCGTAGGAGGCGGCCGGCGGGGTGAGCACCGGCAGGTAGCCGTTGTCCAGCA
Organism: Chloroflexota bacterium; assembly: GCA_024277095.1. Lineage (GTDB taxonomy): Bacteria > Chloroflexota > Anaerolineae > DUEN01 > DUEN01 > DUEN01. The sequence continues at coordinate 2,702 of JAJRVX010000216.1, forward strand.
GCAGGCGCAGCAGGTCCGCGTTCACCCGCTCCACTTTGCCCGTGTGGTCATCCCGCAGCACCATGCGCCGCCCGTTTTGGATCACCTTGATGACCGCCTTGCGCGGCCCCTCCAAGATGCGTCCGTCCAGTCCGGAGAGCCCCACCGCGTTCACGCCGCGCCGCTGAAGCCGTTCCACCAGCCCCTTGTTGACCTTGCCGCAGTACACCATCTCGAAGATCTCCAGCGTCTTGCGGTCGGTGTAGCGGCTGGTGTAGCCCGACACGGACGTGACGAAACGGGGAGGGTGTCCCAGCGCCTCGGCCACCCGGTTAGTCTCCGCCGAGCCGCCGTGGACGACGATCATCTCTTGGCCCTCTTTTACCAACGCGGCGATATCATCCGCGATCAGGTCCAGGTTGATCCCCTCACTGCCACCGATTTTGACTACGATCATGGTCACCTCGCTGGTGACCTCTCCCCACTCCCCTAGCCCCTCTCCCCTCCCCTGCAAGGGGAGGGGAGAGGGGAGAAAGGGGTGAGGGGTGAGGTTATACCGGATGTAATCCCGTAAACTCCAGCCCCCTCGTCTCCGGGAAGCCGCACATCAGGTTCATACACTGCACGGCCGTGCCCGCGGCGCCCTTCATCAGGTTGTCGATAGCGCACAGCGCGACCACCCGACCGGCCTCCGGGTCCAGCTCGAAGCCCACATCTGCATGGTTCGACCCGGCCACGATCTTCGGCTCCGGATAGCGGTAGATTCCCTGGCGCTCCTTGACGATGCGGACGAACGGCTCATCCCGATAGGCCGCCCGATAAGCCTTCCACAG
>JAJRVX010000217.1:0-3778 GCA_024277095.1 Chloroflexota bacterium
GCGCTTGAAGGCCTCACTGTACCGGGGGGAAGTCGGTTCTTGGGTCATCCTGATCTCCTTGGTGTGGACGTGTTAGTATACGACTATGTTAGCAAACTCCCCCTTTCTTTGTAAACCTATATCAGGACGACACAATACGTCTCGCTCTCCGCGGATGCACTCACATGGTTCCTCCTGACCCCTCCTCTACCCCCGCCGCCTTCGGCGGCACCCCCTTCCCCTCCCCGCCGCGGGGAGGGGAAGGGGGCCGGGGGGATGGGGAGAGGTCTACTCCAAATCCAGCCTCCGCACGCAGAAGGCGTCGTAGATGATGCCGTCCGTTGAAGCCCAGGGCCAGAAGATAGCGCCGCAGTCCCGGGTTATACCCACGTCTATCCGCTGGCAGCGCCCCAGCTAGCGGGCGCGCGGGGCAGCCGGTCGGCCGCCCATACAGGGGCTGGACATCTCTTTGAACCGCGCCCCTACACTTTCATCACGCGCACGCCCAGCGCCTCGATCTGCGCCACCATCTCGGGGTCCACGCCGCCGTCGGTGATGATGCAGGTCGCCGCGGTGGTGGGGGCCACGAAAGCGGTGGATACGCGGCCGAACTTGGTGTGATCGGCCACGATGATCAGCTCCTGCCCCGATCGGATGATGGCCCGATCGGTCATGGTCTCCGGGAGGTAGTCGTTGGTCAGGCCATGCTCGGGGTGGATGGCCCGGATCCCCATGATGACCTTGTCCGCCCGCAGCTCTCGTAGCGCCTGTTCCGTCAGATGGCCGATCATGGAGAGCTCGGACCGGCGGAAGGTGCCGCCCAGGATGATGAGATCGACGCTGGGGTCCTCGGCCAGCTCATTGGCGATGCTGAGCGCGTTGGTGATGACGGTGAGGCCGCGGCGGCCATGTAGTGCCCGGGCCACCTCCAGCGTCGTCGTGCCCGAGCCCAGGAAGATCGTCTCCCCATCCCGCACCAGGGCCGCAGCCGCGCGGCCGATGCGCTGTTTCTCGCCGTGCTGCTCGTGCAGCCGTTGGAGGACCGGCGGCTCTGGCGCGGCCTGGGGCACCGGCATGGCGCCGCCGTGGACGCGCTGGATCAAACCCAGGCTATGCAGCTTCTCCAGATCGCGACGGATCGTGGCCTCGCTCACATCGAAGCGACGGCTGAGCTCGGCCACCGTCGCCCGCTGACGAACGCGCACGAACTCGACGATCTCCCGTTGTCGTTCCTCGGTGAGTTGTGCCATCACGAAATCCTAGCGGGGCAAGGTGAGCACAATCAACCACAGTGTAGCAGATTCGCAACCATCTGTCAACATGGTTCTGATCGTTTTTGCTCACTTCTGCTCATTCGTGACCAAACGACCACCCTCCACGCCGTTCCAGGAATGGTCTCATCTATGCCGTTCCATGAATGCGCGATGGAGAGAGGCGGGGTATGCTGTCCCTCACCGCGGCCATCGTTGACATCCGCGGCGAAGGGCTCTATGATCTGCGCCGGGGAGGGAACCATGAACACGATCGGGACATACGACCTGCACAGCCATACTACGTTCTCCGACGGCACGCACGACGTGCGGATGATGGTCCGGGCGGCCGAGGCCGCACAGCTCCACGTCTACGCGATCACGGATCATCTGATAGAGGGGAACCGCCTGTGGAAGAGCGACGCGCCGGTGGAAACCCTCCTCGCGGCTGTGGACGAGGCGCAAGAGGAGACGGCGATCGCGTTGCTGGTGGGAGTAGAGGGAACGATCGAGGGGCCGGACGGCGCGGTGAGCGTGGGACGGGAGTTGGCCGCCCGGCTTGATCTGGTGCTGGTGGACTTCGGCTTCCGCACGGCCGGGGTTTTCGCAGACGCGCCCGCTTCCAAGGGACGACTCATCCGCAACGCGCTGGACGCAGTGATCCACGCCTGCCGGCACCCATGGGTGGACGTGATCGCCCACCCGTTCAACCTGGGGCGCTGCCAGCCGGCCGTCGATCTGCGGGAGCTGCCCGCGCCCGGGCTAGATGAGGCGGCCGCCGCCTTCGCCGAGACGGGAACCATCTTCGAGGTGATGACGCAGATGCACTTCTGGTTCCCCAACATGACGGTGGCCGCCCTGACGGACGCTTATGTCGATCTGGTGGCCCGCTTCGCCGCGGCGGGTGTGCGCTTCAGCGTGGGCAGCGACGCGCACCGCACCGGCTCGGTGGGGAACCTGATATGGCCACGCGTCGTTCTGGAGCGGGCCGGCGTGCCCGCATCCCAGTTGATCGATCCGCTACGCGATCTGCCCCTGCGACACCACCGCCGCTGACTCAGCGATTGCCGCCCAACAGCGTGCCCAGGTCAATGTTCAGGCCGCCACTGCTGCCCTTACCGCCCACCTGGGGCATGAACTGGGCGATCTTGTTGGCCAGTTTGGACATGGGCATGGTCTGCAACCACACCCGGCCGGGTCCCCGAAGCGTGGCCAGGAACAGCCCCTCGCCGCCCAGCAGGATGTTGCTGATCCCCTTCACGATGGTGACGTCGAAGTCCACCGTGGGGTCCATCATGGCCAGGTGGCCGGTGTCCACTTTCAGTTCCTCCCCGGCCTCCAGGTTGTACTCCACGATCTCGCCGTCGAAGTTGACGAAGACCAGGCCGGGGCCGGTGAGCTTCTGCATGATGAACCCCTCGCCACCGAAGAGCCCTGCGCCCAACCGTCGCCGGAACTGCATGTCCAGATCCACCGACCGCTCGGCGCACATGAAGGCGTCCTTCTGGACGATGATGGTCTGCCCCTTCTCCAGCTCCACGGGGACGATCTTGCCGGGGAACTCGGCGGCGAAGGCGATGGTGCCAGGGCCGCCGTTGGTGAAATACTCGACCACGAACAGCGCCTCGCCGGAGAGGGCACGACGCAGCATCTTGCCCAGCCCGCCGCCGGTGGTGGTCTTCATCTCCACGTTGCCACTCATCCAGCTCATGCCGCCGGACTCGGAGTAGATCCGCTGGCCGGGCTGCAGCTCGATGGTGACCACGGGCAACGTCGTGCCCTCGATGCGATAATTCAAAGTCATGCGTGAACCTCCTCGATAGAAGACGATGGGGAGAGATCGTCGGTGTTCAGGCTACAAACGCCGCCGGGAAGGCGATCCTTCGCAATCCCGGAGGCACAAGAGGATTATACACGACATACGGCCGTGCACCTAATGGTATAAGATTCCCGGGTGAAGCCTTATGAACCTTCCGAGCGGTGGCGTGCCCCAAATGGTGGGAATGCCACGAAACAACCCACGATGCCCATCGTAGGTTCTCAGGGATGGTGCGGAGGAACCCCCAGCCGCCCAAACACTCCCTTTTCAGCCCCGCACCTGCCCTTTCCCGGCCTATTCGGGCGGACAAGGCCGGGCGCAGCAGGTCAGGACGGAAACCAGAGAGTTTCTTTTGAGGGGCTGCGCCCCTCAAAGCTCCCCGCCGTATCTCCCCCGAAAAAGATACACGACTTCCCGAGCCTGATCTTTCCCCCTCAAACACCCTACATATTGGGCATCTACCAACACAACACCGCACATATAGTGCACAGCAAAAGAAAGCAGCAGATCTGTGCCGCAGCCCATCACTTTGAAATTTCTCCAGCAAAGCTTTCCGTCCCGGACTCGTGCGTCGCTGGTGAGCCCTCGCCTCCATATCACGGTAACGGAGCTCGCTCGGAACGCCTGACGCTTCGGCGTTGAGCCACCACCGGTCGATATTCCCGCGTTGTTGACAAGCCACGCTGCTCACGCCATAATAGGTAACATAGCCAAGCTGTTATGCTACCGC
>JAJRVX010000218.1:0-3715 GCA_024277095.1 Chloroflexota bacterium
CCCGCAGCGTTATAGTAGGTTCGGTCATCGGTTGCCTCCTTTTCTGGTTTGTCACATGTCCCACATGGAAGCACCCGGTGACCATTCCTGTCAAGATCCCTTTTTACACCACTTTATGAGACATTATCGGCGGAAACCGGGAGGTTTCTTTTGAGGGGCTGCGCCCCTCAAAGCTCCCTGCTGTATTTCCACCGAAAAAGATACACTACCTCTCAGAGGCACGGTTTGACAGCCCCTGCATCCGCGGGTATCCTCCGGGCACCGGCCGTCAGGAGTAACGGCCCTGCATCGTGAACCGTTTGCACTTGTGAACCACAGGCTCACCTGGAAACGAAGCTTCCCTGATCGAGGCGAATCAGCCGTACCCCCTATCCAGGGACGAGCCCAACCGCATAAGGAGGATGTCGAGTATGTTTCTGCGTTTTGGCCGCTCTCTCTGGCTGGCCCCGCTCACGCTGATCCTGGTCATCGCCCTGCTTCATCCACTGGCTACGGGAGCCATCAGCACAGCTCAACCGGTGATCAACGCGCTACGCGACGAATCGCCCGTCACCCCCACCCCCACCGCCACGCTCACCCCAAGCGACCAACGAACCCTCGTCTATGGGCGGGTGACGGTAGACGGCCAGCCAGCACCCGTAGGCGCCGTCGTCACGGCCCACAACCCGCGTGGGGATACCGTCGGCACCTTCACCGTCGTCTACCCCGGCTTGTACGGCGTCATGCCGGTCTACGGCGAGAACCCGCCGGCCCCCGGCATGCGTGAGGGCGAGCCGGTCTCATTCGAGGTGGACGGCGTGCCCGCCACGCCCTCCGTCACCCTCAACTGGACAAACGACAACGCCTTCCATCGGGTCGACCTGTCCGCCACGGCCCCCACGCCGACTCCCACGCCCAGTCCCACACCCGAAGGATATGGATGGGCGCTGAAGTTCACCATCCCCAAGCCGCCGCCATCGATCAAGGTGTGGGGGATCTACTTCCCCAGCCGGGACATCGGCTACGCGGTGGGCGGGCCGGAGTGGACCGCCAACACGGGCACGGCTTTCATCTACAAGACCTCTGATGGCGGCGAGACCTGGACGGAGCTGACCAACCATCCCATGACGGCCGAGAAGGGGTTCCTGTCGGCCATACATTGCAAGGATACATACACGTGCTGGGCGGTGGGTCGGTTCGCCACCATCCTGCGCACGACCAATGGCGGCGTCTCCTGGGGGAAGATGCCCCGCCCCAACGATCTCAGCGGGGGGCTGTACGGCGGCTTCCTTTACTCCGTGCTCTGGACGGGCAACGGCAACACCGTGCTGGTGGGGACCACGCTGAACTTCATCCTCCGGGCCACCGATGGGGTGAACTTTAACCCGGTGCAGGTCAGCAACAACTTCGTGGTGCGCGATATCGAATGCCCCACGCCCAGCATCTGCTACGCGGCTGCCAAAGGGCGGCTCTACACGACGGTCAACAACGGCGCGAGCTGGGGGGCGAAGAAGTGGTACGATCCGAACAACCCGACCACGGAGCCCCGGGCGGATCGCTATGCCTATGACCTCAGCTTCCTGGACACGAACACGGGATGGATCGCGACCACGCTGGAGGATGCGCCCCCGGGCATACCGCCCAGCACCATCCTGAAGGTCACCAACGCCACCGCAAGCTCCCCCACGTTCGAACAGCAGGCGACCTTCCCGGTCGTCCTGGAGCGCCTGCAGATGGTGAGCGAGACGGTGGGATACGCCGTGGGCTGGCAGGGGAACGTCTACCAGACCACCGACGGCCAGACGTGGGTGCCGATCGGCGGGCCGCCCACTACGGCAAACCTGGTGTCGCTGTTCGCCTTCGATGAGAACGACCTGTGGGTGGGCGATGACCAGGGGCACATCTGGCACTACTCCGGGCCGCCGCCCACGCCGACGCCCACCAGCACGCCCACGCCGACGGAGACGCCCACCGTCACGCCGACACCCACCGATACGCCGACGCCCACCAGCACGCCCACGCCGACCAGCACACCCACCCCCACCCCGACGCCGACGCCGGAAGGGGATCGCACCTATCTGCCCATACTGCTATCGGGCTCACCCACAACGCCCTAGCGCCATCGACGGCATTGGGGATCTGAACGATCAGAATCCCGGAGCCTGGGAGGCTCCGGGATTCTCTTTCGCCACCCACATATAGCAGCGCCAGCTCCCATGCGGGCGCCACCGCGTACGGCCGGGCATGGGAGCCCGGCTCGCTCACAAGCGATGAGATCGTCCCCTGCCGTTCACCGGAGCCGGATGACGTACGTGCCATAGGGCTCCAGCGTGCCCAACGGCCGGTACCCTTCAAAGCCTCCCCCTTCTCGAACGGCGGGGGCGGAAACCGGCTCTCCGGTCAGCACCTCCACCGGAAGCCCCTCCACCGGCTCGCCGCTCAATGGGCCGGATTCCAGATCCAGACGATAGTCGGAGATCGGCTCCCCGGACAGGTTGATGAGCACTAACAGCGTCTCCGCATCACTGTGGCGCAGGAAGGCGTAGATCCGCCGGTCCTCGACCGTCACCTCCCGCCAGTCCCCGATGCGCAGCGCCTCGTGGGCATTGCGAGCATGGACCAACCGCCGGTAATGGCTGAGCAGCGAATTCGGGTCCCCCGTCTGGGCGGCCACGTTGACGTCACGATAGTCGGGCTGAGGCGCCCGCCAGGCCATGATGGCAGTGGTGAACCCGGCGTTCTCGGCATCCGACCACTGCATGGGCGTGCGGATGTTCTCATCCGGCTTTCCTCCCACCTGCCCGATCTCCTCCCCATAGTAGAGAAAGGGCACGCCCGGGCCCGTCAGCAGCAGGCTGGCCGCCACCTTGGCCTTGTTCACATCGCCGCGCAGCTCGCTCATCACCAGAGGCTGATCGTGATTGGTGAGGAAGGTGGCGAACTGATTGGGCGGGTAGCGCTCCGTCACCAGGCGATGGGCTCGCAGCACGTAACTCCGATCGCCGAACCGGGCGCTCCGCAGCATCGCCTGCGCCGTGTCGAACTCGAAGGCCAGGTCCAGCTGATCGCCGATGTACTTGACCACCTCCGTCGTCGGGCTCCACACCTCGCCGACGGTCAGCGCCTCCGGGTTGACCGACTTATAGAACGTGTAGAAACCCCGCAGCCATGCGTGTGTGGCGGGCGTGTTCTCCTGCACCCGGCCTTCCTCGACCAGATGCTTGACCGCGTCCAGCCGGAACCCATCCACGCCCATATCCTCCAGCCAGAAGCGGATCACCTTCTCCATCTCAGCGGTCACGGCCGGGTTGTCGTAGTTCAGGTCGGGCATCCCCTCCCAGAAGATGCCGTAATAATAGCCGGTGGGAGAGCGATGCCAGACGCGCTGCCCCCACGGCCCCTTGTAGCCCGGGTCCTGGTCGGACCAGATGTAGAAATCCCGGTAGGGGCTGTTCGGATCGCTGCGGGCGCTCTGGAACCAGGGATGCTTCGAGCTGGTGTGATTCAGCACCATATCGATGATCACCCGGATGCCCCGCCGGTGGGCCTCCGCCATAAGCCGCCGGAAGTCCTCGTTCGTGCCATACTCCGGATCGACCCGGTAGTAGTCCGCCACGTCGTACCCGTGGTAGCTAGGCGACTCCATGATGGGCATCAGCCAGATGCCGGTGATCCCCAGGTCATCCGTCGTGGCGGGATCGCCGTCGTTCAGATAGTCCAGCTTCTCGATGAGGCC
>JAJRVX010000219.1:0-10768 GCA_024277095.1 Chloroflexota bacterium
CAGCGAGGCGGCGGTGGTCTTCGTCCCATCCCTGCTGGTCGCCGCCTTCCACGTGACCAGCGCCACGGCCAGCTTCATGCTGATGCCCGCCGTCCTGGCCATGGCCATCGGCTCCCCGCTGTTTGGACGCATGCTGGACCATTTCGGATCCAAAGTCGTGGTGCGGATCGGCACCAGCCTGCTGGCGCTGGGCATGATCGCCATCGGGGCCCTCCCCATCACCCGGGCCCTCTACTACACGATCGCCATCCTGGCTGGCCTGGGCCTCTCCAGCCTGCTGGGGGCCCCGCTACGTTATGTCATGCTCAACGAGGCGCCCAGGGAGGACCGGGCGGCCGCGCAGGGAGTCCTCACCATCGCCATCAGCATCGGGCAGTTGACCGGAGGCGCCCTGGTCGGCGCTGTTGCGGCCTCCCAGGGGGGCGGCACATCCGGCTATCGAGCGGCGTTCCTGGCCGTCGGGCTCGCCATGATCCTCCTGGCGCTGATGGCGTCGGGGTTGAAGGGCCGCACGGAGGAGCTGGCCACCATGCAACGGCACGAGGCCATCGGCACGCGATGACGCACGGCATCCCCCTGATCCTACCCGCTCCCCCACACGACACATATCAGACTTCAGGAGGTCCCTGTAAATCCGATGTATCTCACCTTTCTCTCGTTACATTCCGTTCTCCGCTGGATCGTGGTCCTTTTGGCCGCGCTCGCGACGGCGCGAGCCGCCTCAGGCTGGCTGAAAGGGAGAAACTGGACTCCGCTCGACGATCGCCTGGGGCTGGCCTTCACCATCGTGCTGGACACGCAGGTCCTGATCGGCCTGATCCTGTATCTCTTCCTGAGCCCGGTCACCGCGAGCGCGTTTCACGATCTCGGGGTGGTACTATCCAACGACACGGCCCGGTTCTGGATCATAGAGCACATATTCGCCATGGTCGTTAGCCTGATCCTGGTCCACATCGGCCGCAGCATGTCCGGCCGTCCCGGGCCCGCGCGCCAACGATACCAGAGGACGGCCCTCCTGTTCGGGCTGGCGACGCTGATCCTGATCATCTCCATCCCCTGGCCCTTCATGCCCGCCGGGGCCGGGCGCCCCTGGATTCGCATCGGATGAGGCGGAGGATGAGAGGACCAGGTCCCGGCGATCTGCGCGCCGCCATCATCGAGGAGGCCGCCCGGCTGTTCGTGTCCCACGGGTATCGCGGCATCTCCATGCGAGAGATCGCCGAAGCCGTGGGCGTGTCCAAGGCCAGCCTCTACTACCATTTCAAGGACAAAGAGGCGCTGTTTCTGGCCATCCTCACCACCAACCTGGAACGCATCGAGCGGATGATCCAGGCGGCCCGGGAGGCGGAGCTGACGACCCGCGGGCGGATCCAGCGGATCGTGCGCGATATCTTCGCCCAGGCACCATCGCAGCGGGCGATCATCCGGCTGGCCAGCCAGGAGATGGCCCAGCTCAGCCCCCGGGCGCGTGCCACGTTCGATCATCTGTATCAGGAGAAGTTCATCGGGCAGATCGAGGCCATCCTAAGGGACGGCGTGGAGCGAGGAGAATTACGAGACATGGATGTGCGCCTGGCGACATGGATGCTCCTGGGGATGCTGTACCCGTTCCTCTACCCGGCCCACGCCTCCGAGCTGGGGCCGCCGGAGCGGGCCATCGACCTGATGCTGACGATCTTCTTCGACGGCGCTCAGGATCCCGCAAGAGCGCGCCACCGGGGCAACGGCTAGACCTCCGGAGGCCCTCGCCTGTCGTTCCCTCCCCAAAAGCGCTCGCCTCTGAGCGGCCGAGTTCTTCGGAGGGGCTGACGCCCCTCCGAGCCACCCCAGTTGATACCAATGGGGCGACCGGCCGGTCGCCCCTACTGCGGCATCGGTAGAGCTATCGCAGGAGATGCGCGGCCAAACTGTCCGGCAGCTAGACTTTGAAAAAGCCCTGTGTGGCGGCTCCGCCCGGCGCTACCCTCGAAGCGGATCATCGAGTACAATACGAGAAAATGAAGAACCATGGCGGGGAGGTGCCCTGTGCGCGTGATCATCACCGGCGGAAGCGGATTGATCGGACGGGCTCTGGCGGCCCAATTGGCTCACGACGGCCACGAGGTGATCGTGCTCAGCCGCGCCCCCGAGCGAATCACGACCCTCCCCCCCGCCGTCCGGGCAACACAATGGGACGCCCGCACCGCCAACGGCTGGGAGGACCTGGCCGATGGAGCGGATGCCATCGTGAATCTGGCCGGGGAGAACCTGGCGGCGGGGCGCTGGACGGCTGAGCGCAAACGGCGCATCCGGGAGAGCCGCATCCACGCCGGGCACGCGGTGGTGCAGGCGGTAGAGGCGGCCGGACAGAAGCCCCGGGTCGTCGTGCAGGCCTCGGCAGTCGGATACTACGGCCCGCGAGGGGACGAGGAGATCACAGAGGAGGCGTCCGCCGGGGATGACTTCCTGGCCCAGGTCTGCGTGGCCTGGGAGGAATCCACCCGGCCCATCGAAGCCATGGGCGTCCGGCGGGTCATCATCCGAACCGGAGTCGTGCTCAGCGCGACGGGCGGAGCGTTGCCGCGCATGGTTCTGCCGTTCAAGCTGTTCGTGGGAGGCCCCCTGGGCAACGGCCGGCAGTGGTTCCCCTGGATTCACATCACCGACCAGGTATCCGCCATCCGTTTCCTCATAGAACAGGAGGAGGCGAGAGGCCCCTTCAACCTCACAGCCCCCCACCCGTTGACCAACGGCGAGTTCTGTCGGGTCCTGGGGCGCGTCCTGAGGCGCCCGGCGGTCACGCCCACCCCAGCATTCGTCCTGCGCCTGCTCTTTGGGGAGATGGCCACCGTGTTGTTGGACGGGCAGCGGGCCGTCCCCAGGCGGCTGCTGGACATGGGCTTCTCCTTCCGCTTCCAGGAGGCGGAAGCCGCCCTCCGGGATCTGCTGTGAATGGCCACATCTCAGAGCGTGTCTGGGAAATGCCGTCGCTTCTGCCATGGGGAGGTCCGGAGGGGCAGAGCCTCTCCGGAAAAAGCCGCTCTCCCGCCTTCGACCTGCCCGGCCCCGGCCCAGATTCCTGTGGAAGGGGCCGAGGAAGGCAGGTGCAGGCCGGAAAACCGGTAAATTTTCAGACGCGCTCCCACGGTATGTGTGTCGGGTTGTCAAGCGATTTCCCATTTCAATCTTTTATCGCCACTTGCCCTTGAAGGAGGGGGGCCTACATGAAGTCGGCGGGTCTGTTTGAAGGCGTGGAAGGCGCTTATCCACGAGCGCTGTATCGTGCCATGGGGGCGACCGACGAGGACTTCCACAGGCCCTTGATCGGCATCGCCAACTCATGGAGCGAGGTGTGTCCAGGACATGTGCATTTGCGCCAGCTGGCCGTGTGGGTCAAGGCCGGCGTGCGGGCAGCGGGCGGATTCCCCGTGGAGTTCAACACGATCGCCCCATGCGATGGCATCGCCCAGGGGCCGGGCATGCATTACATCCTCCCCATGCGAGACCTCATAGCGGCCTCGGTAGAGCTGATGGCGCGGGCCAATCGTCTGGACGGGCTGGTCATGCTCTGCTCATGTGACAAGATCGTGCCAGGCATGCTGATGGCGGCCGCCCGGCTGGATCTCCCCACCCTCTTCGTGACCGGCGGCCCCATGATGCCGGCAGAGCATAATGGCCGCCCGCTGGTCCTCAGCGACGTCAAGGAGGCGATGGGGCGTTACCGGGCGGGCGAGATCGATGCCGCCGAGTTCCACGAGATCGAATGCTCCGCCTGCAGCGGCCCCGGCGCCTGCGCCTTCATGGGAACGGCCAACACCATGAGCGTGATCGTAGAGGCAATGGGGCTCTCGCTGCCCGGCTGCGCCACACTCCCCGCCACAGCCCCGGAGCGAGAGGACCTATGCCGGGAGAGCGGGAGACGCGTCGTCTCCCTGGTGCGGGAAGGGCTGACAAGCCGCCGCCTCATGACGCAGGAAGCGATGGAGGATGCCGTGCGCGTCTGTCTGGCCGTGGGAGGCTCCACCAACGCCACGCTGCACCTGCCCGCCCTCGCGCACATCCTGGGGTTGGGGATCACCCCGGACACCTTCGACCGGCTGAGCCGGGAGACGCCGCTGGTGGCCAGATTCAAGCCGGCGTCGGAGCTCACCGTCGTCGATCTCCATCAGGCGGGCGGGGTGCCCGCCGTGCTGAAGGAGCTGGCTCCTCTGCTCCATCTGGATCGCCCCACGGTCAGTGGCCATCCCGTGAGCGAGGTGATCGCACGGGCGACGGTGCGACGGAGGGATGTGATCCACCCATTGGATGCGCCGCTGGCGCCGGAGGGCGGGCTGGCCGTGCTGCGGGGGAGCCTGGCGCCAGGCGGAGCCGTGGTCAAACAGAGCGCGGTGGCGCCTTCCATGATGCGACATGTGGGACCGGCTCGCGTCTTCGAGTGCGAGGAAGAGGTGCGAGAGGCGTTGATAGGAGGCCGTGTACGACCAGGGGACGTCCTGGTCATTCGCAATGAGGGACCACGCGGCGGCCCGGGGATGCGAGAGCTTTCGATCCCGGCAGCGACGCTAGTAGGGCTGGGGCTGAGCGATTCCGTGGCGATGGTGACGGATGGCCGGTTCTCGGGCGCCAGCCGCGGCCCATGCGTGGGCCACGTCGTCCCGGAGTCCTACGATGGCGGCCCCATTGCGGCCGTCCGGAACGGAGACCTGATCGAGATCGACATCCCTAACCGCAAGCTCAAGCTGTTGGTGCCCGAGGAGGAGATCGCCCGCCGGCTGGCGACGTGGCGTCCCTGGCCCACCGCCGTACAGGATGGATTCCTCCGCCTGTACAGCCAGAGGGCCAGTTCCGCCGACCGAGGAGCCGTACTGGAGTAGTGCGAAGGGGCAAGAATGGTTGCCATGCCGCTCATCCCGCTGTATGATACCGACGGATCGTCGGCAATCTCCTTATGACGAGGAAACGCCCATCGTCTTCCTAATCCTCACCGTAGAGACGTGAGAGACGCAGAGATTCGTTCCTAACACCCTCGCGCTCCCTGCGTCCCCGCGGTGAGATGCGGGGCATTGCCGCGAGACCAAAAGACTGCTCTGAACGACGTGGAGGGTCCCATGCATCATGCAGCGTCGGACATGCGGCAGGCGCTCAGGCGTGGACGCGAAGTCCTGGCCCTGGAGCGCAACATCGTCGTCCTGTTGGCGGCCCTGCTGGTCCTGGGCATGGGGGAGGAGCTCTGGACACGCTTCGTCCCCCGATACCTGGAGGTGCTCGGGGCCAGCGCGTGGATCATCGGGGCCTACGGGTCACTCCAGCGCATCGTGGACGCCTTCTACCAATACCCGGGCGGCGCCGTATCGGATTGGTTAGGCCGCAAACGAGCGCTGGTGCTCTTCAACATCATCGCGGCGACAGGCTACCTGATCTATCTGCTCAGCCCGAGCTGGCCGGTCTTCCTGGCGGGCACCCTGCTGGTCATGGTCTGGTCCAGCATGTCGCAGCCGGCCATCTTCGCCCTGATCGGCGACACGCTGAAGCGCTCCCAACGTGCGATGGGCTTCAGCGTGCAGTCGATCTGGAAGCGAGTTCCCATCGTCCTCGCCCCGCCCATCGGCGGGTGGCTGATGACCCGCATGGGGATCGTCTCGGGCATGAAGATCGGCTTCGCCTGCTCGCTGGTCCTGGCCCTGGCGGCCATCTACCTCCAGGAGCACTTCTATATCGCGAAGCCCCCGGCCGAGAAGCGGATGTCATGGAACCTGATCTCGCTGTGGCGGGAGATGGTGCCGGGGCTCAAGCGGCTCCTCCTGGCCGATTGCCTGGCACGCATCGGCAGCAACATCGCCGCCGTGTACGTGGTGCTCTACGTCCTGAACATCCTGGGCGGCACGCCGCTTCAGTTCGGGCTGTTAACCTCCATCCAGATGACCGTCTCGATCCTGGGGTATATCCCGGCCGCCCGGCTGGCCGATCGCTTCGGCCGCCGCCCGTTCATCATCGCCACCTTCGCCTTCTTCGCCCTGTTCCCGCTCACGCTGGCCCTGGTGCCCAGCGCGTCCTGGCTGCCGCTGGCCTTTGCCATCAACGGCCTGCGGGAGATCGGCGAGCCGGCGCGCAAGGCGTTGATCGTCGACCTGGCGGCGGACGCGCACCGCGGGCGGGCGGTGGGACTTTACTACCTGATCCGTGGCCTGGTGACCATCCCCGCCCCCCTGGTGGGAAGCTGGCTCTGGCAGCAGACCCCTCGACTGGTCTTCCTCACAGCCTTCGCCGTCGGGGTGCTGGGGCTGATCGCCTTCATCTGGGCCAACCCATCCGAGGAGCCCATGCCCGCATCGTGAGGCGGAAAGCGGTAAAAGCCCCCGCTAGAGCGTGTCTGAAAATCCAGCAGCAAGATGTCTGAGGGTCCCCCGCAACTACCAGCGCCACAGGGGGAGGTGCGGAGGGGGTCTCCCCTCCACGGAAACCCCACTTTTCCGGCCTGTACCTGCTTTTCTCGGCCCTTCCCGAAGGATCCAGGCCGAGGTCGCGCAGGTCGAAGGCGGAAGAAGGACTTTTTTCGGAGGGGTTCCCCACAGCAGAAGCAACGGCGCTCCTCAGGCACGCTCTTAGAGGAATACAGCTCCACTGCAAAGGCCGGGGTTCCTGGAGAGCCCCGGCCTTCGCTTGCGATTCACCCGCACACGCCTCGCCCACGAGCCATCGCGAGGCCCCTTCACAAAACCTCTACCTCCCTTCCACGGGATCTCCACAACTCTCCGGCATACTAGAACCAGAGAGTTACATGACGGACGAACAGCGACCGAGAGATAGATCAGGAGGCGGATATGCGTGGTCGACGAGGTGGATTCGGCATCGGTGGACGTCGACGCTCACCGATCTTCCGTGGACGTAGACCCTTCTTCCGCCCGCTGTGGGGCGTAGGATGCCTCCTCTGGCCGATGATCGGCCTGGGCAGTTTTCTCCTCCTGGCCCTGCTATTGGGCGGATTCCGATAGAGCGAATCAACAGGGGACGAGCATTCCCTAAACGTATGGATGACATGAACGGAGGTGACACCATGTTGCGCACGATAGGACGTTTCTTACTGGCATTGACGATCGGCCTGCTGGTGGCCGTGGCGTTACAGGCGCTCCTGGCGCCGCTGGGCTGGGGGCTGATGATGGGCGGCCCAGGGATGCGAGCCGTCTACCCCAATCTGTTGGGATGGCTGCTGGGTATCTTCCTGTACACGCTGATCTGGTTCTCGCCGATCCTGCTCACCATCACGTTGATCCACTGGCTGTTCGAGCCCAGAGTGAGCGAGACGGAGTCGTCCGGCAGCTAGCCAACGGCTCGCCTGTGAGGATGACACATGAGCGGTGCCGATTCACGAGGGGATGGGCAGAGTGAAGTAGATGGTGCTCCCCATCCCCTCGCCTGCGCTTTCCGCCCAGATCCGGCCGCCCTGTCCCTCTATGATCTCCCGGCATAGCGTCAGGCCGATCCCCATCCCCCCAAATCGGCGCGTTGAGCTGCCGTCCACCTGATAGAATCGATCAAATATCCTCTCCAGTTTATCCGGCGGGACCCCCACCCCCTGATCGGACACGGCCACGATGAGCTCCGATCCCTCTCGCCAGGCGCTCACCCGCACTTCGCCCCCCGAGGGGCTGAACTTGATGGCATTATCCAGCAGATTATCCATCACCTGATTCAACAGATCCGGAGCTCCCCGAATGGTGGGCAGATCCGGGGGGATATCCAGAACGATCTGAATTCCCGCCTCCCTCGCCCGCGGCTGCCAGCTCTTCGCCGTCCGCTCCAACCATTCGGCCGGCGATATATCGATCTGCTCAAAGGCATTCGGGTCCAGCGTCTGGAGCGTGAGCAGCCGATGGACCATGAAATGCAGCCGCTCAGCGTTCCGAAAGAGGGCCTCGACCGCCTCCTCCTGTTGAGGGGTCAACGGCCCCAAACGCTTCTCCCGCATCAGCTCGGTGTACCCCCGGATCATGGTAAGCGGGGTGCGCAACTCATGGGAGACGTTCTGGATCATCTCATCCTTGGCCCGAATCGCCTCCTGCAACTGTTGATTGGATGCCTGCAGCTCGTCCAGCAGGCGTAACCGCTCTGCCACCGCGCCCACTTGCCGTCCCACCGCCTCTACCAGGGCCATCTCCTCCGGAGACCAGGAGCGAGGCTCGGAAGATGCTACACCGAGCCCGCCGATGCGCCGTTCCTCAACCAAAATGGGAGCGATGAGGGATGCAAGAATCCCAAACCGAGTCATAACCGGTCCCAAAGGCGATCGTTGACTACTTTCCGTCCGCCAATCTGCGACCGCCTGAGGCTCAGGAAGGGTTATCTGAGCCTCTAGAGCAACCTTCGCGATCTCCTGACTCAGCCCCGGTGGGAGATTCCGCTCAAAATGGATCACATCCGCACCCGACTCCTGGATGACCCAGGCATCTCCCATCTCCACCCCCAGCACCTGCAATATGCGATCGAGGGTGCGCTGCAGCAGATCCTGCAAATCGGACGCCCGGGTGGCGGTTGCGATGATCTCGTTCAGCGCCTCCATATAAGCAGCCCGCTGTTGGGTCTCCTCCAACAGGCGGGCGTTCTCGATGGCGATCGCCGCCTGGCCGGCCAGCGTGCGGAAGAAGGCCACGTCCTCATCGGCGAAGCGCCTGGGCCGGGTGGTCAACAGATGCAGGATGCCGATGGTCTGATCCTGGATCACCATGGGCACGCCCAGATACGATGCCAGGTTATCATTGCGGATGCGGTGGTGATGCATCTGCACCCGCTGATCCTGCGCCAGATCATAGATGGCGACGGGCTCCTTGCGATCCACCAGCCAGTCAAGCAGGCTCTAGGCCAGCGTGAAGGCCTCCTCTTCAATCAGCGTGCCATTGGGCAGGCGCATGATGAACACACGGGAACGAAGCCGCCCTTCATCGAGAAGGCTGACGGCCACGGCGTCAGCGTCCAGCTCCCTGGGAACATGCTCCAGGACGACCTGGAGGATGTCGTGGATAGAGCGTTGCCGGATAATGGCACGATCGATCTCGTGCAACGCCCTGAGCCGCGTCAGGCGCTCCTCGGCCGTGCGATAACGCCAGGCGTGATCGATGGCCAGCGCCAGTTGTTCGCTCAACGCCTCCAGAGAGCGAGCATCATCCTGGGTCAGCGCATCACGGCGACGGCTGGCCAACACCAGCGCGCCCAGCCATTGGCTCTCCCCCTGCCCGGTGAGGACCAGCGGCACGCACGCCCAGGCCCGAATCCCCTCGCGCTCGACGAAATCGGAGGGCGGGTTTGCCTCGTCCAACCGGCTATGAACCACATGAGAAACGCGCATCCAATCCGGCGGGTCGTCCCGCGGGAAGCTCATCACCCGAGAGCGAAACTCCTCAGAGAGGCCCCGCCAGGCACGCAGCAGAATGCGATCCCCCTCCACCAGGTAGATCCCCCCCAACTCCACATCCAGCAACGTCATGATCTCCTCGAGGATGCGGTTGAGGCGCTCATCCAGATCGAAGGTGTGCAGGATGGCGGCGATGATGCGGGCGCGAGCGGCCAGCTCGTCTCGCTGCCTGCGTAACATCTCCTCCGCCTGTACACGTTGCGTGACATCATTTCCGGTTGAGATAAAGTGCGTGATGTTCCCCTGGGAATCCCTCAATGGCGTGACGGTCTGGTCGTAGTAGAAGAACTCGCCGTTCTTCCTCCGATCCTTCACCACAGCGCGAAAGACTTTCCCCGCCAGGATGGTGTTCCAAAGTCTCTCGTAATACTCGGGCGGCGTCTCCCCGGACCGGAGGATTCTCGGTGTTCGGCCGACCGCCTCCTCTTTGCTGTACCCGGTGATCCGTTCGAAGGCGGGGTTCACATACTCGATCACCCCGTTGCGATCCGTGATGAAGACGATGTCCGCCGTCTGCTGAACCACACTTGCGAGCTTGGCAAGCTCCTCCTCCGCCCGCTTCAGCTCGGTGATATCGGTGAAGAAGCCCGCTATTCGTACGATACGGCCCTGCTCATCCCTATGAACCGTGACATTGTGCAAGGTATGGATCTGCGTCCCGTCTTTCCTCACCAACACCAGCTCATAGTTCTCCAGGTAGCCCTTCCTCGTCAGTTCCTCGATCAACGCATCCCGCAGTCCCGGATCCGCGTACAACTCGCTCATCCGCTTCCCGATCAACTCCTCCGGGCCGTCGTATCCCAGCATGGCCACCGCCGCCGTGTTCACCGAGAGGATCTCGCCATCGGAGCCCACGATCAGGATCCCCTCTCGTGCGGACTCGAACAGGCTTCTGAGCTTCTCCTCACTCTCCCGCAGCGCCTCTTCCGCCTGTTTGCGCCCGGTGATATCCACCATCACGCCCCGTAGCCCGACGAGCCGGTCTCCCTCCAAAGCCACGGTAACGAGATCCCGAAGCCATACCGTGCGCCCGTCGGCGGCGATCATCCGGTACTCAATCTCATGCCCTCGCTTCTCCCGGGTGACGATCGCGTAGAACTCGACGACCCAACCCCGATCCTCCGGATGGATGTGGTCCTGCCAGAAGGTCGGCTCCGAAAGCCAGCGCTCCACGGGGTAGCCCAACAGGCGCTCCGCCTGCTGGCTGACGAAGGTGAACCGGAGAGGGGAGGCGTCGGCCTCCCATACGATGCCATCCACGGAGTGGATCAACGCCTCGTATCTCTGCTGTGATCGCCTCAACGTCTCCTCGACCCGCCGACGCTCGGCGTACTCGTCGGCCATCTCCAGGGCCGACGAGATGTGCTGAGCCAGATTCCTCAC
>JAJRVX010000220.1:0-6488 GCA_024277095.1 Chloroflexota bacterium
AATCAGGAGATCGAGGTGTTGGTCACCAAGGTGCTACAGACCAACGCCGGTCGGATGATCTTCGCCCAGCCGAATGGGCGAGGTTCGTGATCGTGGCGCGTTTGCGGAGTGCCTGTCGTGTCGATGGTATACACGACAGGCACTCCGCATGTGGCCTCACGTGAGAATGCGGATAGTGATATGACGGTCATCACGCTTTCTCGCCAGCTGGGAAGCGGCGGCGACGAGATCGCCAGTCGGGTTGCAGGGGCATTGGGGCTAGATCTGGTCGATCACGTCCGGCTGCGCCGGGCGGCTGTGGCTGCCGGCGTCTCCGAATTGGCCTGGGAGGAACTGGAGTTGATCGGGCGGGGTGATTTCGTGGAGCAGCTCACCAAGGCGCTGCGCAGCGTCCCGCCCACATCCACCAGCGAGCGCGAGCTATATCCCGTGCTGACGACCCGGGCGGGGCCGTTGGACGGCATCTTCGCTCCGCCTTTGCCCCCTGCCTCCATCGCCCTGGCCGAGTCCGTGCGTATTCTCGAGCAGGTGGTGCGGCGTCTGGCGGAGATCGATAACGTCTTGATCATCGGAGGAGGCGGCCAGGCGATCCTGGCTGATTCCCCAGGTGTGTTGCACGTGTCCATTATCGCCCCGTTTGAGCAGCGGGTGGCCACCGTGCAGCAGCGGGAGGGGATCTCCCGCTCGCAGGCTCGACGCAAGGTCCGGGCCAGTGATCGCAACCGGGCGGAGTTCCTGCGTCGCTTCTATCATGTGCGGTGGGACGACCCGATGTTGTACCACCTCGTGCTGAATACCGGTCGCCTGAAGCGCTCGGAGGCCGTCATGACCATCGTGGCGGCTGCCCGCGCCATGAGGACGACGGGTTAGACGGTCGATTTTCCAAGCGGATAAGAGATGTGCTAGAATGGACGCCGTTTCGGTAGGGGATGGGCCGCACTCGCGGCCCATCGATCTCTGTGGAGGAGCTGAGGGACGATGACGTTGAAGATCTATAACACGCTTACCCGTCGGAAAGAGGAGTTCAAGCCGCTGGAGGATAAGATCGTCCGCATGTACGTATGCGGTCCTACTGTGTATGACAAGGCCCATGTAGGGCATGCCATGTCGGCCATCGTCTTCGACGTGATCCGCCGGTACCTCGAATACAAGGGGTATCGTGTGATTCACGTCATGAACTTCACCGATGTGGATGACAAGATCATCGATCGGGCTCGGGCGCTGGGGGAGGATCCCATCCGCCTGGCCGAGCGTTACATCCAGGAGTTCATGGATCACATCCAGGCCTTGAATCTCCTCCCGGCCACGATATATCCTCGCGCCACCCATGAGATCCCTTATATCATTCAAGTGATCCAGGGATTGATCGAGAAGGGGTATGCCTATCAGGCCAACGGCGACGTGTACTTCCGGGTGCGGAAGGACGAGGACTACGGCAAACTGTCCCATCGCAAGATCGATGAGCTCCGCAGCGGCGCCCGTGTGGCCCCGGGCGAGCACAAGGAGGATCCCCTGGACTTCGCCCTGTGGAAGGCGGCGAAGCCTGGAGAGCCGGCCTGGGATAGCCCGTGGGGGCCGGGGCGCCCCGGGTGGCATATCGAATGCTCGGCCATGAACCTGCATCATCTCGGGCCGCAGATCGATATCCACGGCGGTGGCAACGATCTGATCTTCCCGCATCATGAGAATGAGATCGCCCAGAGCGAGAGCTATACTGATCGCCCCTTTGCCCGCTATTGGGTGCACAACGGGATGCTCCAGTTCGGCGGGGAGAAGATGTCCAAGTCCCTGGGGAACCTGGTCACCATCGAGGAGTTCCTGGCCGAGCATGATGCGGATGTGTTGCGCCTGATCGTGCTGGGCTCGCATTATCGCAGCCCGCTGACCTTCAACGAGGAGGTGATCCAGCAGGGCGAGAGGGCTCTGGCCCGGCTGCGTTCGGCGCTGCGCCCCAGTGTAGGGCAGATCACGGAAGGGGAACAGGCGGAGGCATTGAGGGCGCAGGCTGCGCGCGCCCGGGAACGCTTCGAGGCGGCCATGGACGATGATTTCAATACCGCTGGCGCCCTGGCTGCGCTGTTCGATCTGGTGCGAGCTATCAACGCGGCCCGGGACGCGGGCATCGGCGGAGAGCCTTTCGCTGAAGCGCAGCGGACGCTGCGAGAGTTAGCGGGCGTGTTGGGGTTGCGCCTGACGGAGTCGGCGGGGAAGGCGGCCGCGAAGGAGGTCGCTCCCTTCATCGATCTCCTGGTGGAGGTGCGGACCCGCCTGCGGCAGGCCAAGCAATGGGAATTGGCTGATCTGATCCGGGATCGCCTGGGGGAGCTCGGTGTGATCCTGGAGGACACCCCACAGGGGACACATTGGCGGTTCAAGTGACCGAGATGTTGTACGGCCGCCAGGCCGTGTTAGAGGCTTTGCGCGCCGGGCGTCGACGTGCCCGGCGCGTGTTCTTGGCCGATGGCGTGCGCGAGCAGGGCATCATCGCCGAGATCATCGAAGCGGCCCGCCGGCGGGGTGTGCCCGTGCAACGGGTACGCCGCTCCGAGCTGGATCGGCTGGGCCTGACCCACCATCAGGGCGTGGCGTTGGAGGCGGCGCCGTATCCCTTTGCTGCCCTGGGGGATGTGTTGGCCCGGGCTGGACGGCGGGGCGAGCCTCCCTTCCTGCTGCTCCTGGATCATCTGCAAGATCCTCAGAACCTCGGGGCGCTGTTTCGCACGGCCGAGGCGGTCGGGGTGCATGGCGTGGTCATCCCGAAGCGCCGGGCAGCCGGGGTCACCCCGGCTGTGAGCCATACCTCCGCGGGCGCTGTGGAGCATCTTGCCGTGGTGCAGGTGGCCAATCTCACGCAGACGATCTCGAGGTTGCAGCAGGAGGGTGTGTGGGTGGTCGGGTTGGAGCGGACGCCGGAGGCCCGCTCCCTGGATGAGGCCGATCTGACCGGACCGCTGGCGCTGGTCGTAGGGAGCGAGGGGAAGGGGCTCAGCCGGCTGGTGCGTGAGCGGTGTGACTGGCTGGTGATGCTGCCCATGCGAGGCCGGGTGACCTCACTGAACGCCGCTGTGGCGGGGTCGATCGTGCTATACACCGCCTGGCGGGCCCGGGAGCGGGGCGCATAGCGCTTGCCTGATCGGATAGTATCGAAATCCCGGGGCCTTCCGTGCCCCAGGATTCTCCATGAAGTTCGTATGTCCGTCTCGGTCAGGATGTAGTCAACGGGAACGGCTCCAGGTCGTACCAGTTGGGGCCGACCTCCACGTCAACCTTCAGCGGCGCGTCCAGATCGAAGGCGCCCTCCATCTTTTCCTTCACCATGGCGGCTGCGTCTGCGACCTCGTCCTGCGGGCATTCCAGCACCAGCTCGTCATGTACTTGCAGGATCATGCGACTGCGCATTCCGGCCGCTTTCAGCGCCTGGTGCAGGCGGATCATCGCGATCTTGATGATGTCGGCGGCCGTCCCCTGGATGGGGGCGTTGATGGCGGCTCGCTCGGCCGCCATCCGCACGTTGTGGGAGACGTGCGGCCGCTGTAGCTCCGGGAAGTAGCGCCTGCGCCCCAGAAGCGTCTCCACGTATCCGCGCTCCGCCGCCTCCCGCCGTGTACGATCCAGGTATTCTTTCACCTTGGGATACGTCTTGAAGTACGCCTCGATGAACCGGGCGGCCTGGTCCTGGTCCATGCCGGTTTGTTGCGCCAGCCCGTATGCGCTCTGGCCGTACATCAGCCCGAAGTTCACCGCCTTGGCCACACGGCGTTGTTCTGACGTGACCTCCTCGATGGGGATGCCGTACACCTTCGCGGCCGTACTGGCGTGGATGTCCTCTCCCCGCCGGAACGCCTCCAGCATGGTGGGATCCTGCGAGACGTGAGCCAGGATGCGCAGCTCCACCTGTGAGTAGTCGGCGGCCAGGAGGAGCCATCCGGGCTCCGCGATGAACGCCTTGCGAATGCGGCGACCCTCCTCGGTGCGGATGGGGATGTTCTGCAGGTTGGGGTTGGAGCTGCTGATCCGGCCGGTCTCCGTGCCGGTCTGGTTATAGTCGGTGTGCAGACGTCCGGTCTCCGGATTGACCATCTGCGGCAGGGCGTCGACGTAGGTGGATCGGAGCTTCTCCAGCGCCCGGTGCTCCAGGATCAGCTCGATAACGGGATGTCGCCCGCGGAGGGACTCCAGAACGCCCGCGGCGGTCGAGTAATGTCCGCTGGAGGTCTTCCGTAGCCCGGCCGTGGGCAGCGCCAGCTTGCCGAAGAGCGCCTCGGAGAGCTGCTGGGTGGAGTTCAGGTTGAAGGAATAGCCGACCCACTCGAAGATCTGCTCCCGCAGGGCGGATAGGCGTTGCCCGAGCTCCCGAGACATCTCACGCAGCAGATCGACGTCCAGCGCCACGCCCGTCATCTCCATGTCGACCAGGACGGGCACCAGGGGCATCTCCACCTCTCGGAACAGCCGGGTGAGCCCCTTCTCCTCCAGTTCGGGCGCCTGCAGATCGACCAGCCGGAGTGTGACATCCACGTCGGCGGCTGCGTAGGGCGCTACTTGCGCCACCGGCACCGCATCCATCGTGATCTGCGACTTGCCCTTGCCGATCAGCTCCGTGATCTCCGTCATGGTGACCCCCAGCCGGGTGAAGGCCAGGGCCTTTAGCCCGAGGTTCCGGCTGCCCGGGTTGAGCAGCCACTCGGCGATCATCGTGTCCCAATCCACGCCCTCGATGGGAAGGCCATGCCTTCGCAGAACGGTGATGTCGTAGTTGGCGTTGTGGGCCACCTTCGTCCGGTTCGCATCGGCGAAAATGGCGCTCAGGGCGTCTCGGACCTTCTCCCAGGGCAGCTGGCCTTCCGGCCCTGCCTGGTCCGGAAGGTGGCCGATGGGGATGTACGCGGCCTCTCCTTTGGCCCAGGCGATGGCCAGCCCGACCAGGTTGGCCCTCATGGCGTCGGTAGACGTGGTCTCCACGTCGAAGGCGATCATGGGGGCATCCTGCAGCTCCCGGATGATCGCTTGCAGGGACGCTTCCGTCGTGATGACTCTGCCGGATTCCTCCGGGGAGGGCGGACGATCCGACGTGCCGGCGCCGAATAGCGGGAGTTGCATCCCCTGGGTGGAGGGCCGGGAGCGAGTGCTGTGCGGGAGCCGGTTGACCAGGCTGTGGAACTCCAGCTCTTGGAAGAGGGCCAGGACCTGTTCCCGGTCGAAGTCGCTGGTGCGGCATCGCTCCAGGTCGAGCTCTACTGGCAGATCGGTGATGATGGTGGCCAGTTGCTTGCTGAGGAAAGCCTGCTCCCGATATTGGAGGAGCGCCTCCCGAACCCGCTTTCGGCGGATCTCGTCCAGGTGCTCGTAGATCCCCTCCAGCGATCCGTATTGTTGCAGCAGGGTCGTCGCCGTCTTCTGTCCGATGCCCGGGATCCCTGGGATGTTGTCCGATTTGTCTCCCGTCAGGGCCTTGAGATCGACCAGTTGGGGTGGGTCCAGATGATAGCGCTTGCGGACCGCTTCGATATCGTAGATGACGGTCTTGGGGCGCGGCCCTCCGGGCGTGTACCGGACGACGATATGCTCATCGATCACCTGGAACAGGTCTCGATCGCCGGAGCAGATGGTGGCGTCCGTCTCTTTCCGCTCGGCCTGGCGGGCCAGCGTCCCCAGCAGATCGTCCGCCTCGTAGCCCTCGATCTCGAAGACGGGGATGTTGAACGCCTCGATGATCTGTCGAATGCGTGGGATCTGCGCGTGCAGGTCATCCGGCATGCGCGCCCGGGTCCCCTTGTACTCCGGCGCGATCTCCTGCCGGAACGAGGGGCCCACGTCGAAGGCCACCGCGATGTAATCGGGGTCCTCCTCCTGCAGGATGCTGAGCAGCATGGAAGTGAACCCATATACGGCGTTGGTCACCTCCCCCTTCGAGGTGGCCATGTCTGGTGGGAGCGCATGATAGGCCCGAAAAGCCAGGCTATGGCCGTCGAGCAGAACCAGTTTCGGCATGAAAGGATCCCTTTCGCTGTCGACGCGATTCGCTAACGCCCGTTTCTCATCGGCTTCCAGGTAAGCTTGCCCGCCTCGACCAGATCCTTGACCGCGGGCAGCTCCAGGATCTTCGCGCTCGCCATCCGGCTTCGACCGACCTCCAGACGCATGCGGCCGGTGGGCAGCTTGAGCGCCAGATTCTCGTCAGAAGCGTTGGTGAGGATGATGACGTCCTTGGGATTCGGTTTCCATGTGGGACCGATGGGCTTGCGATCGGGCATCTTCCTGCTCCTTCGGGCAGACGAGATGGGTGTTCCACTTCATTCTACTCTTGGGTTCGCGGATGGTCAAGGGCGCTGCTCGGTGACTTCAGGGCTTTTTCAAAGTCAGTGATGGAAATCGGGATGGTGGGAACACCCCGGTGTTGCCCGACGCAAGACATTCCCCTGATCATCGGCCGGGGGAAAACGGCCCTCATCCCCCAAACCCCCTTCTCCCGAGCCCGGGAGAAGGGG
>JAJRVX010000221.1:0-4053 GCA_024277095.1 Chloroflexota bacterium
CCTCCACACCTCCCCCTGTGGAGCCGGTCGTTGAGGGAGACCCCTCAGACATCTTGCCGGTAAATCTTCAGACACATTCTTACTTTTATTTTAACTTAGCGTGTGTCTGAGGAGTGCCGTTGCCTCTGCTATGGAAAGGCCCGAAAGGGCGAGGTCCCTCCAGAAAAAGCCTTACCTGCTAGGCCTCGGCCTGAGTCCTGCGGAAAGAGCCGAGAGAGGCAGGTGCAGGCCGGAAAAGAGGGGGATCCATGGAGGGGGAACCCCCTCCATGCCTTCCCTGTGAAGCGGGTAGCTGAGGGGAATCCTCAGACACCCGGCCCGTAATTTTTCAGACACGTTTTTACGCGCCCATCACGGGGTGTGCATAATCAAGGGCACCCGCCCCGCGGGGGCGGGCACCCTTGCTGCGTATGTGTCGCCGGTGGGCAGCTTATCCGGACTCGATGAGCTTCTTGTACGCTTCGTCCAGGACGGGCGTTCCCTCGTCGATGATTCGCTGCACGGCCTCCTCCACGGACATGTCCCCGGACTGTATGAGCCCTGTGTAGCGGTTGAAGATGTCCATGATCTCGCCGCCGGCGAGCGTCTGATAGGGATGGCCGGTCACTGCGTAGTTCTCCAGGGCATCCAGGTAATATTCGGCGTGGTCCGGGGCGGGATCGGACTCGATCCAGCTTTGGTAGGCCGCCTTGCGGGCTGGGCTGCCTCGTCCGGACTCTCCCCACATGAACTCCATCCCCTCTACCGAGAGGTACTCGCGCATGTAGGTCCAGGCGACGTCCGGATGCTCGCAATCGCGTGTGATCCCGTAGCCGCTGCCGAATGATCCCGTCCTTCGGACCTTCGGGCCCTTGGGCCAGGGAGCCACATCCCACTCGAACGAGGCGAGCTCATGCAGCTGAGGCGTGCCCCAGGAGGCGAGCGCGAACATGGCGGCCACTCCGGCGACCCAGATCCCGGCTGGGACGGCCTGGGATTCGGCCGGGGTGGGGGCCACTTTGTGCACGTGGATCAGGTCCGTCCACCATTGCAGAGCCTCGATGGACTCCGGCATATCGAGCAGGATCTTGGTGTCGTCGTCGTTAAACGAGCGTCCCTCCCAGGGTCCCAGGATGGCTTCGCTCTGCTCGTTGCCGAGCCCTACGATGGTGCCGTAATAGCCGCCCCATCCCCATTGCCCCTCCTTCGTGAGCTTCTTGGCGTTCTCCAGGAGGTCATCCATCGTCCACGTCTCGTCGGGGTAGGGCAGGCCCGCCTCATCGAAGAGGTCCTTGTTATAGCCCAGGATGATGGGGCCGTGGTCATAGGGGATCTCGTACTGTTCGCCTTTAAATCTGTACAGCCTCAGGGCCTCCTCCCAGATCCCCTCGACGTTGAATTCCTCATCCGAGTCCACATAGTTCTGCACGCTGACGAGGATGCCTTCGAAGTTCCAGGGGAAAGCGTAGCGTCCATGCACGTAGATGATGTCCGGCAGCGTGCCCGCGGCGGCCCAGGTGGGAACGATCGTGTTGTGCTCGCTCCAGGTGTTGTTGGTCACCTTGATCTGGATATCCGGATGTCGCTCCATAAACATGTTGTCGAACTTCTTCTGGTGTTCGAGGAACACGATGTCCCAGGCGTGGGCCGTGGTTAAGACCGTTACCTCCGGTGCTTCGGTGGGCTTTTCCTCCTTCCCCGTGGGAGCTGGAGCGCCCGCGGGTGGCGCACATGCGGCCAATGCCGCTCCGCCGACAAGCCCTGCTGCAAATCCCAGGAATTCCCGTCGCGTCATACGTTTCGCAGTCATGTGCCGTCTCCTTCTTCCTTCCGATACGTGTATCGGCTCGTGTGCTGTGGAGATCGCGCCGCCGATATTCACCCGTGCTGCGAGAGAGTGCAACGCTGTCTCCTGGACCGATGGATAACTATATCCTATCACCCCCTTCCCCACGGTTTTCCCCCGGCGGATCTGAACGGAGTGAAGCGACCTTGATGGATATTGCGATGTCCTTCGCGTCGGTGCGTTCCGGGAGGTCTGATGTACGCGGCGAGTACGATGGGTCGCGACGAGGAATGTTGTGGTACCGGTATCACACGTCTCGCTGTAGTCAATTATAAACGACGGCTGGTACGGGTGTCAATACCTTATCCCTTGAATTTTGCGCAAAAACGGGCCGTTTCCGCGCGGGGAGAGCGCCGTATGGGGCTGGTGGGGGACGCTCGCATGGGGGGAGGAAGGGACGGGGAAGACGCCGCTCCTGTCCCTGCGGGGGGGCGGCCTCCTGCTGCAAGGTGGCCGAGGAAACCCGGCGCGAATGTCGGATGTTTGACAAGGTATATGCCCTGTGCTAGTATAGACCAGATTATGAGAATTGGGCGACCCTGTGCTTTCGAACTGTGGAGACCGGATATTGGGCCGTGACGACGCTCGCGGTGGGTCGCCTGTTCATTTTCGCTAGATCCGCCGGGATGCAAACGGCCGGTTCACCTCTGGCCGGAGCGAATTCCAAGCCTGTGTTTTTCTACCCGTGATCGCGGTAAGATAGCGCGTGGTCGCTATTTGTTTGCTATGATCTCTACCTCTTTCATCAGGAGGACCGTATGGGCACGTTGCTTGAGGTGAAGAACCTGCGCACCCAGTTCTTCACCCAGGATGGCATTGTTCACGCCGTGAACGGCATCTCGTACACGCTGGACGAGGGGGAGACCCTGGCCATCGTGGGTGAGAGCGGATGTGGGAAGAGCGTCGGCGTCATGTCCTTGATCCGGCTGATCCCACAGCCTCCCGGCAAGATCGTCGATGGCGAGGTGTGGTTTGATGGGCAGGACTTGCTCAAGATCGACGAGGAGGAGCTTCGGCAGGTGCGGGGGAACCGGATCGCCATGATCTTCCAGGATCCGATGACCTCGCTGAACCCCGTGCTCACCATCGGGCAGCAGGTCGGCGAGGCGTTGCAGCTTCATTTGGGAATGAACAAGCAACAGGCCCGTCAACGGTCCATTGAGCTGTTGGAGATGGTCGGCATCCCGGATGCGGCCGATCGCATCGATGATTATCCTCACCAGTTCTCCGGCGGCATGCGTCAGCGTGTGATGATCGCCATGGGGCTCTCCTGCAACCCGCAGATCCTCATCGCGGATGAGCCCACCACCGCCCTGGACGTCACCATCCAGGCGCAGATCATCGATCTGGTCAAGCGGTTGAAGCGCGAGGTCGGCATGGCGATTATCTGGATCACCCACGATCTGGGGGTGGTGGCCGGCCTGGCCGAGCGTGTGATCGTCATGTACGCGGGGTATATCGTGGAAGAGGCCGCGGTGAACGACTTGTACGCTGATCCGCGGCATCCTTATACGTTGGGGCTGTTGCGCTCGATCCCCCGCCTGGATAAGGGGCGGCAGGCGAAATTGCAGCCCATCGAGGGGTTACCCCCTGACCTTCTGGACCCACCGAAGGGATGCCCATTCGCACCGCGTTGCTCATACCGCATCGATCGGTGTAATGAAGAGAACCCAGCGCTGGAGACGGTGTCGCGTGGTCACCGCGTGGCATGTTGGGTGGACGTAAAGGGGGCGCGGAACTGATGGCAGAAACGAGTCAAATCGGTCGGAACGGGGATATCTTGTTGCGGGTCGAAGGCCTGAAGATGCACTTCCCCATCACCCAGGGGATCATCCTGCAGCGCCAGGTGGGGAGCATCAAGGCCGTTGATGGCGTTGATTTCTATATCCGGCGCGGCGAGACATTGGGGCTGGTGGGCGAGTCCGGCTGTGGGAAATCGACCACCGGCCGGGCGATCCTGCAGCTGTATCGCCCTACCGCGGGGCACGTCTATTTCGATGGAGAGGACCTCACCTTGATGAAGGGGGAGCGGCTGCGTCAGCAGCGTCGGAAGATGCAGATGATCTTCCAGGACCCCTATGCCTCGCTCAACCCCCGCATGACGGTAGGGAACATTATCGGCGAGCCGCTCGAGGTGCATAACATCGCCCGGGGCAAGGAGAAGCGGGACCGGGTGATGGAGTTGTTGCAGGTGGTTGGCCTCAATCCTTATTTTATCAACCGTTATC
>JAJRVX010000222.1:0-3950 GCA_024277095.1 Chloroflexota bacterium
CGGGCCTCTCGGGCGCGAGGGCTGTCGTAATGGACCGTCAGGCCCTCCGTGACGGGCGTCGTGCACGCCGTCGTCAGTCGGAGCCCGCGCGGCGTCTCGATCTCGACCAGGCACATGCGGCAGGCACCGATGGGCTCCAGCTTTGGATGGGCGCAGAAGGTCGGGATGTCGATGCCGGCCGCTTTGGCCGCGCGCGTCAAGGGGATCCCCTTGGGGGCCTTGATCTCTTTGCCGTCTATCGTGATGGTGACATATTCGGTCATGCACGCATCCTCTGCCAGCCCAGCTCAGTCGCGTTCGTGCGCCGGCATCCCCACATCCGGCCGATAGACCGGTCGCACGGGCAATGGAGGGACTTCGCCGGTAGGGGTCGTCTCTTCAATATACGCTTCCAGCTCTGCCCGGAAGCGCTTGATGGCGCTGGTGATCCCCCAGACCGCCGCGGGGCCGAAGGGACAGAAGGTCTGCTGTTCGATGAACTTCGCCAGGCGGAGGATCTCGTCCAGGTCCTCTTTGCGCCCCTCCCCGGAGCGGATCCGCTGGAGGATCTTCTCCAGCCATCCCGTCCCCTCGCGGCAGGGGGCGCATTTCCCGCACGACTCCTCCCGGTAGAAGGCGATAGTGCGCTCCATGACCTCGATCAGCGAGGTGCCCTCGCACATGACGATGATGCCGGCCGAGCCCAGGAGCGATCCGGCCTCCTGCACGGACTCGAAGTCCAGGGGGGTGTCCAGATGTTCTGCGGTCAGTATGGGCATGGAGAGGCCGCCCGGGACGATGGCCTTCACCGGCCGATCATCCAGCGTCCCCCCCGCGTGCTCGTAGATCAGCTCTCGCAGCGTGATGCCGTGGGGCAGCTCGTAGACGCCGGGCTTTCGCACCTCGCCGCTGAGGGCGAAGAGGCGGAAGCCCGGGCTCCTCTCCGTCCCGAAGGAGCGATACCATTCCACCCCGTGCTTCACGATGTGTGGCACGTTGGCCAGGGTCTCCACGTTGTTCACGATGGTCGGCTTGCGATAGAGCCCCTCCGACGCGGGGAAGGGGGGCTTCAGCCTCGGGTGCCCGCGCTGTCCCTCCAGTGAGGAGAGCAGCGCCGTCTCCTCGCCGCAGATGTACGCGCCGGCGCCGCGATGGACGATCACATCCAGGCTGTAGTTGCTCCCGAGGATGTTCCGCCCCAGGTAGTTGTTCTCGTAGGCCTCCTGGATCGCCTGCTGCAGACGGGCGTATGGGAACCCGTACTCCCCCCGGATGTAGATGAACGCCTTCTCCGCCTGGATGGCATATGCGGCGATGATGATCCCCTCCAGCACCTGGTGGGGATCGTATTCCATCAGGATGCGGTCCTTGAAGGTGCCCGGCTCGCTCTCGTCGGCGTTGCACACCAGGTAGCGTGGGAAG
The DNA here is from genome assembly GCA_024277095.1 of Chloroflexota bacterium. Lineage (GTDB taxonomy): Bacteria > Chloroflexota > Anaerolineae > DUEN01 > DUEN01 > DUEN01. The sequence goes on from JAJRVX010000222.1 coordinate 1,402, forward strand.
ACGTCCTGGGGGATGAAGGACCACTTCACGCCCGCCGGGAAGCCAGCGCCGCCGCGCCCCCGCAGCCCGGAGAGCTTCACGGTCTCGACCACCTGCTCGGGCGTCATCTCCGAGAGGGCTTTCCGCAGCGCCTGGTATCCCCCGTCCTCCACGTAGGTTGCCAGGCGATGGGAGTCCGGCTTCGTCACCCGCGCCAGCAGGACCTTGGGCTCCATGCCCCCGAAGTGGGCCGGCCCCATCGGCTCCGGCTCCACGGGCAGGGGCTGTTCGGCGTTAGCTCGCAACTCGGCCAGGATCTCGTCGATCCGCTCCGGGGTCAGCGCCTCGTAGTAGCGGGGGAGCTCCTGGCCCCGCTTGCGCACGCTCATCACCGGGGCGGTCCCGCACGATCCGAGGCATTCGGCGTGATCCAATGTGAAGAGGCCGTCCTCGGTGGTTTCTCCCCATCCCTTCAACCCCAGCCTCTCCATTAAGTGACGAGAACATTCGTCCGCCCCGCGGAGTTTGCAGGAGACGTTGGTGCATATCTCCAGGTGGTAGAGCCCCTTGGGCGCTTTGTAGTACATGTTGTAGAACCCGACGAAGGCGTGTACCTCCGCGGGGTCCAGGCCGAACAGCTCGGCCACCTCCTCCTCCACCTCCGGCGGCACCCAGCCGAGCTCTCGTTGCACCACGTGGAGGGCCGGGCCCAACGCCGAGCGGGGATGAGGGTATCTTCGCATCAGGGTTTGGATCTCTTGCTTGGTTGCGTCCGAAAGCATATGGTTCCCCCGCGCCTTACGTGTTACGCCGCGCTCCTGTCCCCCTGGTCTCGCGCTTTACCGATCCACCTCGCCCAGCACGATGTCCACGGAGCCGATGTTGGTCACCAGATCCGCCACCAGATGGCCGCGGGACATGGGGTCCAGCGCCTGGAGGTTGACGAAGGAGGGGCCGCGCACCCGCAGCCGATATGGATGCGCGCTGCCATCGCTGACGATGAAGATCCCGAACTCTCCCTTGGGATTCTCCGTGCTCATGTAAACCTGTCCGGGCGGCGGCTTGAGCCCCTCCGTGACCAGTTTGAAGTGGTGGATCAGAGCCTCCATGCTGGTGTCCAACTCCTCCCGTGGAGGCAGCGCCACCTTGTGGTTCCTCGTCTTGTACGGCCCGTCGGGGAGGTTGTCCAGAGCCTGCTCGATGATGCGCAGGCTCTGGCGCATCTCGTTCACGCGCACCAGGTAGCGTGCGTACGCGTCCCCGTCGGTCGACGTCGGGATCTCGAAATCGTAGTTCTCGTACCCCGAGTAGGGGCGCACCTTGCGCAGGTCATAGGGGACGCCGGCCGCTCGCAGCAGGGGGCCGGTGACGCCCAGGGCGATGGCCTGCTTCGCCGTCAGCTTGCCGATCCCCTGGGTGCGCTTGCGCCAGACGGGGTTGTCCGTCAGCATGCGTTCGTACTCGTCCAGGCGGGCGGGCATCAGCGCCAGGAAGTCCCGCGCCCGGGACTCGAAGGCGGGCGGTAGATCGCGCCATACGCCGCCGATGCGGATGTAGGAGGTGGTCAGCCGGGCGCCGCAGATCATCTCGAACATGTCCAGGATCATCTCCCGCTCCCGGAAGACGTACATCAGCAGCGCGTGGATGGTGCCCGAGATGTCCATGGCGTGGGTGCCCAGCCAGACCAGGTGGGCGGCAATGCGCTGTAGCTCGGCCACGATGACGCGGATGACCTGCGCCCGCGGCGGCACCTCGATCCCCAGCAGCTTCTCGACGGCCAGGACGTAGCCCAGGTTGTTGTTCATGGCCGCCGTGTAATCCAGGCGGTCGGTGTAGTAGACGAAATCCTTGTAGCGAACGCTCTCCCCCTGCTTCTCGAAGCCGGAGTGCAGGTAGCCCACGTCCGGCGTCACCCGGACGACCCGCTCCCCTTCCAGCTCCACGATCAGCCGCAGCACGCCGTGGGTGGATGGGTGCTGTGGTCCCATGTTGATGATCAGGTGCTGCTCCGGGTTCATGCCCGGGGGGATCTCCTGCGGCGGGATCTCCGGCCGGAGGATCTGGCGGCCCAGGCTCTCGAACTCCGGGTCGGACCAGTTCACCGAGAAGGGGATCGGCTCGCCCCCGCGTGGGTAGTCCTTGCGCAGGGGGTGTCCCTCCCAATCGTTGGGCATCAGGATGCGGCGCAGGTCCGGATGCCCCTGGAAACGGATCCCCATCAAGTCGTAGACCTCTCGCTCCAGCCAGTTGGCCGTCGGCCAGATGTCCACGACCGAGGGGACGGTGGGCTTGTCCCGGCCGGATAGGGGGACCAACAGCCGCAGGCGGCGGTTGAAGGGGATGGAGTGAAGCTGGTAGACGGCTACGAAGCGGGGCTCCTCGCCCAGGCCCAGCCGGTCGTAGGAGGTGACGTCCACGCAGTGATCGAAGCGCATCTCTGGATCGTCCCGCAGGAAGCGAGCGATCTCCAGCAGGTGGTCGGGCTGGATGGTCACGATCTGGTCGCCGCAGCACTCCTCGGTCGCCAGGACGGCGTCCGGGAAGCGCCTCCGGAGCTCGTTGACCACCCG
>JAJRVX010000223.1:0-8158 GCA_024277095.1 Chloroflexota bacterium
AACGCCAGCAGGCGCGCGCCCGGCAACGCCGTCACCGTGCCGTTCACGCGATCCCACACCAGCCGCGGCCGGAGCTCTCGATGGACGGAGGAGGGGTAACGCCCGGAGAGCATGTCGAGCACGGAGTCGAACGCCCGTCGCGATAGCTCACTATAAGGATATGCCTGTCTTATCAGCGTGTACAGATCGTCCACGCGCCAGGTCTCCACGGACGTCATAGCCACGATCTGCTGGGCCAGGACGTCGAGCGGGTTGCGCGGCGCGTATACCGGCTCCACCTCACGGCGCAGCATGCCGCGGGCCACGGCGGCGGCCTCCATCAGGTCCTCTCGATGCAGCGGCAGGATGCGCCCGACGGAGGTCTGTCCCACGAGATGACCGGAACGCCCCACCCGCTGCAGTCCCTGGGCCACGCTCTTGGGGCTGCCCAACTGCACCACCAGATCGATAGCGCCGATGTCGATGCCCAGCTCCAGCGAGGAGGTGCCCACCAGGGCGGGCAGCTCGCCCCGCTTGAGCTGCTCCCCCATCTGCTCCCTGGCCCCGCGGGACATGGAGCTGTGGTGCGCACGGATGGGACCACCAGCGCCGGGTGCGAAGATCCCCCGCCCCCGAGCGACCTCGCCTCCCTCCGGTTTGGGCAACAGCATGGCACTGACGCCGGGCGGCACGCGGCCCTCGTCTTCGGCCGCCAATTGCTCGTTCAGGAGATCGGCCACGCGCTCCGCCTGGCGGCGGCTATTGCAGAAGATGAGCGTGGTCCGGTGCTGACGGATCAACTGCGTCAGACGCGGGATGACGGCCGGCCAGATGGACCCGCCGGGGAGATGGCGGAAGTCCTCGACCACCGTCTGCACCTTCAAATCCAACGGCTTGTCGTGCCCCGCGTCCACTATGGTGACCGGGCGTGGGACCAGGCGGGGCTCCCCATCCTCCTGCGCCCACATCAGGCCGCCCAGGAAGCGCGCGGCCTCGTCCAGCGGTCGGATGGTGGCGGAGAGGCCGATGCGCTGCACGGGCCCGTCGGCCAGCCGCGTAAGGCGCTCCAGGGAAAGGGCGAGATGCGCCCCCCGCTTGTCCCCCACCAGGGTGTGGATCTCGTCCACGATCACCGTGCGCACGCCGCGGAACATCTCCCTGGCCACGGGGCTGGTGAGGATCAGGTAGAGGGACTCGGGGGTGGTGATCAGGATGTGGGGCGGGCGGCGTGTCATGGCCGCCCGGGCGGATCGCGGCGTATCGCCGGTGCGCACGGCCACCTTCAGCGGCGATAGCGGCTCATCCAGCTCCCGGGCCACCCGGCGGATCCCGGCCAACGGCACCCGCAGGTTCCGCTCGATGTCGTTGTTCAGCGCCTTCAGCGGCGAGATGTACACCAGGCGCAGCACGCCCGGCTCCTCCCTCTCGCCGACTCGCTGACTCGCCGATTCGCCAACTCGCTGACTCGCCGACTCGCTTATCTCCCGGAAGATGGCATCGATCCCCCACAGGAACGCGGCCAGCGTCTTCCCCGACCCAGTAGGCGAGAGGATCAGCGTGTGTTCGCCGCGCTGGATCGGCGGCCACCCCATCGACTGAGGGATCGTCGGCTGGCCGAAGGTGGATAGGAACCATCGCCGGGTGGCGGGCAGAAATCGATCCAACGGATCGGATGCGCTCAACATCTGGTGACCAACCCTCCTGACGGGTAGCACCATCATAGCACAAATGTGCGGTCACAACAAGCGTCCGTGAAGGCGGGGTAGTGTATCCAAAATGGTGGAAATTCCGCGAAGCCCATCGCAAGCACACAGGGGAGGTACGGAGGAACCTCCCTCCGCCAAAACATCCTCTTTTCCGCCTTGTACCTACCCTTTCTCGGCCTGATTCGGGTAGGCAAGGCCGGGCGAGGCAGGTGAGGTGCGGAAACCGGGAAGTTTCTTTTGAGGGGCTGCGCCCCTCAAAGCTCCCTGCCGTATTTCCACCGAAAAAGATACACTACCTCTGTAAAGGCACGATCACGTACCCCCTATAAGATCAGAGTCCCGAACCCTTTGCGGATCCGGGACTCTCCTCACGTATGAAAAAAGGGAGGCTTCTATCTCGCCCCCCTGTTTCAGACTGATCAGCTTCGGCTTCGCTGCAACACCGATGACGCCGATGTCACTCGCGCACACGCTCCTCTTCCAGGTCGAAGTCCCAATAACCAGGCCCCTCCTGGAAGTACCTGGCGTTCATCTCCGCATCATCCGCGTACTCGGGCGGCAGATCCTCCTCAGGGAAGATCGCCTCCACGGGGCACTCGGGCACGCAGGCCCCGCAGTCGATGCACGTATCGGGGTCGATATAGAAGCACTTCCCCCACTCCGGGTCGTCCTTGGGGCCCGGAACGATGCACTCCACCGGGCAGACCTCGACGCAGGCGCCGTCTCGGATGCACAGGGTCGTGATCACATGTGCCATGATAGATACCTCCGTGTTGAGATGTGAGATCCCCTTGTCGCTCTAGGGCCAAACCTCGCACGATGATTACACGGCCAGAGCCAGACCTAATGTAACGCGTTTTCGGCTTCCTGTCAACTATGAAAATGAATATCTGACGAATTTCCGAGAAATAGCACCGCGGATTGAGCACTCTAGAGCTGCCTGCAAAGTCCCCATCCACGGCCGGAGAGATCAGGAGCTTTGAGGACGAGGTTACGCCGACGCGACGCCGCCATCCGCCAGGCCGGGCACGCCCCCCCGGCCCCTGGCCTGTCGTACCGCCCGCACGATGGCGCTGGCAACCACCTCGGCCGCATACGCGCCCACCAGATTCACGTCCGCCGCCACATCCCCCGTAGCCAGAACGAAGAAGGTATCGCCGTCGTACATCGTATGAGCCGGACGCACCGCGCGGGCCAGCCCATCCTGCGCCATCTGCGCCACCTTACAGGCCCCCTCCTTGTCCAGCCGAGCGCTGGTGACCACGACGCCGATCACCGTCGACTCCCCAGGCGGCGGCTGGATGCGCATCTGCCGCAGCACGGCCAGCGTATCCGCGAACCCACCGTCCGGCAGGCGCGCGCCGGCCAGGATCCCCCCGGTGGCGGGGTCGACCACGTCGCCCAGGGCGTTGACCGCCACCAGTGCGCCGACGATCAATCCGTTCCCCAGGTCCTCGGCGGCCGTGCCGATGCCCCCTTTCATCGCGCTCTCCATGCCCAACACCTTGCCCACCGTAGCGCCGGTCCCCGCGCCGACGCTTCCCTCAGCAATGGGACCGTCCGTCGCCGCCTCGCAGGCGCGCCATCCCATCTCGGCATCCGGGTGCGCGTGCGGATCCCCCAGGGCCAGGTCGAAGAGGATGGCCGCCGGCACGATGGGCACCCGCACACCCAACGCCCCGTACCCCACCTCATGCCCGGCCAGCCAACGCATGACCCCATCCGCCGCGGCCAGGCCAAAGGCGCTCCCCCCGGCCAGCACCACCGCGTGCGCCTCCCGCACCAGGTGCATGGGGCGGGCCAGGTCCGTCTCCCGGGTGCCGGGCGCGCCGCCGCGCTGATCGACGCCCACCACGGCGCCGGACTCGCACAGCACCACCGTGCACCCCGTGATCCCCTGCTCGTCGGTGGCATGGCCCACTCGGATGCCGGGTACGTCGGTGATCCCCACGACCTTACTCATCGTCCGCCTCCTCCGCCCGGTGCAAGAGCGCGACCACCTCCTGCATCACCCGCTCGGCCACGTCATCCTTGGGCAATAGCGGCCACGGCTCGGGCTCCCTCCCCCGACGCAGGACCGTCACCCGGTTCGTGTCCACGGCGAAGCCCGCGTCCGGAGCGGAGATGTCGTTGGCGACCACCACGTCCAGGTTCTTGGCATGCAGCTTTTCCTGCGCGTACGCGATGAGGTCTCGCGTCTCCGCGGCGAACCCGACGACCACTCGCGGCCGCCCCAGCTCGCGCCGCCGACGCCCCACCTCGGCGAGGATGTCCGGCGTGCGCACCAGCCGGATGATCAGCTCCTGCGCCCCCTCCTTCTTCACCTTATCCGCGGCCGGCTCGGCCGGACGGAAGTCCGCCACCGCCGCCGCGCCCACCAGCACGTCCGTCTCCGGCAGGATCGCCATGGTCGCCTCATACATGGCCTGGGCCGTCTCCGCGTATCTCGCCTCCACGCCCCATGGCACGGGCACCTGCAATGGGCCGTGGATCAAAACGACTTCGGCGCCCAGATCTCGCGCCGCCCGGGCCAGGGCCACCCCCATCCTGCCGGACGAGCGATTGCCGATGTAACGCACGGGATCGATGGGCTCGCGGGTGCCCCCCGCGGTGATGACCACGCGTCGGCCGGCCAGCGGGCCATCCCGGCCCAGGAGCGCCCGCACGGCCTCCACGATCTCCTCCGGCTCCACCATGCGCCCCACGCCCTTCGCGCCCGACGCCAGATGGCCCGCCACAGGACCCACGAAGGTCACCCCACGGTCCCGCAGGATCGCCACGTTGGCTTGAGTCGCCGGGCTTGCCCACATGTGCGACTCCATGGCCGGCGCGATGAGCCACGGCGCGGCGCAGCTCAGCGCGGTCGAGGTCAACAGATCGTCGGCCAGGCCATGGGCCAGCCGGGCCAGCGTGTTAGCCGTAGCCGGGGCGACGACGAAGAGGTCGGCCGATCGCGCCAGGTGGACGTGGGCGATGCGGGCATGTTCGCCGTCGGGGATCGGCTGCCACGGATCGACGTACACAGGCCGCTGCGTGACGGCCTGGAACGTCATGGGGGCGACGAAACGCGTGGCCGCCTCCGTCATCACCACGTCCACGTGGGCCCCGGCCTGGGTCAGCCGGCTGGCCAGATGCACCACTTTATACACCGCGATCCCCCCGGTGACGCCCAGGAGGATGCGCTTTCCTTTCAGGATCATGTTCCTCCCCCGCTCGCTTTGGACTGGTCCCGCGAGCACATTGTACTGTCGACCGGGAAGGGCGTCAACGCGACCCATCCTATTCGTATCAACTGGACAGCATGGGCGAGGCCCTCGTCTGTCGCCTTTTCCCTCCACGGGCGGTCGCACCTGAAAGGGGAGGGGCGGAGGGGAAGCCCCTCCGCAGAAAAATCCTTTTTCTCGCCTTTTACCTGCCTGGTTGGGGCTTTGGCCGGTGGCCTCCAGCCCCACGGGGCAGGTGAGGGGCCGAAAATAGAGTTCTTCGTTGACACGGCCAATCGGGGAACGTATACTGAGGGTGAGCGGCGGCACGCCACTTCCCGTCGCCATCTGCCGCCACTCTCAGGATGATCCGCCCATACCTCAGGAGGCGCCGCCATGGACTACACCCAAATACGCCCGGACCTGTACAACGTGCCCTGGACCACGGACGAGTTCAACGGTATGCCCTACCGGATCCTGGGAAGATCGGGGCTGCGCGTGTCCAACGTGGGATTGGGCACATGGAAGATCGGCTATCCGGAGACGGGAGACGGCTCCCGGGTGGACGCGAGGACGGCCTTCCAGATCTTCGATCGGGCCGTCGAGCTGGGCGTGACCTTCTGGGACACAGCCAATCGTTATAACGGCGCGTCGGGGAACTCCGAACGCGTGATCGGGGCCTGGCTGAAACGCAACCCGGATCAGAGACGAAACATCGTGCTGGCGACCAAGGTCTTCGGCGGCATGGACGGGCGCACTCCCAACCACAGCCGCCTCTCCAGGGGCAACATTCTGGACTCCGTCTATGCCTGCCTGGAACGGCTCCAGGTGGACCACATCGACCTCCTGTACTTCCACGCCTTCGATCCGGACACCCCGGTGGAGGAGAGCCTGGAAGCCGTAGAGGACCTGATCCGCCGGGACCTGGTGCGCTATTTCGGGGTCTCCAACTTTACGACCGATCAGCTCTCCATCTACCGGGCGGTCGAAGCCAGCACCTCCATCCGATGTCGGGTGATCGCGGTACAGAACCAGTTCGACATCCTGCACGGCGAATCGGCGTCCCGCCCAGGCGTGTTGGAATACGCGGCCCGCACGGGGATCTCCTTTGTGGCGTGGAGCCCGCTGGCACGGGGGCTGCTGACGGAGAGATACCTGGACCTTTCGAAGGTCGGCCCTGGGGACCGCCTATACGATGAGGGCACGCTGGATCAGGACACCAGCGGGGATGTGATGGAGAAGCTGCACCGGCTGGCCGCCCTAGCACACGAATGGGGACTGGAGCTGAACCAGCTGGCCCTGGCCTACATGCTCACCCTGCCCGGGATGGGCCCCGTGATCCCCTCGGCCTCATCGGTCCAGCAGCTGGAGTCCAATGCGGCCGCGGGGAAGATCACGCTGACCCCCGAGCAGCGACAGCAGGTGCAGGAAGCGCTAGGGACGTGATCCCCCGCCGGCGATCCAGCGCCAACGATCGCCGGGCGCCTGGGCGCGAGGCTATCGCAGCCGCAACTCCGCCACCACGGGCAGATGGTCCGACACGCCATCCCACGGGCCGATGTAGGCCCTCACGGCGCTCCAGTGGGGAGAATAGGTGATGTAATCGATACGCACCAGGCGCGCGGGCACGAGAAAGCGACGGAAGCGCCACGGCTGGGCGGGATAGGTGTGCCCCAGCCCCCAGCCCGCCGTGCGGAAGGCGTCTCGCAGGCCCTTCGTCAGGATGTAATAGGCGGTCGTCTGATCGGTCGTGTTGAAATCACCGGCCACGATCACCGGGCCGTCCAATCTGGACAGAAACGCCTGATACGCGCGAGCCTCCCTCTCCCGCTGGATATACGTGCTCCTCAGCCGCCAGGTGAGGTCTCGCAGCCGCCAGATGCTCGACGACGAGCTGAGATGCAGATTGACCACGTGCACCCGTCGGCCGTCGACGTCCAGAATGGCGTGCTGTGCCCACCGCCAGATGCCCGGCGAGGACACCCACTCGGAGGAGAGGATGGGATAGCGGCTGAAGATGCTCAACATCCCCGACGGAGAGGTGTATGGGAGGACCACGTACGGATATTCTTCACCCAGTTCCTCCCGCAGATCGGAGGCCATCCACCCTCGCGTCTCCTGCAACAGCACGACGTCCGGATCGACCCGGCGGATGACGGAGGCAACCGAGGCGGCGCGATTGTTGAACCCCCAGACATTAAACGTCATCACGGTGAGCGTGGGGCCATCCCCCTGCCCGGCCGGCGGATTCGGCAGGAAGAGGCCGCCGAACATCCACAGGAAGACGAACAGAGGAAAGGCTGCCGCCCTCCACGCCCATCGGGAACGGGCAAGCCAGGCCAGCGGCAGAACCAGGATCAGGGGGACGAAGAGGTACAGGGCGAACGTGCTGGCCAGCGCCAGCCATGACCAGCGCGAGTCGGGGAACAACAGGCGCAGGATCAACCAAGCCGCAACGGCCCCGCCGTAAAGCATCACGACGCCGGCTGCCAGATCCCTGAGCATCCCCATCACGCCCGGCCGGCCGCCGGCCCGGGTCCGAAGCGCCCTACCAGGAAGCCAACTCAATGCCACCCCCTACCCGGACAGCCTTGCCCCTCAGGGACAGTGCCCCCGTCGATCGCTCATCTGCGAGAGCGGCGGCAGGTCGAAAAGCCCGTCCAGGGCGCTCCGGATCTTCTCATAATCGGGTACCAACACCATGGCCCCACCGGGGGTGATCCAATCGCGCACCATGGGGCGTCCGATGACGAACCCGTGAATATCCTCCTCCCGCACGCGCAATGCCAGCCGCGCCAGATCGATCATCTCCAACGGGCCGAGATCGGTGACGATCTTGTCACGGAACTCACGGTACAGCGCCGGGATGCGCGGCCACAGGTTGATCTCCAAGGCGCGATCGCGCATGGCCAACAGAACACGCTGCTGCCGTCGCGCCCGATCCAGATCGCCCCCATTGTGACGGGAACGGACGTACTTCAGGGCGTCCTCCCCGGTCATGAAATACTCCCCCGGCTCCAACCTCCAACGCTGCCCTGGTTTATCCCAGATGGGATCCCGCAGCGGACAATCGACGGTCACGGTGATGCCCCCCAGGGCGTCCACGGAGCCCTTGAACACGTTGAAGTCCACGCGCATGTAGTGGTGGATGGGGATCCCCATGTTCTGACGCAGGATCTCCTTCAGGAGTTCTACCCCCTCCTCGCCTTGGGGATTCTCCCCCTTCTTCCCGTTCTTATTCTTTCTCTTGAGCCAGGAGCCGTAGAAGTC
>JAJRVX010000224.1:0-5145 GCA_024277095.1 Chloroflexota bacterium
CGCTCCTCCAGAATGCGCACGCCCTCCACGAAGAGGACCGGGTCCCCCCGGAACTTGTTGACGATGAGCCCCTTCACCAGGGCCCGATCTTCCGGCTCCAGCAGCCACAGCGTCCCCAGCAACTGCGCGAAGATGCCCCCCTTATCGATGTCGCCGACCAGCAGGACCGGGCTCTGCGCGTGCCGGGCCACGGCCATGTTGACGATGTCCCCCCGCCGGAGGTTGAGCTCGGCGGGGCTCCCGGCCCCCTCGATGATGACCAGGTCGGCGCGAGCGCGCAGGCGGGCCAGCGCCCCAACGACGACATCCCACAGCTCGGCCTTCCGGCGGTAATAGGAGCCTGCGGGGAGGGTGGCCCAGGGACGGCCCAGCACCACCACTTGGGAGCGGCTGTCGGCCTCGGGTTTGAGCAGAATGGGATTCATGTCCACATGCGGGGGGACGCCACACGCCTCGGCCTGGCTCACCTGCGCGCGGCCGATCTCACCCCCCCCGGGCGTGACGCCGGCGTTGTTGCTCATGTTCTGGGCCTTAAAGGGCACCACCCGCAACCCACGCCGGGCGTACAGACGACACAGCCCGGTCACCAGCAGGCTTTTGCCTACAGACGAGGCGGCCCCCTGGATCATCAGCGTTTTTGCGAGCATCGCAGGGCCTCCATCGCCGCCACCAAGCGGACGTTCTCCTCCAGACACCGGGCTGCCACCCGGATGAAGCGCGGCAACCCAAACGAACGGCAATCCCGCACCTGGATGTGGTGCTCTCGCAACAGCCAGCCTCGGACGGCCGCCGCATCGCCTACCTCGACCAGGAAGAAATGGGTGGCCGACGGCAGGACCCGCCATCCCAGCGCACGCAGCGCCTCCCGCAATGTGGCCCCCTCCGCGCGTAGGGAGGCGACGGTGTGCAGCACGTGTTCACGATCGTGCAGGGCCGCCAATCCGGCCGCCTGGGCCACCGCGCTGACGCTCCACGGTGGCTGCACCCGGGCCAGCGCGTCGATCACCGGCGGCGCGGCCAGCGCGTAGCCCAGCCGCAGGCCGGGTAAAGCATAGTCCTTGGTGAGGGAGCGCAGCAACACCACGCGCCCGTCGGCGATCAGGGAGGCGCTCGGCCACGGCTCCGCCACGAAGGAGCGATAGGCCTCATCCAATACCCACAGGGCGGAGGGGGCGGCCGCACGCAGCCGGGCGAACGCCTCCACGCTCAGATAGATGCCGGTGGGATTGTTGGGATTGCACAGCCAGACCAGGTGTGGCCGATGGCTCGCCAGCGCCGCCTCCAAAGCGGGGAGATCCAGATGGAAATCGGCCTCCTCGGCCGCCCGCCATTCCACGACCCGCCCCCCCATCAACCGGCTGGCCACGCGATATTCCCCAAAGGTGGGGCCGATGATGAAAACCGTATCGCCGGGGCGTAGATAGGCCATGGCCACCAGCCAGATGAGCTGGGCGGCGCCGTTACCCACCAGCACCTCGGCCGGCGACACCCCCTCCCGGGCGGCGATGGCCCGACGCAGGGACGTGGCATGGCGGTCGGGATAGCGGGTCACATCCACGGCAGCCATGGCCTCGACGACGCCCGGAGGCGGCCCATAGGCGTTCGTGCTGGCGCTGAAATCCAGCACGTCCGCCGGGCTCAGGCCCAGGCGAGCCAGCTCGGCGTAGTCCGGACCGCCATGCGCATCCGGTCGAAGGTTCAGCACCTCCGGCCGTGGCACAGGGGACAGGATCTCCGTCTGCATTCGTCACCGCCCTCCGCAATCGGATCGTCGAGTCCTATCTACCAACAGCCGCCAGGCGACGCAGAACGCCACCCCCAGCGCGCTCGCCACCGCGACCAGCCTCCTCGCCCTGCGCAGCGTCTCGGGCGTGATCGGGGCCTCGCCGCCGCGCAGGGAGTAATGCCCTCGCTTGGTGAGCGTGACCCCCAGCGCCCCCGCCATGGTCGCCATCGTCTGGCCGGCGTTCGGGCTGGCAGTACGTCCCGCCTCAGAGCGACGCGCCCGCCATGCGCCCCGCGCGTCTTCCCCGAGGAACCTCGCCGCCACCAGCAGCAGCCCCGCCGCCAGCCGCGCCGGCAGCCAGTTGAGCCCATCATCCAGCCGGGCGGCCGGCTTGCCCAGCCATTCATGAGCCGGATCGTGATACCCCCACATGCTATCGGCCGTCTGCACAAAGCGATACGCCCACACGGCCGGCAGCCCCCCAGCAACCCAGGCACATAGCGGGGCGATCAGGCCATCGGTCAGGTTCTCGGCCACCGACTCCACGGCGGCGGCGGCCACCTCCTCCGCACGCAAGTCGTCCGTGGGACGGCTGACCAGATGCCACCCGAGCAGCCGACGCGCCTCCTCCAGATCCCCTCGGCGCAGGGATGCCTCCACCTGAGCGGCAGCACGATCCAACCCATGCGCCGCGATCGCCAGCTTCAGGGCGGCGGCCTCCATGAGCACACCGATCGCCATGGGCAGATGCCAGCTCAACCGCCTGATCCCCCCAGCAGCACCCGCGCTGAGCCCGGCGCCGAACGCCACCACCATCGCGCCGTACAGGAAGCGGGCCCCATCTCCTGCCGGGCCCCATCTCTCCGCCCAGGCGAGCAGGCGCCCCTGCCAGGCCACCGGATGCCACCGGTTGGGCGGATCGCCCAACACCCCGTCGATCAGAAAGGCCAACACGGGGACGAAAGCCCGGCTATTCACCACGTCCTCCCGCGCCCAGACGCGCGGCCCAAGCCCGACAGGCGCGCACGAAACGGGCGGCCAGCTGCGGAGCGGCCCCGAAGTGCAAATGCACGTAAGAGGCCAGCAGGTTGCCCCGGGCATAGCCCTCCGGACGAGCGGGACCGCCCCGTCGAGGGGCGACCGCATAGGCGGCAGGGAGGTCGGCGGGACGATCGACCCAATCCGAATAGTGGAACTCATGGCCGCGCAGGACGAGCCCGGCCGGAGCCAGGATCGTCTCCGCACAGGTGGTGACCACGCGATACCCCATGGTAAGCCTCTCCACCATCACGGAACGCCCCGGCAGCACCCCCACCATGGGATGGGTCATGCCGCTCAAACCGGTGATGGAGCGGGTCAGGTACATCAAGCCGCCACATTCGGCGTAAGTCGGCAGGCCGCTCTCGATGGCCCGTCGCAAAGCGGCGCGCAAGGGCTCATTCTCCGCCAACGCCGCCGCATACATCTCCGGGAAACCGCCGCCGATGTAGAGGCCACACACGCCGGGCGGCAACTCCCCATCGCGTAACGGGCTGAAGAAGACGATCTCCGCCCCTGCCGAGCGCAGCAAGTCCAGGTTGTCCTGATAATAGAAGCTGAACGCCTCATCCCGGGCCACGGCCACGCGCACGCGGGAGGCGGAGGCAACCCGGCCCCTCGATGGGCTCTCGTCCGGGCAGGGGAGCGCCGGAGCACGGCGAGCGGCGGCGACGAGTCCGTCCACATCGACGTAGCGGGTCACGCGCTCCGCGGCCGCGTCGACGAAGGCCTCCCAGCGGCCGGATTCGGCAGTGGGCACCAGCCCCAGATGCCGCTCGGGGATGCGCAGGTCGTCCAGGCGGGGCAGCCATCCGAAGCACGGGAGGCCGGTGGCCCGCTCCACCGAGGCTGCCACGCCCCGACCATGTGAGGCGCTCCCGACGCCATTGGCGATGAAACCCGCCAGTGGCAGACCCGGGTCGAAGCGCAGATAGCCCAGGGCGACCGCCCCAGCGCTGCGCGCCATCCGGGCCGCGTCCAGCACCAGCACCACGGGAGCATCCAGCAACTTCGCCAGATGGGCCGTACTCCCCTCCTCCGTCTCATACCCGAACCCGTCGTACAGCCCCATGCCCCCCTCGATGACGGCGAGGTCGATTCCCCGGCAGGCCCGCAAAAAGGAGGCTCGCACGGCGGCAGGGGACAGCATCCAGGTGTCCAGATTGCGACACGGCCGGCCGGCGGCCAGCGTGTGATAGGAGGGATCGATGTAGTCCGGCCCGGCCTTAAAGGGCTGCACCGCCATACCCCGGCGGCGCAACGCGGCGATGAGCCCGGCCGTCAGCGTGGTCTTGCCCACGCCGCTACTCGCCCCGGCGATCACCAGCCGTGGGACCGCCACATTGTGCCCCTGACCTCCATCACCAGTCAACATGACCTCCGCCCAGGAGAGCGCCGAACCGTAGAGATCCCGAGGACGCAGAGAAGGCAGCGTCACACTTAACCGTGATCACGGCAAAAGAGCCAAGCCCACAACGGAGCGGGTAAGAAACCCGCCCTACTTACTTACACGTATCCCCTGCGCCTCTTGTCGACCAACATGATGCGCGTCTAGAACTCGATCCCTCGCTGAGCCCGGATCTGCTGCTCCGCGAACGGATGTTTGATCTCCCGCATCTCCGTCACCAGATCGGCGAAATCGACAAGCGCCTGGGGCGCATGGCGTCCGGTGATGATCACATGCAGCATGGGCGGCTTGTTCGCCTGCAACCACCGGAGAACCTCGGCCGTGTCCAGCCAGCCGAAGTGCAGCGGATAGGTAAACTCATCCAGCACGATCAGATCATACCGCCCACTGACGATCTTCTCCTTTGCCTGCTCCCATCCGTACACCGCCCGGGCCTGCGTCTCGCTCATATCCCTGCTGGTCCAGGTCCAGCCATCCCCCACGTTCATCCACTCGATGCCCAGCTTACCGGCCGCCTTGACCTCCCCGTAGCGGGCGTTCTCGTTTTTCAGGAACTGGATCACGCAAACGCGAAGCCCCTGTCCCCAGGCGCGCAGCACGATGCCCAGGGCGGCCGTCGTCTTCCCCTTCCCATCGCCCGTATGGACGATCACCAAGCCCTTCTTGACATTCTTTCGCCGCGCGGTGCGGCGAGCCATCTCATCCATTCCCATCCAACCTCCTTGAAGAGCCCTCGGTATCCTCCAGGACTATCGGGCGGCTATGGAAAGCCGCCCTCCTTGCCCGGCACCCTCCAGTGGTAGGGGCAGATTTCCATATCTGCCCTATCACCCGATATCTTGCTAAATCCATAAAATGCCGTTCTGCTAAATCTGGGGGTATAATTGGGGCCAATCTTGTCAATAGGAGAATCCCGATGCCTAAACTCCTCTACGCAGAGGTCCCCACCCCAGACGAAAAGGAACAGATCGAA
>JAJRVX010000225.1:0-7149 GCA_024277095.1 Chloroflexota bacterium
AACCCCCAATCCCGCTCTCGATCGGGTCCTGTTCGTTGAGGGCTTCGCCTGGGGGAGACGGGTCCCGGTGACCCGAGCGGTCTGGAGCCCGGGCGGCAAAGGCACCGACGGCGCCTGTATTGTGGCCGAGTTGGGACGCCCCTGTCTGGCGTTGGGGTTCGCTGCGGGGCCTTCTGGTCGGCAGCTGGCGGATATCCTGCGCGCGGCCGGGGCCACGCCTGATTTCACCCCCGCGGGCGGCGCCACGCGGGTGAACTACGTCCTGATCGATGTCGCCCGTAGGCGCCAGGCCACGTTGACCACCGACGCGCTGGAGGTCTCACCCGCTCAACTGGCCGCGCTGGAGGCGCGGGTTGCACAGGCTTTGGATGGGTGTACCTGCCTGTGGCTGGGCGGGGCGATGCCTCCGGGGGTGCCGGACGACCTCCATGCTCGCCTCATTCGGGAGGCCCGGGCGCGCGGGATTCCGACCATTCTGGACGCGCGTGGGGCCGCGCTGCGCCTGGGGGCTGCTGCCCATCCGACCGTGCTGAAGCCGAACGAGCATGAGCTGGCCGAGCTGATGCCCGCGGTGCCCATGGAGCCGGCGCGGTTGGGGCAGGTGTTGGCTGGATTGTTGAAGGGGGGTACGGAGCTGGTGCTGGCGACCCTGGGCGAGCGCGGCGCGGTGGCCGTCACCAGGTACGATCGCTGGTTCCTGCCCCCGCTGGATGTGCCGGTGGTAAACGCGGCCGGCGCCGGCGACGGTATGGCGGCGGCGTTGGCCATCGGCCTGGGCGAGGGATGGCCGTGGGTGGAGAGTTTGCGGCTGGCCGTAGCCACGGCGGCCGCGGTAGTCATGACGCCGGGCACGGCCGAGTGTCATAAGGACGACGTGGATCGCCTTTTGCCCCAGGTCCGTTTGGAGCCTCTGTGACCTCAGGTCGGTGCGTTGCTGTCCTCCTGTATGTGGCGCTTCACGCTATCGCTGGATGGAATCCGGCAGGCCAAAGAAGGCCTGCGCGTTGTCGTGCAGGATCATTCGGGCGATGACGACGGCGTCCGCCTCGCCCAGATAGCCCTGGTCGATCATCTCGGTCAGCGCCCAGGCGACCCCCCAGCGGGCGATGCGGGCGTGCCCATACACGCCGTCCGCCATGCGCACGTCGCCTCCAAACCCGAAGATCTTGTTCACGGGCACCGTCCCGATGAAGGTTTGCAGGGCGTGTCGCGTGGCGTAGGGATCGATGATCCAGGCCCAGCAGAGGTCCACATATACGTTGGGGTAGTTCTTGGCCAGTGCGGCGACCTCGCCCTGGTAGGGATAGCCGATGTGGAAGAGATCGAAACGGGCGTCGGGGTATTGCGTGAAGAGGTTCGTCAGGTCTGTCGGGCGGATCCGGCTGGCCTCCAGGTTGTTGTTGCCGGCCAGATAGCCGGTGTGGATCTGCACGGGCAGGTCGTATTCGACCGCTCGGCGCAGGCAGTGGTGGAATGTGGCGTCCTGCATGGCCTTCCGCTCGGTGGGCTCCAGTGGCTCGCCGTGCACGTATCGCTTCTCGAAGGCGGCGGCCGCCCGCTCAGGGGGGACATCCTCGAAGCGCAGGCTACGCCAGTAGGGGCAGTTGTTCTTGATGGCGACCGCCTCCCCTCCGTAGCGCTCGAAGTACCAGTCGATGGTCGCTCGGAAGGCCTCCCAGGAGTCGGCGCGAATGCCCGTGCGCGTCGCGAGCTCGTCCAACGGCAGGGGATCCTCCAGGAATCGGTTCACGGCCAGCACTTCGCGGCATAAGGCCGGATCGGCGCCGTCCCGGTAGACGGCGCTGTTGTCCTCCACATCGTGCAGGATGTACCACTCCACCCCCGCCCGCTCCCGGATCAGCCAGCGATGCACGCCCGGCTGATTATGAGCCCGCATGGCGGCGGTCACATCCCGATGGGTGCGGGCGTTGAGATCCTGGATCCCGTACACCTCTCGTATGGTTAGCGAGATCGCTCGGCCGTAGCCGGTGTGGCGGGCCCGTTCCCAGAACGGTGCCACGCGTCGCCACTTCTCGTCCTGGCCCATCTGGTCGGTGGGCATCGCCTCGGCGTCTGCGGGGGACATGCCGGCTGAGATCAGGTCGGCGGTGAGGTACGCCTGGAAGAGATAGGCGAAGTCCAGTCGATCGCCCAGCGCCAGGCGGTCGTGCTCCTCCTGCAGGTGCTCATGGGTGTCGATCAGGGGCGTCCGTTCGACGGCCTCGCGCAATCGTGGGTAACGGTCGGGCAGATCAAACATGGGGCGCCTCCTTGCGGATTCGTGTCTTCATTATACACCATGGGTATGGCGTGTCGTGCCTCCGTATGCGGGCCTGGCCTCTCCTCAGCGCATGGCGTTGCCCCTCGTGTCTCACCCACATTAGAGGGACTATACCCCTCAAAGCTCCCCGCCATATTTCCACACGAAAAAGATGCACGACCGGATCGCCGATCGTCTTGACGCTCCCTCGCGCTCGCGTGTAGAATGGGTCCACAACCCCCAAGCCCGACAAGGAGGTCGTTTGATGTCCTCGCTATCTCGTGATCGCGTTGCCCTCTACCTGCAAGATGCCCATCCGATTCGCGATGGAATTGAGTATGTGCGTTATGCGGAGTCCAAGGGGTTCGAGGCGGTGTGGCAGGCGGAATCTCGCCTGGTGCGGGATGCCATCGTGCCCATGGCCGCCTTCGCCGCCTGTACGGAGCGCATCAAGATCGGCTCCGGCGTCATCAACAACTGGACCCGCAACGCGGCTCTGATCGCGGCGACCTTCGTCACCCTGGATGACCTGGCTCCCGATCGGATCCTGTGTGGCCTGGGAGCCTGGTGGGAGCCGCTGGCTTCCAAGGTGGGCGTGGACCGGCGTAAACCGTTGCTGGCCATGCGGGAGACGGTGGAGGCGGTGCGTCGGTTGATCGCGATGGAGCGGGTGACCTACCACGGCGAGTTCGTCCACCTGACGGATGTGGAGATCGATATCGTCCACGGCCGGCGGGAGCCGAGGAACATCCCCATCTACATCGGAGCCACCGGCCCGAAGATGTTGGAGCTGGCGGGGGAGATCGCCGATGGTGTGCTCCTGAACTATCTGGTATCGCCCGCGTACAACGCGCAGGCGATGGAGCGGTTGGAGGCTGGAGCGCGCCGGGCAGGCCGCAGGCTGGAGGACATCGATCGACCGCAGCTGGTGGTGTGTTCGTTGGATACCGATCGGCAGAAGGCGTTGGACAACGCCCGCAAGCTGGTGACGCAATATCTGGGCCAGCAGCCGCACATCATGAAGGCGTCCGGCGTCTCCCAGGAGCTGTTGGACGAGATCGGTCAGGTGCTCTCCTGGCCGGCGACGGAGGAACAGATCGAGCGGGCCATGGAGCTGGTGCCAGATGAGGTGGTGCAGCTCATCACCGCCAGCGGCACGCCCGAGGAGTGTCGGGCCAAGGTGCGGGAATACGTCGCCGCGGGCTGCACCTGCCCGGTGCTGTATCCGTTGGGCGATGATGTGTACGCCATGATCGACGCGTTCGCGAACGGATATCGTTGAGAAGACCCTCGATGCATGATTTACCGCGTCAAAGGCTTCGTGACCTCATCACCACGTACGGCCCTTCCGTGATCGAAGACCCCGATCATTGCGAGCGTCTCCTGCGCGCCATCTGCGGCGAGTATCGACGTGAGTTCTTCGTGCTGGCCGGTGCGCTTCGAGAGGGCGTGCCGGCGGCGCTGTTGGCCGCGGCGCCTGACGTGTCGCGAGCGTCGTTCCTGGCGCGGCTGGCGCGGGAGCTTCAGGATGGGCTGGCGGTCACGGAGGGGGCTGCCCATTGGGCCGTAGAAGCGTGGGCTGTGGCATTGGGTGTGGTCGAGGTGTCGGACAGCATGTCGACGGTCACGGTCGCCCTGGATGGCACGGGAGACTACAGGAGCATCGGGGCTGCGTTGCGTGCGGCCTCGTCGGGGACGCGAGTTGTGATCCGCCCGGGGCGCTATGAGGAGGGGCTCGTCATCGATCAGGAGGTGGAGATCATCGGCGACGGCCCGCCGGCCGAGATCATCGTCGAGAGCGTCAATGCCCCCTGTGTCCAGGTGGAGGCGGAATGGGCGGTGGTGCGTGGCCTCTCCCTCCGCAGTTACGTGGAGTGGCGCGGCAGCAAGTATTATGCCGTGGAGGTTGCCCAGGGGCGCTTTGAGATGGAGGATTGCGATATCACGTCTGATGCACTGGCGTGCGTGGCCGTTCACGAGCCCTCTGCTGATCCCGTGTTCCGGCGGTGCCGCATACACGATGGTCAGGGCTTCGGCGTTTCCGTTTATGACGGCGCGCGGGCGACCCTGGAGGAGTGTGTGATCTCCGGGAATCGATACGCCGGCGTGGAGGTTCGCGGTGATGCTCGCGTTCTTCTGCGCCGGTGCCGGATTCGGGACAACGCGAGGGAGGGGATATGGGCTTATGACGGGGGGGCCGTCACACTGGAGGATTGTGATGTAGACGGGAATTTGAAGGCCGGGATCAGCGCCGAACGGGGATCGGAGCCCGTCATTCGCGGCGGGAGCATCCGGGATCCGGTGGTCACCTATGAGCCCACCCGGGTGAACTCCTGGCGGGTGATCCTGGCCTGGGCTATGATCGGCGCGCTGGTGGTGGGGATCATCGTCAGGGCCGTCTCCGGCCTGGTCGTCGGCGCCCTGGTGGGGATGTTGCTGGGAGCCATCCTGGCGGGGATCATGTCCGGCGTGTTGGGGGGCCAGCGGTAGGGCGGCGGCATGTATGCGCGTATCGGGGGCGATTCATGTGTCGCCCCCGTCTCTCAGATAGGACATCTCTATGAACCATCACGCAAGGAGCTGTATCCATGCCCGACGTTCGCTTTGACACTTACTATCGCTATGAGGAGCTGACGCGCATCTTGCAGGGCTACGCGGAGGAGCATCCTCAGCTCGTGCGCGTGGAGAGCATCGGTAAGAGTTACGAGGGACGTGACATCTGGGTGGCCACCGTCACCAGCTTCGCCACAGGGGAGGATAAGGAGAAGCCCGCGCTGTGGGTGGATGGGAACATCCATGCCAGCGAGTTGTCGCCCTCCAGCGCGTGCCTGTACCTGATCCACAAGCTGGTTACCGGATATGGGCGCGATGAGGAGATCACTCGCTGTCTGGACACGCGGGCCTTTTACATCTGCCCGCGCGTGAACCCGGATGGGGCGGAGTTGGCGTTGGCGGATAAGCCCAGGATCATCCGGTCCAGCACGCGGCCGTATCCCTACGATGAGGAGCCGCTGGAGGGATTGGTGGAGGAGGATATCGACGGGGATGGTCGCATGTTGATGATGCGGATCCCCGATCCGAACGGCCCCTGGAAGGTGTATCCGGAGGAGCCGCGCCTGCTGGTGCGCCGGGATCCCACAGAGACGGATGGGCAGTACTATCGTATCCTGCCGGAGGGATGGCTGAAAGACTATGACGGGGTGACGATCACGTTGCAGCCGAAGAAGGAGGGGCTGGACCTCAACCGCAATTTCCCGATGAACTGGCGCCAGGAGCACGAGCAGCAGGGGGCTGGCCCGTATCCCACGTCGGAACCGGAGGTCCGGGCGATCGTGCACTTCATCGTCAGCCACCCGAACATCACCGGCGGCGTGGCCTTTCACACGCACAGCGGTGTGCTCCTGCGACCGTACAGCGATCAGAGCGATGAGACGTTCCCGGCCGAGGATCTGTGGACGTATCAGAAGATCGGCCAAAAGGGAACGGAGATCACCGGCTACCCCAACGTCTCCGTGTATCACGACTTTCGATATCACCCGAAGGAGGTGATCACGGGCGTCTTTGACGATTGGATGTACGATCACCTAGGGGTGTTCGCCTGGACGGTGGAGATCTGGAGCCCACAGCGGCAGGCGGGGATCGAGGATTACAAGTTCATCGAGTGGTATCGAGAGCATCCCGTCGAGGATGACCTGAAGCTGCTTCGGTGGAGCGACGAGGTGTTGGATGGCGAGGGATATGTGGACTGGTATGAGTTTGACCACCCGCAGCTGGGTAAGGTCGAGTTGGGGGGCTGGAACGCGCTTTATGCCTTCCGCAACCCACCGCCGAAGCTCCTGGAGAAGGAGATCTCCTCCTTTCCGGACTGGTTGATCTGGCATCTGCTGATCTCGCCGCGCCTGGAATTGTACGAGGCGAGCGCCAAGCCATTGGGCGATGGGACGTATCGGATCCGCCTGGTGGTGCAGAACACGGGGTGGTTGCCCACGTATGTGACCAGGAAGGCGCTGGAGAAGAAGGTGGTGCGCGGCGTGATCTGCGAGATCGAGCTGCCAGAGGGCGCCGAGCTGGAGGCCGGCAAGCCGCGCGTGGACATCGGCCAGCTGGAGGGCCGGGCTTACAAGCCCTCCGCACTGGTCAGCCGGGTGGCCGATCCCACCGAGGATCGGGCCAAGGCGGAGTGGGTGGTGCGGGCGCCCCAGGGCGGCACGGTGCGGCTCGTCGCCCGTCATGATCGGGCAGGCGTAGTGCGGGCGGAGGTCGCATTGGAAGCGGGTGAGGCCGGAAAAGGCGAGTGAAGGGGCGTGAGAGCGAGCGGATCGGTCTCCCCCGCGGAGGACGCCCCCTAGACCCTTCTTGGGCCTTGCGTTGGAATCGAGGGAAAAGCGATGACTCTATGGCAGAGGTACTACACGCCGGTTGATCTGTCCCAGGCTTTGCGCGTGCTGGCCGATTATGGACCGGAGGCTCGCGTGGTGGCTGGGGGCACGGACTTGATCATCGAGCTGGAACGCGGCGTGCGAGAGGTGTCCGTGTTGGTGGATGTCAGCCGCCTGATGGGGCTAGACCGTATCGTGGAGGATGAAGGCTTGGTGCGGATCGGCCCGCGCGTCACGCATCATCAGGTGGTGACTTCGCCGCTCGTCACCGCGCGAGCTTTCCCCCTGGCTCGCGCTTGTTGGGAGGTGGGTGCCCCTCAGATTCGCAATCGCGGCACCGTAGCGGGTAATCTGGTCACCGCCTCGCCGGCCAATGACACGATCACGCCGCTGTGGGCGTTGGATGCTCGCGTGGTGCTGGCATCGGCGCGTGGGCAGCGCGAGCTCTCCTTCCCCGAGTTCTTTCAGGGCGTCCGGCGCACCGCGCTGGCCCCGGACGAGATGGTGATT